>NZ_JAAHFZ010000048.1:0-45731 GCF_010672795.1 Moorena sp. SIO1G6
ATAAAAATGTCAAAAAAGTCTAACACCGGGATGTAACCGCAACTATTAAACCCTTGGTTTTCGGCTTTAATTTAAGTTACATAATAATCCCTGTCGGTGTTACCCTAATTTAAGTCTAACAAATAATCAGAGTTTTTGGTAGACTCTGCGACATTTTCTCTAGCTGTTTACTAACCTTTACCAGATTCACTGGCCTTCTGGCACCTTTGGAAGTGAGGTAGTGCCAATTGAGGAAACCATGAGTGCTCTCAATAGGTTGAAAGAGCAAGGCAAAATTCGGGCAATTGGAGTCTCCAATTTTTCCCGCAGCCAGTTAGCAGAAGCTTCTCAGTACGGACGAATTGATAGCTTGCAGCCTCCCTACTCTCTGTTTTGGCGTCAGGTGGAGCAAGATGCTATGCCTTACTGTGTAGAGCACAATATCTCGATTATTGCCTATTCTTCCTTAGCTCAGGGATTATTAACTGGCAAGTTTGGTCGAGAGCACAAGTTTCAGGAAGGGGATCATCGCAGCAAAAATAAGTTGTTCAACGGTGATAACTATCAACGAGCACAGCAAGCATTAGCTCAGCTACGACCAATTGCAGAGCGTCATCAGTGTACCCTGGCTCAGTTGTCTCTGGCATGGTTGATGTCTCAGCCACAAACTAATGCGATCGCAGGATTCCGAAATAGTGCCCAAGCTATTCAAAATGCTCAAGCTGTTGAGGTTAAGCTATCTGCTGATGAGCTACAAGACATTGATCAGATTGGACGGTTGGTTACAGACCATTTAGATGATAATCCAGTGATGTGGAATTTTTAAGGGACTGGTTAAACCTGACTTCTTGACGTCAGGTTTAACCAGTCATATGAGCAATTTTTTCTTGCGCTTACCCTGGGTGGGTTAGGCGGCGAGTATTTTAAACGCTCACTTTGTCTTGATGCAGTTAGCGACTGCATCAAGACGGGACAGTTGAAGCTGAGGTAACTCGTTTTTCGCTTCTATTTTCCCCACACCCCAAACCCCTTCACCCTAAAACCTGTCTGCTGTTTAGCCTTGTTGTCACCCCCTCAGGCGGCTTGGTCCAACTGAAACCTGGAGAAGGTGGAGAGAAAGAGTACCCTTTCGGGTACCGTCAAATTCCAGAGAGCTTTAGCAACATCGTAGTTAAGAGTTCAATCTGTATGAACTCCTTTTCTAAATTCATAGAGATTCACTATGGCAACTAACAACGAAGATTTAATGCGGGCTCTTCTGGGAAAGCTTTACCAGACGCTTACCGCAGGAGACAGTAATACACCAGTCAACGCGGGAGATGATTTTTTTGCCTGGTGTAGTCCTGGCATTCCTTGGGAAGAAGAAGATCTTGAATTCGCCTACAAAGGAGTACTAGGTGGTCAAGACATCAATGAGGTGTTAGACGAAGCTCAAGACTTTGCTAACTTGGTTAATTTTATTCCTGATGTTTCAGGGATTTATGACGGCGAGCAACAAGCTACCGCATTCAAGCAAGATGGAACTTTGTTGTGGGATGTTTACGATGAAGTTTTGCTGATGAGCCAGGTGGCGAGCTATCCTCTCACAGATAGTGAGAAAAGAAAGTTAGAAAATGCTCAAAAACTTTTGACCACCACAGAAAGGCAAATAGTTGGAGTTGATGATAATTTTGAACCCATTTACGAAGAAGTCACAGTGGACTCTCCTATGCTGGAAGCATACATGGAGAAAATGCAAGGCTACGATGAAGCTTTCATTGGGTATAATAATGCACGCATTAGTGCCCTCAACAGTGATAGCCGGGAAGATGTGCAGTCTTGGGCTCTAAATTCCTCAGTCTACCGCCGTCGAGTGAGCACAGCTTACAAAACCTGGGTTTCAAGAGGGTTTAAAAACACCATTGAGGCTGCCCAAAACCACATTGAGCAGATTACTCAGCGAGATGCCACATTTCTAAAAGATAGGTGGCAAGAGTTATTCCGAAATGCCAAAATGGAAAACCCCAGAAGTGGTAGCTCTTTCTACTTCACTTCCCTGATTCCTGGTGACTTTACTCAAAAGCGGTGGACAGAATTTAGCTTTGCTGAAAATAATGTATCCAGCTATGGAAAAAGTAAGGTAAATGGTTGGTCTGGGGGAGCCTCAGTCTCATTTGGCTTATTTGGTGCAGGTGCATCAACCAGTGGGCAAACCAAGGAGACTAAGCATCAAATTGACGTTTCCAACTTCAAGATGAAATGTGAGCTGATTGAGGTTCCGATCTCTCGACCATGGCTCTCACCAAGTTTTCTCAAGAGTAAAGGATGGCGATTCAGGAACAATGATTTTCTCTCTGATGGTAAGCGTCCCCCTAGTAAGGATAGTAAGCTACCAGCTTATACTACATCTGTTATTTTTGTGCGGAATCTGGAAGTGGATTTTGATGAACTTCACCAAGCTGGAAGCACTTACACTAAGACAATAAAAGCTGGTGGAGGAGTTCGCTTCGGTCCTTTCCGCCTAGGTGGAAGTTATACTCGCCGAGTAGGTGAGCGTAAATTTGAGTCTAAACCTACAGTTGAAGAATTGCGAGTTTCTGGTATGCAAATTATTGGCTTCCGGTGTGCCCTTCTACCAAAAGCACCAAATCCTGACCCCAGCATTCCAGACTGGACATAAGCCGTTTTAACCTAATAGACAACACTCTGACGAACGTCGATTTGAGAGTGTTCTCTTAAGTCCATAGATTTCACAAGTTATGGTGTGGGGCTTTTGACACAATGCTTATCAGCACTAGTCCAGGGTCATAATTGACAATACTAGTGCTATAAGCAGTTTAAAAAACCTATTTGTCCAAAGTCCAATATGGTAGGAAAATTTTTATATGAATAAAAATCCGAGCGTAGCTGCGCTCCTAGCAAAAATTGAAGCTTTTCTCACTCAAACAGATTCGCGATTAAGTCCTACCGGAAAAACTTTTGTAGCATTCCTCATGCCCGGGTTGCCGATTTCACTACAGGATTTAGAGTTTAATCTTGCACCCAACAAGTCAAACCTTACTCGCGATGAAGCCATCATGATGGCCTCTAACTATGCTCACTTGGTTAACCGTATCCCTGACCTTAGAAGTTGTTGGTCATCAGATGGAGGCTTACTTTGGCAAGAGTATCAAACTATCCTAGACCAAGCAGTCCTAGCCTCTTCCGAACCCAGCCCAAATGAAATTAATAAATTTGAAAACGCCAGCAATTTCATCCATCAAAAGCAAGAAATAACAGACTTGCTGGGAACACGTACCACCATCGTTGATTCTTCTTTTTTGGCAGCTTATAAGCAATATCAGCAAGCATTCATGCAGGCTGAATCTGAGTATCACGCCTTGCAACAAGCAGCTAGGAATTCAACAGATCCAGAAGCACAGCAAAAATGGGAATTGAATAAACAATTTTACCAGCGACGAGTCGAAACAGCTCGCAAAAAATGGATTACTAAAGGGTATAAAAATCAAGTTGATAAAGCATTAGCTTTTATTGAGCAAATTGGTAAACGTAATCCTCAACTTTTGTGGGAAAAATGGATAGAAAAATTTGAGATATCGAAGTTAACGGATTTAGAAAATAAAGATTTTTATTGGACTTATTTTTATCCCCCTTCTTTTGATAAACTTGGTGCTCAAGAGTATTGGCAGCAACTGAGCTTGGACTTTAGGGAACTCGAAACATCAGATTTTGGTAAAACAGTTGCCACTGAGGAATTATGCTCTAGTGATGAATCTCCAACTGACCCACTCAAAGTAAATCTGCTAATTTCACAGCTGACAGTAGAATTAATCCAAGTGCAGGTAGTGCGCCCCTGGATGAGTTCAAGCATTTTTGACAGTCGATTTTGGCAATGGTCTGATCAAAGAGAGCCACTTTCTGATGGTGACGAGTCCCCGAAGGGAAGCCTACCAGCTTATGTAACCTCTCTCGTGGTTGCTCGTAATCTGAACATTGAGTTAGTTGACTCGGAACAAAATGCAGCAGTGATGCAGGACATCGAAGCAGGGAAACCAGTTTATTGGGGACCATTCTCTCTAAAGAATGCCATTCTCTCTGGTTCCAATTTAATTCAATTTGATGGAATGCAGATAGTTGCTTTTGTATGTCAAAAACTACCGAAGTCCCCTAACCCCAACCCCACATTGACATGGCCAACTGACGTGTCCGAAGAGATAGTAGTTAACTGGCTTGACGGTGAATATAAGTTCAATTTTAATGCCAGTATCACTCAAGTTAGAGTCATTATTCATACTGGGGAAGGACTATCAACAGGTACTGATACCAATTTAGGAATCAGGATTAACGATGTTACCTATGAGGTTAGTAGTCACATTCAGTTCAAAATTAATCAAGGAAATTGGTGGAGTCTGGAAAATCCTCAATACCCCAATCCTGAAAACCTTGATACAGCTACATACGGTCCTTTTGATACCGAAGGTTTAACAGTTAAAAATATATCCCAGGTTCCGATTGAATTCCAGCCTGAAACTACTCTTCCCTTGTGGGCTTCGCAGATAGAGTGGCTCCGCCTAGAAGTTAAGGTCGAAGAGTATGGGTGGCTCGCTTATAAACAGTGGCAACCTGGCTGGTCAGATTCAAGCAAAGGAACAAATTATTGCCAACTTCAATAACAGGATATTTCGGATAGTTCTTATTTGTGAAGCACTCACTGTCCGATAGGTTGGTCAGGGGTGTTGTAGAACAAGCAGGACAATCACCTTGGATTTAAGTTGAGAGAAGATATTCCAATGAACAATAATGCAGTAATAGCACTGATGACTAAGCTGGAACTCCTTTATAGTGAGAGCGAAGACACTTTCTTAACGTTCCAGAATCCTACACTGCCAGTCTCTCCCCGTGATCTGAGCTTTAGACTAACTCAAAGTGAATCAGACTTAACACCTCAAGAAGCATTGAATGCCTCTGCTGACTTTGCACGTTTGGTTAACCTGATTCCCGCATATAGCAGTATTTGGTCATCGGACGGTCGTATGTTGTGGGATGAATACAAAATTCTTCTTAACCAGGCTTTGGTTGCATCGCAAACTCTTACGGAAGCTCAAAAGGCTGAGTTGCAAGCAGCTAGAGATTTACTTTACGACAAGAAACAAGTAACAGACGTACTAGGGACACGGGAAGAGTTAATCGATTCTCCGAAGCTGGCTGCTTATAAGCAGTATCAAAATGCATACTTAGATGCTCAAATAGAGTATAACGAGCAAAAACTCACTGCAGAAAACTCAACAGATCCTCAGGTAAAGCAAGACTGGTTGTTGAATGAACCAACATACAAGATTAGGGTAAACCATGCTTATTCAGATTGGATAGCTAAAGGATATAAAGAGGAAGTTGAAGAGGCATTTGCAGATATTGAACGACTTACGGGAAACAACCCTCAGATCGCATGGGCGGATTGGAAGCAAGCTTTTCGGCAGTCTCTTCTCACTGATTTGAATAATCAAGATTTCTATGAGACACACTTCTGGCCAGGGGATTTTTTCCAACCAAACTCCCAAACTCAGTGGACAACAGTCAACTTAGATGCCAGTGAAATTGCTGCTTTGACTGCCAAAGCTCCGGATTCCATTCGCCGAATGATTAGTCGTTCTGGCTCTACAACGGATGATTCTCAGGCATTAGACCTTGACATTTCCCATCTCTCGGTAGAACTAACTCGGGTTGAGATTATACGTCCTTGGTTCACCCCAAGCATTTTCAGAAGTAGATGTTGGAAGTGGCCTGATGCCAGGGAACCACTTAGTGATGGGCAAGAACCTCCCCAGGGAAGTTTACTTGGATATACCGTTTCAATGATATTTGCTCGTAATCTCGACATCAAGTTGAAGCCAAACTCAGAATCAAATAAACAGATTGTTAGGAAACTTCAAGTTGATCAACCTCTCTATATGGGACCGTTGCGTCTACAGCCAGTTAATTCAAATATTGATCTACAATCTGTATCAACACTTAAATCAGCTCATCTGGCTCCCCTATCTTTGAAGGAAGCTACTAACTCTAATGTAAATAGGAAAGTTCAGTCAAAAACTGAGGAAAAAATTACCTTTGATAAATTTCCTGACGGTACACCTATTCCTACTGAGAGTTTTCTGCGTGGTGATGAATTTCTTGCTAAAGGTATTCGCGTGGCAGGAGCTCCTGAGACTTCCTATTGTGCCAATGCGACTGTAACTGCAGTACGACGTGCCGGGACTTATGGTGTCCAATTTCCATTTTTAACTTCCGCAAGTCCAGGCCAGATAAATCGTTGTAACACCATTCCCATTGCGATCACTTTTACTCGTCCTGTTCGCCAAGTAACTCTAAACTTCGCTGGGGCTAGTGTGGCATACACCATGAAGGCCTATAACATTGAAGGGAGATTGCTAGGAACTGCTAAAAAAGAGGCAGTTTTCAGAGGAGGTACTTTTGATGTTACATTTAGTTCGTCAGACGCTAATATTAGCCGAGTTCTCTTTGGCTATCAAGCAGCAATTACTGCTATTAAGGAAATTCGTTACGAACCATCGCTGAAGGGCTCAGAAGAAGAGCCAAAGATAGAAGGGCTACAGCTAATAGCATTTCTCTGTAAAAAACTTCCAAAATCTCCCAATCCAGATCCAAGATTAAACTATTCTTGAATAATATATCCCTCTTTTGTCAGTCTTCGAGAAGCCAGTATCCAAAAGGTTGATCAGTCAGTCGATACAGGCAAAGGTAGTTCAAAAATCAGGTTTTATTTATCGTGATCAAACGATTGCTCTATCCCTTATCAATAAAAAATTAAAGAATTCTGTAACTTTGGTCATCGTTATGGCAACGAACACAAAAGGATCAGCAACGGGCTGATGAACTGGCTGCATTGCTACGGCAGCAAGGCATTGACCCGGAAGAATTCGAGAGAATTAACATTTTCATCAATTAGATAGTTAATACTCATTCCCTTGTTGCCTAGCTTTTATTATTGCTCTTAATTGGCGCAGTTTTTCCGAAACAGGAGGCGGATTGAGTCGTTGCTGCTCCCTCATGGTATGACAATGAAAGAGCCAGTTTTTCATATATTCGCTGACAGCGTTTTGATTTTGCAGGTAATAGAGGATAGTAGCGTAGACTTGTTCTAGGGTTAATGATGTATAAGCTTGAGCAATTTCTTCTGGGGTTTTATGACAGTCTAGATAGTCATATAATATGGTTTCAATACCAATTCTTGTTCCTTTGAGGCGAATATCAGTAGGAGCAAGAAAGTTGAAATAATCTGTTAAAGCTTGATTTGACATGATCATTAGGTAAATAAACTAGTAAGTTTTATTGTAAACAGAAGTCTTTAGGTTATTGATGTGTAAACCCCGACAGTTACGTAGGGTGCGTTAGGGAAGGGCGAGCCCTCATTTTATCGATAGCCAGGGTTAGGTTGCTGCCCGTAACGCACCACGGTGTCTACCTGTTTACCACTATCCCTAGGGCGAATAACCTTCACGATTATTACCACATAATCGCTCCAACAACTCTCTCGGAATAGCATCGAAATTTTCCAACAAAAAATCCATCAGAGCAAGATGTCGTAAAACCTCAGCAGCAGGAGCCTTATAGCGCTTAGTTCCAGCAAACCAGCTGTTAACTGTACTGATGGAGCGGGAGCAGATTAATGCTATGTCTTCTCGACTAACCTCCCATTTCGAGATGAACTCCTTTGGTGTCATGGCCAGTTGCCAGTGACTGTACATTTGGATCAGGATACGGTCTAGGTCAGTTAGGGGACGAGGATAGGATTTTGGGCGAGGGGGTTTCTTCCCTGCTAGTTGTGCCAGGCGGTCTAAGTACCGCTGGTAATAGATAGCATGATCAGTTGAGCGTTTATTTGGCATGATGTAATTAGCTCCAATGTCCTTGGGGAATAAGCCGCGCTGTTGGAATGATGGTCTCAAGAAGCGCGGCTTTTTGTCCGATAATCATATCGAAACACCAGACATTTTTATTATTACTAATAAACCCCAAGGTGTCAAGATAATTTTTGACATTTTTAACAATTTTTAACAAATAAAATATTTTACTATTGGCAATTTTAACGATTAGCTATTAATGGAATTTATGGAGCAGTAATTTAATCAAGTAATATAGATTTTTTTAAAATAGGTAAGGTAAGCATATGCGCTACGCGCACGCTGCTTGAGGTGCCGTCAGCTTTCAGCCGTCAGCCATTCGCGAGCTGATAGCTGATAGCTGATAGCTGATAGCTGATAGCTGATAGCTGATAGCTGATAGCTGATAGCTGATAGCTGATAGCTTAGCTATCAACAATACATTTCGCCTCCAAAACCACCAATCCCTTAGTTTCAAACACCGAACAGGATGCCATCACTTGTTCCAAAGCAGGTTTTATCCCTTGTTCAAGTTGTTGAATAGCACGATTAGCGGCTGGCTGATACTGCTTCAACCACTTACGATCCTTAATAGCATCAGCCTTTAACTCGATTGGGTTTAGTACCCAAAAATCAATATCATAGGTTTTAATAAATTCCTTAACAACGGAGAGATTAGCACTATATTGGGCATCAATTAAATCTAGAGTTCGTTGTCGAAATTTCTGATAATATCCGACGTGGTAAGGAATAGCATATTCACTGGCTACCAAAACCGAACGCTGAGCAAAGGTGGGGATATTATTCATCTCTGGAGACAGAGAAGCAATTAAGCTATCTTTCGGTTGTTGTTGAAAAAAATTATATAAGGATGGAGTATTTCCGACTTTATAGGCAGTAATGGGAAAATCATTCACAAAACTAGGATATAATAGTAATGCTGCTGCAATTATGGTAGTAGTTGCAATAGCAATTATTTTAGGTATAGAAAAAATTTGCGAAAAACCAGAGCTAGAGAAACCGTTTTGGCTAGACTGGCTTGCCCATTTAACTACGCTATCAATCAGAATGATAAAAACTATACCAGCACTTAGCACCATGATCACTCTCAGACTATGTTGAGTATAACGACTAGGAAGATGTAATTTAAATAGCAAAACATGAGCAGCAACAAACATCCCGAGAGAGGCTAGTAGCATCTGGAGCAAAAGGGTAATTTCTTTACTGATCTGCTTGAATAACGGAAATTTATTGGGAAATAAGGGCAAGAGCAGCAGTAAAAATCCCGCGCCATTAGTAGCTGGAGTAAGAATCGAAGTCAGACGAATTCCGCTTCTACCTTTTAACCAAAACTTAGCGGGATCATCGTCATAAAAAAAACGCGATCGCCCCCCTGGAAAAAACTCTGGTAACTGTCTGGCTTCAGCGACAGAAATCACTGGACCAAACTCATTGGTTTTCAGGGCATAGGGTAACATAACCAAAAAGGCTACTATCAATCCCGCCAGACACAACCAACGTCGCTCTTGGGATAAGCCTAACTTACCATTGCGCCATTCAAATAGTCGTAAAACTAAGGTACCGGAAGAAATAAATACTAACTGGGGATAGAATAGACCTTGGAGTGCGATCGCACCCAAACAAAACCACAATGACCCCCGCACTAGGTAATACATAAACCCCAACAACAGGGGATAGACAAACGCCTTCGGTGTTCCAGACACCACTGTATCAGTCATGCCCAAGGCTTGAGACAGCAACAAAGTAGCACTAAAGGCAGCTGCTGGTACTGGCAATAATTCCAGACACACCCAAAAGCAATAGCTAGCGCTAACCAGATTCAACACTACCGGTAAGAGTTTGTTAAATAGCAATGGATTAACACCCAATGCTGCTATGACTCGATAAACTGTAGTGTAGCCAGCTGGAGCAACCGTTTGAAAGTAATCAGCAATTAAATCCTTAGGAAACAGCTCTGGATCAAGAAATCGCATCATCCAAAATATATGTTGTCGTGCATCATCTTGGACAATATACTCACCGCTAAAAGCTTCTCGTAGTGCTAGCAAGCTATACACTACGGTAAAGGTTAGGCTGAGGCTAAACCAAAAGATAACTTGAGGAGTAAATCGTTTGTTACAAGGAGTTGTGAGTAATCTCTCAATAGGGGCAATCATTTAGTCAAGGGAATAGGGAGTCGGGAATCGGGAATCGGGAGTCGGGAGTCGGGAGTCGGGAGTCGGGAATCGGGAATCGGGAATCGGGAATCGGGCAAAAATCTGGTGTATCTGATTACTATGAGAATTCTTATTCTAGTTCATTAATATCACCTTCAACCGGCTAACCTTGGCCAAAAGGCCACGCGATCGCGTTCAACCTTCAACCGGCTAACCTTGGCCAAAAGGCCACGCGATCGCGTTCAACCTTAAACCAAATAATCCTGATTGAGTGAAAAAAGGTAGGAAGAACAGTAGTGGTACGTTTATAGTTGGAATTCAAGGGGATAACGACGTTTGTGATGCTGTTTCTTCACGCTCCTTGTTTCGTAAGCATTCAGCTATCAGCGTGTCGCGTATCAGCTAATAGCTAATAGCTATCAGCTATTAGCTAATAGCTATTAGCTATTGGCCGTAGGCCAATGGCTTTTCCCCAGACTTTCAATTTTATTTTAAGCTGACGGCTGACAGCTGACAGCTGACGGCTGAATGCTTACCTTGTTTCTATCAGGGCTATCATTATGCCAATACAGGTGGTCAGATGTCCAAAATGGCTCCAATTAACCACTTGACATCAGCTATCCCACAGGGCTTTCTGGATGGGGAAGTTAATTCTTGGCATGTTGATAACCGATGAGTGGTTTCTGTTTTCAAGCTTGCCCAGTCCCTCTGTTTTTGTCAATCCTCTCTATGCCATTGGTATGAAACGATTATAGTATATTACCTACCGAGCCAATGAACATCAAGAATACCAATTCCAAAAATGAATCTTTCAATCTAATTCTTTGTGGATTAGCTTTCCAGTTTATTCCGTTATTCACGTTTGGATTAATTTTAGCAGCTTTTGAAGATTGGTCATCACCATTCCCTGGAGTTTTATTTCATTTAATTATCTCAACATTTATATATGGATATATACCTCTTCTCAAAGGATGCCGTCTATATAGTTACGACAAGGGATATGCAAGTAAGTGGGGATGGTTCGGATTATTAAGTATTTTGGGATTATCATTCCTATTACTTTTTCCGGAAAAGAGAACAAATTTTTATTCAGAAGGGTCATTGGGTAATGACTCAATAAATTTCCCCTTTAATAAGCTTAATATTCCTGAATTTTTATTATATTACTCGATAGCTTTCCCAATTTTAATTTTAACAATATTTATAATTATATTGTTAAGTATTGGATTATTATCCTTGGTAAAGGGCAGTGATTTTATTGATTTAAATGCTACCTGGGATATATTACCTGAATTATATGTCACCATTACATACTTATTTATAGGATTATTTTTATTTAGATATATCCGAATACTAGGATTCGATGTTGAAAAATTTGGGATTTTGAATTTTGGTAGTTTAAAGCCAATAATTAATTGGAAATTAATTATTTTAATAGTTTTTTAAAACTATGCTTTTGCTTGGGGCTTTAATTCCTTAATTTCATATTATATTTCATTTATTTACCCAGATTTTATTGAAAACTCGATTAATGAATTAGAATTTACAAATGTTATAGGGCTAATATCTTGGAGCTTTTCGGCGATTGTTTGTGCTCCATTGTTGGAAGAGGTTATTTGTCGTGGGATAATCTTGCAGAAGTGGGCAATGAAATGGGGGATAAAAGCGGGAATATTTACCTCATCTTTATTATTCGCCCTTTACCATTTTCGATTCGATATTGTATATTTGTTCATTGCCGGAACTATATATTGTGTTCTATACTTTAAAACTGGCAACTTAATACTCCCAATCCTTTGTCATAGTCTTCACAATACTATTGTGACAATTTTTATGATTGGACGCTACTATAGTAGCTCAAACGTTGACTTCGTTTCGGTAAACGATTATCGAGTTTCCATGGAACCATTATTAGGTCAAAAAGCAGTTGTAGCAGCTATATCCTTTGCCGTTATCATGTTTTTTTTATATCGAAATTTTCCTAAACAAGATGACATCCTTCCCTACTATAGAAATTCTAAGTGATTGATTAAAATTGTAAGGAATCCAACGGGTTAAATTCACCTGTCCTGTTTGGATTAGCGCTACCACCATCCATAAACAGGCATCTTGGTGGAACGGGCATCTTGCCCGTTTCATTTCCGGACGGACTATCCTAACTAGGCGCGACAAAGCGGAAAATGAGTGGGAGCCCAAAGCTGGTGCGTTACGGGGCGGACTATCCCAACCCTGGCCACGAGGCGAAAAATAAGGGCAAGTCCGCCCCTAACACACCCTACGCACCCTACGTAACTTCAACCTTGGCCTATTGGCCACGCGATCGCGTCAACCTTCAACCAAATAACCTTGGCCTATTGGCCACGCGATCGCGTTCAACCTTCAACCTGTTAACCTTCAACCTGTTAACCTTCAACCGCTTAACCTCCAACCGCTTAACCTTCAACCTTCAACCTTCAACCTTCAAACTTCAACCTTCAAACTTCAAACCTTCAAACCTTCAACCGCTTAACCTCCAAAAAAAAACCCCCAATCGGGGGTAGTGCATCAAAACTTTGTTAACCAAACTGTGGCGGAAACTAATTAATCAAATACACGATTACAAACAGAACAATCCACACCACATCAACGAAGTGCCAGTAGAGTTCTGCGGCTTCTACACCAAAATGCTCTTCACTGGAGTAGTGCTTTGAATTTAGCGATCTCAATAATACTAACACAATTAACCCGAGTCCGCAAGTAACATGAAGACCATGGAAACCAGTTAAGGCAAAGAAAGAACTGGTAAATAAGTTAGTAGTCAGACCAAAGTCTACATGAGTGTACTCATAGACTTGTCCTCCTAAGAACATCGCACCCATCAGAGCAGTGATTCCAAACCAGAGTCGCAAACCAGATACATCATTCTTCTTAATAGCACTCTGGCCCCGGTGCATGACGAAACTACTAGTAATCAGGATGATGGTGTTGATTGTTGGCACCAATAACTCTAATTCTGTACCCTCTGGAGGCCAAGCTGGCATAGTCGCTTTATAAATTAAAAAAGCGGCAAACATCCCCAAGAAGGTCATACTATCAGCAGCCAGAAACACCACCAAACCAAACATCCTAAAATCCGGATGCTCCTCGTGATGTACCTCTGCCGCCTCAACCTCATGATGATAGTTGAGGCTAGTTTTAGACGGATCTATCGTTGAGCCTTGCATAAATTCCTTTGAATTAATCTTGAGCTGACATTTGTGCCTGTTGAGCTTCGATTAGGGTAGGTTAGGAGGTTAAATTAAGAATTAAGAATTAAGAATTAAGAATTAAGAATGTAGAATGTAGAATTCTACATTCTTAATTCTACATTCTACATTCTACATTCTACATTCTGACAGACAACCTTGGCCAAAGGCCACGCTACGCGAACAACCTTGGCCAAAGGCCACGCTACGCGAACAACCTTGGCCAAAGGCCACGCTACGCGAACAACCTTGGCCAAAGGCCACGCTACGCGAACAACCTTGGCCAAAGGCCACGCTACGCGAACAACCTTGGCCAAAGGCCACGCTACGCGAACAACCTTGGCCAAAGGCCACGCTACGCGAACAACCTTCAACCTGCTAACCTACCCAACATCTCCTTTAACTTCAACCAGCAACTCCTCGACCTGTTTATCGGTGTCAACACTATAACTGTCGATACCGTATTCGTAAGGACCGGACCACAAAATTGGTTCCTCGTCAAAGTTCTCAATGGCAGGAGGAGAGGTAGTTTGCCACTCTAATGTCAGAGCTCTCCAAGGATTGCGACCAGCAATCTTACCACGGTTCAAACTCCAGATGATATTAATCACAAAGGGTATGGTAGAAACGGCAAGAAGATAGGAGCCAATAGTGCAGATCATGTTGAGGCTTTGAAACTGGGGGTCATACATAGCAACCCTACGGTTCATACCCAATAGACCAAGCTCATGCATCGGCAAGAAGGTCATGTTTAGACCAATGAAGGTCAACACAAAGTGAATGCGTCCTAAAGTTTCGTTGACCATTCGCCCGGTCATTTTGGGGAACCAGTGATAAACCGCGCCAAATAACCCTAGCACACTACCACCAAACAGAACGTAGTGGAAGTGAGCCACAATGAAATAAGTGTCATGGACATGGACATCAAAGGGAACGGAAGCGAGCATGACACCGCTAAGACCCCCAATCAAAAATGCCGAGATAAAGCCCATACCAAAGAGCATGGCACTATTTAAGTTGATTTTTCCGCCCCAAATCGTTGCCACCCAGCTAAACACCTTAATCCCTGTGGGCACAGCAATCAGCATGGTGGCAGCCATAAAGAACATCCGCAACCAACCAGGAGTACCACTAGTGAACATATGGTGCGCCCAGACAATTAATCCTAGGAAACAAATCAACATACTGGAGTATGCGATCGCACGATAGCCAAAAACCGGCTTACGGGCATGTACCGGTAGGATTTCCGAGATTACCCCAAAGAACGGTAGCACCATGATGTACACCGCCGGGTGGGAGTAAAACCAAAACATGTGCTGGTAAACAATTGGGTCTCCTCCCCCAGCCGGGTTAAAGAAATTGGTGCCAGCAATTAAATCAAAGGACAGGAAAATTAACGCTGCTGCTAGGACTGGAGTACCAATCAAAACTAGGATTGAGGTTCCTAACATTGCCCAGCAAAACAGAGGCATATCATGAATAGTCATGCTAGGTGTGCGCATCTTCACAATAGTAGTGAAGAAGTTAAGCGCCCCTAGCACTGAGGAAGTCCCGATCACCAGGATGCTCAAAATCCAAATTTCTTCACCCACCTGAGAACTAATCAAGCTCAAAGGGGGGTAAGAGGTCCAACCGGCTTCGGGAGCACCTACGAAAAAACTACTCATTAACAGCAAACCTCCCACAGCATTCATCCAGAATGCCACCGCATTCAGCTTGGGGAATGCCATATCCTTTGCCCCAATCATCAAGGGAATCAGATAGTTAGCAAAAGCAGCACCAGCTGGAATAATCCATAGGAACAACATAATTGTTCCGTGCATGGTGAACACTCGGTTGTAGGTTAACGGACTCAATAAATCCGGGTCTGGTGTTGCCAACTCAGTGCGAATTAATCCAGCTAATGCGCCACCGATGAAATAGAACACAAATGAGGTGACCAGGTATTGAATCCCAATAACTTTATGGTCGGTATTGAAGGTAAAGTAATCTTGCCAACGCCGCTCATGTTCTTCAACATGACCAGCATCCTTGACAGATTCCGGTTTTTCTACTTGCGTCGTCATGGGATAGTGGAGGTGTGATTGACTAAAAGGATAGGCAACAGCCAAAATTAAGAATTAAGAATGTAGAATTTAGAATTTAGAATTTAGAATTTAGAATTTAGAATTTAGAATTTAGAATTAAGAATGTAGAATTTAGAATTTAGAATTTAGAATTTAGAATTTAGAAGGTCGAATCAATAATTAAGAAGGTCTAAGGTCTAAGGTCTAAGGTCTAAGGTCTAAGGTCGAATGAATAATTAAGACTGTAGACTGTAGACTGTAGACTGAACTAATTCTTCATTCTTCATTCTTCATTCTTCATTCTTCATTCTTCATTCTTCATTCTTCATTCTTCATTCTTCATTCTTCATTCTTCATTCTTCATTCTTCATTCTTCATTCTTCATTCTTCATTCTTCATTCTTAAATGAACTTATTGGATAATTCCAGGATGATGGTGAGAGTGGTCTAGGTGTTGGAGAGTTTGGGAATCAATACCCATTTCAGAGGCATAGGGAGCCAAGAACTCACCCTCTGACATGGTAGTAGGATTAACAGCCACGGCTTTTTCCATGGTGTCTGCACTAGCGAATTGATTTTCCTGAACCCAGGCTTGATACTCTTCGGGTGTTTCAACGATCAACCGGGTTTTCATTCCTCCATGGTAGGACCCGCAGAGTTCAGCACAGATGATCGGGTAATCACCCACTCTAGTGGCTGTAAACCCTAGTTGACTAGTCCGACCTGGGATAGCATCTTGCTTAATCCGAAACTCTGGCAACCAAAAGGCGTGGATCACATCGTTAGCTTCGATATTCAGCTTAACCGGTTGTCCAACTGGGACATGCATCTCGCCAGAGATAACACCGGTTTGAGGGTAGGTGAAAATCCAGGCATACTGCATACCGGCCACATTAACCTCTAGGGGTTCACCTTGACCTTCTTGCCCTGGAGGCGTTCCAATACCTAGGGCAACTGTTCCTTGACCCGGAGCCATGGCAATCAGACTTTCATTCCCCTCTTGCCCAGATGGTGACATCTGATGATTGTGGGCAATTTCCTGGTGGTGGTGGTCATGAGAAGCCATGGGATCGAGACCTCCCATCGCGTTGTATACCTCAAAGCTATAGACAGCTAAGACAAAGACAATCACCGTCGGGATTGCGGTCCAAAGCATCTCTAGGGGGATGTTGCCATGGGTCGATGGCCCATCGGTTTGGTCATTTTTTTGTCTACGAAATTTGATGACTATTAGGATAAGTGCCCCTTGGATGAGGATAAATAGACCAGTGGAAATGGTCATCATCAGGTTGAACAGACCATCTACATCACCGGCTTCTGAGGAGGCGGCTACTGGCATAAGTCCATGATTCTGACCGTACCAGAGACTAATCAGGGTTATGAAAATGCCAGCAATAAGGGTTGAAATTTGGCTTGGAATGTTCACGAGGTTAGGGTTGAATACTTATATCAACAAAACTAACAGGGATTATCAAGGCAGGCGAGGCACCAACATACTTAGTGTCCTAAAATGTCAGGGCATGGCTATATTTTTAAGGAAAATCAGCCTTCTGGTGAGCTACTCCCCCCCATAGTTCCCACATTAGAGACAACAAAGACAACAATTCTGATGCTCTGCTAGCAGTGAGGGGCGTGAGTAGAGGATATAGAGCTAGCTTGGCTTGCTCTATTAACTAAGGTAAAGCAGTTAAACAATTGATTGGGTCAAACCTTGAGATTTTTAGACTTTTTTTTAGGATCACTAGCACAGCACCAATAAAATTTTCATAAAACTTAAGATTTTTTTCAAAAAAACTTAACATAGCTAAAAAAAATATAAAAAAGTAAATCAATAGTAAATCATTGAGTCTAAGTAACTGTGACCCTTTAGGGCAGGGGAATGGCAATCTGAAAAATCTCTAAAGCTTCAGAAATTAAGGAAAAGGCTGGTTACAGTGGTATAGGAATAGAGATGATCTTTGAGATTGGCAATCTTCTACCAACGAAAATGAGCCACTACTCAGGATTTGATTAACTTAGTTTGCATTTTCCTATTGCAGATGGCTATAGCTCAATCGGCTCTTGATCAGAATCAGAATGATGTAACCTCCAACAACCTTAGCCAGCCCCAGGCAAGGATTCGGAGCTTGGTGTGGAAAATTGCGATCGCTACCCTACTGTTGATGGCAGTAGGCAGTGCCACCAGGGTGATGAATGCTGGTCTGGCTTGCCCAGACTGGCCCTTATGCTATGGTCAGCTCGTGCCAAGCCAGCAGATGAATTTGCAAGTATTTTTAGAGTGGTTTCACCGCCTTGATGCTGCCTTGATTGGTTTTAGTGCGATCGCTCTCGCTAGCTTATCTTGGTGGCATCGGCGGGATTTACCGAACTGGCTGCCCTGGATATCCACATTTGCTCTAGGGCTAATTATTTTCCAAGGAGTCCTCGGCGGACTGACGGTTACAGAACTGCTCCGGTTTGATATCGTCACTGCTCATCTAGGAACAGCACTGCTATTTTTCTCAACTCTAATCGTAATTGGTACACTGCTGACCCCCTATCAAGGAACAGGTTCTGTTGGGAAGTTACCTTGGCTGAGCTTAAGCGCAGTGATTTTTGTTTATCTACAAAGTCTATTAGGTGGACTAGTCGCTTCCCGCTGGGCAGTGCATCAGTGTTTTGGCGGATCACAGCTGTGTACCGTGATGAATAGCCATATTGCTGGTGTGGTGCCAGCGACCGTAGCAACTGTCGCCGTCGTGGTGATAGCATCCCGGACACCAGCCCTACATCCAGTACTGCGAAAGTTAGCTAATCTCGCTGCTAGCTTGGTAGTTTTACAGATACTCCTCGGTGTTGCTACCTTCCGGTTAAGGCTACAAGTTGAACTACTAACTATCTGCCATCAAGCAGTGGGAGCAGCATTATTAGGAGTACTGGTAGGGTTTACAGTCTTCGCCTTACGTGACCGAACAAGTGTGGAGTGTCAAAGTCAGTATGACGTATCAGGGACAGTATGAAATATGAAGGATTAAGTCTGACGTGTCCAGTGTCATAGCTGGCAAATAAACTATCAAGTCCGGTTTTATCTGTTGTTTTTATCAGTTGTAGATCAGCTAAATAGAATCGGACCATTGATCCGCTAGGGTAAAACATCTTGAAACTATGATCTGGGGACCGTTATTTACTTGTTGGTCTACTTGTTGTTACTAACAATGCTACTGGAAAGGATCAGACCATAAGAAGTATAGCATGAATTGGTGACTCAGCAATCCCTATGTTGTTATCCTTCACACTTCACCGTTCATCCTTCATCCTTGATGCTTCCTCCTACCCTACGGGAACCCTAAGGACGAACATCCTTAACACTTGAGACTTTTTAGAGAAGGAATTGGTGAATTGAATGCTTGGGACTAGTTTAACCCGTCAACATGAAAACTTAAGAGAGGTTATTCAAAGTTACTATCAACTAACAAAACCTCGAATTATTCCACTACTATTAATTACGACAGCAGCAGGGATGTGGTTGGCATCCGATGGACAAGTCGATCCCATCTTATTGCTAGTTACCCTGGTCGGTGGTACTTTGGCCGCAGCATCTGCCCAAGTGCTTAACTGCATCTATGACCGTGATATCGACTATGAAATGTTGCGCACTCGCCACCGTCCCATTCCCTCTGGGAAAGTGCAGCCTCGTGATGCCTTGCTGTTTGCGATCGCATTAGCAATCCTGTCGTTCACCCTGCTAACAGTCTTCGCTAACCTCCTTAGTGCCTTACTAGCGCTATCTGGCATTATCTTCTATATGCTCATATACACTCATATCCTCAAGCGCCACACTGCCCAAAACATCGTCATTGGTGGTGCAGCAGGAGCAATTCCAGCGCTAGTGGGTTGGGCTGCGGTGACAGGAGAATTGAGTTGGGCCCCTTGGTTACTCTTTATCATCGTGTTCTTGTGGACACCGCCTCACTTCTGGGCTTTAGCCTTAATGATTCACGAGGATTACGCCAAAGTTGGGATACCCATGTTACCGGTAGTAGCCGGTGAAGAGGTTACTGTTCGTCAAATCTGGTATTACACCTTATTAGTCGTCCCCACTTCCCTATTGTTGATCTATCCCTTAGGAGAATCGGGAGTGGTTTATGGCATAGTTGCTATTCTTTTGGGCAGTATTTTTATCAAAAAAGCATGGTTGCTGCTTCAGGAACCTAAAGACAATCAACTTGCCCGGTCTATGTTTAAGTACTCAATTCTCTATATGATGTTATTGTGTACCGGTATCGTAGTGGATAGCTTACCGATGACCAGGGAAATTACTGCAACTGTAGCAGAGAATTCCCAAGTTTTGATTCAAGCAATTTCTACAGTATTGGAGCAGGTAAGTATTAACTTAGTCTAGGGTGTTGGCTGGTAAGCGATCAGCGATCAGCGATCAGCGATCAGCGATCAGCGATCAGCTATTAGCAAATAGGGTTGGTGAGTTAGCTCTGAGGTATAGCGATTCGCCAACCCTATTGAGATTTATACTCTAGGGAGCCTAAATCAATTGTGAGAATTTTTGTTCCCTGTTCCCTTTGCTATCCTACTTACCGCCGTAGTAAAAAGCCATCTCTTTGGACGCGGAAAATTTGTGGGTCATAACACCTAAAATTGGAGGGTTATGACTCCTATTTTTTTTGCCGCCCTATGCTGTCGGTTATAAGAGTGACTGTGCTATTAGGCATGGTCGGTGGAACATATTTGGCGATATGACCATCATGTGTTGTAAAAATTGGTATTATGGGCGATAAACAGCTAGGCAAGTCAATTGTTCTGTGTGTGGTACTTGGTCTCATTACTGTAATTCTGCACTTGGTACTTGGTCTTTTATGTGTGTGGTACTTGGTCTCATTACTGTCAATAATATAATTACGGGTTCCACCTGAAACCACGGTGAGATATAAGACTCAGTATCTTTGTGTTCAGTCGTTGGAACTGGGTTCTAGTTCTGCCCAATGATTGTCTAGTATTTTGGGTTGATCAGATTCAATTTCCCCCCAACCATAATTTGCAGCTATTCGTTGTTTGACCTCTAAATAGCACTCCAAATTATGGGTGGTTTTTGCGTTACCGTGGCAGATTACAGTGTTTGCTGGCTTTTCGTGTTTAAGCGAAATTGATCGCACCGGCTCTGATTAGTTCATCCAATGTTTCAATCATCCGTTGGTAGTCAATTTTGCCATCATCGTCTAAGAACCACGATTCATAAGACTGGCCTGTGTTTTTTAGTAGTTTGGCCTGCTCACGTTTCCAGCTCAAAAACTGTGCATGGGTTTTAAATGTGAACTCTGATAGACTAAATTCACTTTACTTACCCCCGTAGTAAAAAGCAATCTCTTTGTCTTTAAGAGGGATAAAATCAGCATCGAGCAGCATTTGATTGAGTTCTGCTTGAGAGATATGCTTCGCTCCAATCCGCACAATTCTTGATCTCATGGTATTGCTGACACCGCTCCGTTGCCGTTGAGCTTCCAATCCCATCACTTGGTTGTAAAGGTCTAACTTAGCTTTGGGGATTGGCGAGCCATCTAAATCAATTCCCTTTGCGATCGCGTCATCAACGGCATCAGCACCTGTAGTGGTTTGAGTCTGGGAATTTCCTTCGGTAGACATGTTAAGCTGATAGTAATAGATACGAGAGTATTTTACCAGGGTATCGGTTTCCTTAACAAAGGGTGGAATTAGATTCAAAAGTCCCCCTTATTAAGGGCAGGGCTGTTTCATTCTGGCAAAAACATAGATGGGTACCCACCCCTAACCCCCAGGAGGCAGGGCTGTTTCATTATCGCCAAAAATAGTTTGAATGCCAACTGCTATATTCCCTGCTCCCTTAATAATTCCTGTTCCATAAAAAACCATAATTCTGTACTTAATAAAATCCCACGGTATATGTATGTTTTCCCGCAATCTCGCCTTGATCATCGGCATCAACAACTACCAAAACGGCATTTCCCCCCTGAACACCGCCGTAAACGATGCCAAAAAACTAATAGAAATTCTCCGCGAGAAGCATGGCTATGAAGTCTGGGAATGCTTAGACGAAGTAGCCACCCTCTCTAACTTCAACAAATTTTTAGACCAAACCCTACCCGAACAAGTCACTGAAAATGACCGCTTATTATTTTACTTTGCTGGTCATGGAGTAGCTCTCAATGGGGATGATGGCCCGGCTGGTTACCTAATTCCTCAAGATGCCAAACTGGGGGATACTAATAGTTATCTGCCCATGACCAAGTTACATGATGCTTTCCATCAATTACCCTGTCGTCATTTCTTGGGTATCCTAGACTGCTGTTTTGCTGGTGCTTTTAAATGGTCAAGTACCAGGGATTTACTTACATCGCCAGAAGTCATTCACCAAGAGCGTTATGACCGTTTTATTACTGACCCGGCATGGCAAATCATTACTTCCTCAGCCTCGGATCAAAAGGCTTTAGATAACTTTAATTTAGATAGCGAACGCGGTCAAATCGGCAATCATTCCCCTTTTGCTAGTGCATTATTAGAAGCCCTAGAAGGTGCAGGAGATATCTATCCTCCTGCCACGAATGGTAAACCGGCTGGAGATGGGGTAATTACAGCCACAAAATTATATTTATATTTACGGGATCGAGTCGAAATTCCCACAGAAAAATGCCGTCTGCGCCAAACGCCTGGTATTTGGTGTTTAAACAAGCACGATAAAGGCGAGTATATCTTTCTGTCTCCAGGACATGAACTCAACTTACCCCCCGCACCACCATTAGATGAGTCGAAAAATCCCTATCGGGGTTTAAACTCCTTTGAAGAGGAACACAGTCAACTATTTTTTGGTAGAACATTACTAGTAGAAAAGTTACAGGATTTTGTCAAGACTCATCCCTTAACTGTGGTCTTAGGTGCTTCCGGTTCGGGGAAATCGAGTTTGGTGAAAGCCGGATTAATTCCCCAGTTGAAACATAAAAATACCGATAAATGGTCGATAGTGTCACCAATTCGTCCCGGAGAAACCCCCTTCCAAGCTCTCAATAAAGCCCTGGGTGAGGCCGGATTACCAAAAGTCGAGTTAGGGAACAAACAAAAAACTCTCACTCAAAGTATTGCGGTTTGGGTTAAAAACAATCCCAAATCCAAGTTATTAATCTTTATTGACCAAAGCGAAGAAATCATTACACTCTGTCAAGATGAGCAGGAGCGGCAGGAATTTTTTCAACAGATACTGGCAGCAATTCATGGCTATCGGGAGCAATTACGAGTAGTATTAAGCCTACGTTCTGATTTTGAACCCCAAATCCGAGATGCGGGCTTAACGTTGGCACCGGAAGTACTAAATCAATTGGGAACCACGGTACTGATAAATCTTTGGCAAAGTGGACGATTTATTGTACCAGCCATGACACGAGGGGAACTAAAGGAAGCGATAGAAAAACCAGCTCAAGCACGGGTAATGTATTTTCAACCCCACGAATTAGTAGAAGAATTAATTGATGAAGTGGCGGATATGCCCGGAGCATTACCCCTGCTTTCTTTTGCCTTAAGTGAACTGTACCTCAAGTATTTAAGGCGGCAACGGCAAGCACAATACAGCGGTATTACTATTGACCGGGCGTTGACTCAAGAAGATTATCAAGAATTGGGGGGAGTAATGCGATCGCTAACTCAAAGGGCGGATGAGGAGTATCAGAAGCTAGTTCAAGAAAATCCCGCTTATGACCAAGTGATCCGTCATGTCATGCTGCGGATGGTGGCACTAGGTGGGGGTGAGTTAGCCCGTAGGCAAGTACCTTTATCGGAATTGGAATATCCACCTCAGAAAAATGATTTAGTTAAAGAAGTAATTGAGCGTTTTAGCACAGCACGGTTATTAGTAGAAGGACAAGATGCTGAGGGGAATCCCTATGTAGAACCAGCCCATGATGCTTTAGTGCGGGGATGGCAAAGATTGCTGGGATGGAAGCAACAGGAGGAGGAAAGCCTACTTCTGCAACGGCGGTTGACTCCGGCGGCACAGGAGTGGGAAAGCCAGCAGAGGGCAAGGTTTCTTTGGCATACTAACCCACGTCTGGATTTGTTGAAAAAGGTACTCAATTCTGACCATAACTGGCTTAACCAAGTAGAAACTGAGTTTGTGGGGCGTAGCGTCCGGCGAAAAAGCTTAAATACTCGTCGGAATTGGGGTGTTGCGATCGCAGTCATGCTGGGGTTAGCTACAGGTTTAGTATTCTCCTTAATTGGTCAGAAAGATGCCCTGATCGGTCAAATTAAGGCTGATCGGCAAACAGCCGAAGCCAACTTAGAATTAGAGCAAGGTTTAAACGCTTTGCTTGCCAGTTTACGGGCAGCAAAATCTCTTCAAGATTGGCCGGGATACTTATCCTTATTCAAGCCAGACAGTAAGCTTCCACCTCAAGTGTTACAAACTTTGCGAAAGGTATTCTATTCAACTAGAGAATATAACCGCAGAGAAATGCCTCAAGGTTTTAAGAAGATGTTTTTTAAGCCTGATGGTACCTTAATGATTGCTACAGCAGAGGATGGTACTGTCCGCTTACAAGACTTCAAAGGCACACCACTACCCAAAGTATTTTCAGGACATGAGGGTCAAGTAGAACTTGATGTTAGTCCGGATAGTCGCTTATTAGCAACAACTGACAAGCAAGGGACTTTTCGCCTCTGGAACTTAGAAGGAAAACAGGAAGAGCCACGTCAGCTTACAGACTGTATTTCAGGGTTTACAGATACTGATGTAGGTCTATTTCCTACTGGTTTCGGTGTATCTGACAGAGGGATAAGTTTCAGTCCTGATAGCAAGAAGCTTCTAGCCTATTTACAAAGGGTAACGAAGAAGGGCAATTCCAGTACTATCTGCCTGTGGGAAACGGGAGATAAACCGAAGCTATTGAAACAAGAAGTCAATTTCCATAGTATTAGCTTTAACTCCAAGAACCAGCTAGTAGTAGCTAACCAATTTGGCAATACCCTCAGCTTGTCGGACTACAGGAGTGGTAATCAGTTGGCAGAGTTTAAAAATTTTCATCAGATACTATCGGGAAATCTGGTTTTTAGTCCTATTAGTCCTAATGGTGAATACTTAGCAGGATGGTTTGGACCAGATGAAAGAATTGCTTACTTTGGTAGTTTAAATAGCGAAGATTGGAATGAGTTTAAACCCATAAGGAGAGCTGGCAGTATCATTTTTGATACCGAAGGTCGTCTGATTATTGGGCAAGAGGGTGAGGGTATTATTAGTGTTTATGATGAGCCATATAAGAGTTATGACTCTTTGTCAGACGCCTTGGAATTTGAACTGAAAGGGCATCAAGGTGGTATTCGTGAGGTTATTTCTAGCTCGTCTAAGGGCAGACAACTTGCTAGTTTAGGTGATGACAATACTCTGGTCTGGTGGAAACTAGATCAGAAGCCATTAGAGGAGTTAGAGCTAATTCCGAACTTAGAAAGTATCAGCATCAGCCCCGATGGTAAGCAACTAGCTGTTGTCGGAAGTGATGACACTATTCGTCTGTTGGATTTGAAGGGTAAGGAGTTGAAGCGATTTCCCGATCTTAAAACAACAATAAGGCAAATCAGTTTTAGCCCTGATGGTACACAATTGGCTGGAGTTGGTAAAGATAATAGGATTCGCTTATTGGATTTGAATGGCAATGAGTTGTATAAATCTTCTAAAAAATTTAATAAAACAATTACCCAGCTTATTTTTAGCAATAATGGTGAAGATTTAATTGTTATTGAGGAGTTTGATGACTATAATCAAACTCTCCATCGGTTGAATTTGAACAATAAAAGCTGGGAAAAAAAATCTGAGCTATTCTTGGGTGAAATCGCTTTTAGCTCCGATGGCAAGCTGTTAGTGGCGCAGAATGCTTTCGAGGATCACTATGTAGAGAGAGGTAATATCTTTTTAAAAGAATTGGAGTCTGGTAAGGAATTAGTTAAGTTTAAGGGTGCTAATCTCAGCTTTGATAGTATCGGTTTTAGTACCCAGGGTCGCTTAGTCGTTAGTGCCGAGCGGCCTTATTTGGAGTATAATGGTTCTAATACGGAAGAAAAGGATTATACCTATGTATGGGATATGTCAGGAAAATTATTGACTGCTTTTAAAGATGGGCATCAAAGTAACGTTAATCAAAGTAGAGTCAAAAAAAGTAGAGTCAAAAGTATAAGTCTTAGTGCTGATGGCAGTTTATTAGCCACTCTTGACATATCCGGAACTGCCAAGTTATGGCGTATAGGAGGATTAAATGAACTAATAGTAAAGGGTTGTGATTGGGTGCGAGACTATCTTAGTAACCCCAATGTTGATGAGAGCGATCGCAATCTCTGCAAAAATGTACCCCCTCTTTAATCATTTGGCGTATATAGGGTTTATAAATGAAATGAAACAGCCCTACCCTTATTAAGGGGAACCAACGGGGGATCTCAATCAGGCATTAACAAAACTCAAATGCGACATTGGAAAGTATTATCCCGATTTATTCTGTTCATCCTCTCAGCAGTGATCGTACTGCTGAGCTCTGGCCTACCCAATAGTCTTCTTGCCTCCCAAGCTGCTAGTCCTCTTGCCCAAGTACGCATCAAGACCGAAACCGTAGTAGGTCAGCAGGATTTTTTCCGAGTTGGTAAATCCCACAAAGGTCGTTGGTGGTTTATTGACCCCGATGGCAAACCCTTCCTTTACCGGGGTGTCACCTCCGTCAACTTTGGCTATCCTGACCCCTATGTTCCGGTTGTAGAGGATAAATATGGTCAAGACCCCGCTGCCTTTCGGGAAGCTACCTTTGAGCGGCTGCGGAGCTGGAATTTTAATGCCCTAGGAGCATGGACACCACCTCAATTGTGGGATCAGGGTATGCCCTACACGGTTATCCTAAATTTCGTCAAAGCCGCTCCAGACAGCGAACTTAGGATTGATGATAAGAAGCTAAAGTTACCCGATGTGTTTGATCCAAAATGGATTGAAGGGATTGATGCTAAAGCTAAGGAAATCGTAGCACCGCTGGCAAATAGCAAGCTGCTAGTGGGATATTTTACTGACAATGAACTCAATTGGGCACACGCCGAAACACCAGACCGAAAGGTTAACTCAGAATTGTTGTTGACCAATAACGCTAAGGCATCCTTACTGCAATTTTGCCTTAGCCTCAATCCAGAAAAACCAGCCTATAGTGCGGCCTGGGATTTTGTTTTAAAGCGCCATGGTAATAGTCTAGAGCAGTTAGCTAAAGATTGGCAGGTCCCAATTGAATCTAGAGACACGATTGAAGAATGGACTAAGACAAAACAAGGGATTGTTTCTAAAGGCTACTTAGTGGATCAGAATGGGTTTCAGGCAGAATTTGCTCGACGCTATTTTCAGGAAACTGCAGCAGCAATCCACCGCTATGACCACAACCATTTAATCCTGGGATGTCGGTTTGGGGCACCTCCTTCTGATGCAGTATTTTCCGCTATCAAAAGACCTTGGGTAGATGTGGTATCTGCTAACAATTATCGCTACAACATGTATGAGCGGATAGACCTATACTACCAAGCTACAAAATTGCCAGTGCTCAACAGTGAGTTTAGTTGGGGACACACCAGGTTTACTCAACGAGCCTTACCAGATGAACCAGAAGACGGCTTTTCCGAAAGGTCACGGATGATGCGTAATGGCGCTAAGTCCTTAGCCAGGGCTTTGACTCATCCCGCTTTTGTTGGTTATACCTGGTATCGTTGGGTAGATTTGCCCGGTCATACACCCCCGATTAGTTTTGGTCTGGTCACTATTAAGGATGATCCCAATCTATCCCATACAACCTTACTGAAGCGATTGAATGCTAGAGCGGATGCGATCGCAACTACTGGTTTAGGCCGGTAACTAGACCTGTTGCAAATCCCTATATCTTTGGCAGTAAAGGTAAATCCATAACGTTTAACGTAAGCATTCAGCCGTCAGCCGTCAGCCGTCAGCCGTCAGCTTTGTGGCACAGGCTTCTAGTTTGTGCCACAGCCTTCGACGCTGTGACATAACTCAGCATTATTCGAATGCTGACCTGTTTGATTCAAAAGCCCCTCAAGTAGCACCATCCGTAGCGCATTAGCTGATAGCTGATAACTTATAGCTGATAGCTGATAGCTGATAACTTATAGCTGATAACTTATAGCTGATAACTTATAGCTGATAGCTGATAGCTGATAGCTGACTGCTTAACTACTTACTTGCTGTAATAAAAACAAAACGGTCAGGAAATTCAAGGATAGATTGTTGAGCATATTTTTCTGAGATTTCTGCTAAACCTTCCTCTAACTGTTGATCATCAAAGAATGAAAGTAAGGACATATAGCGATTCTCTACCATTTTCAAGTATTGCTCTTTAGGAATTGACTGAAGATATTCAACAAAATCAACTGAAACGTTGAAGCCGACTTTTTCTAGTAAACTAGTGAGGTCGTTATAGTTAGGCTGCCCTCTTTCATATCGATCTAAAGCTGCTTTGAATAAAGGATACTCAATAGTTGGAGGCAGAAGGATCAGCAAAAACATTCCTCCACTAGTTAGCTTTTGAAACAAACTACTAAATAGTAATTCTTTATTGTCTATATGATGAATTGCTTCCTTCATATAGACCTTATTATAACCTGAAGTTTCAGATACAAAAGTAATCGCATCTACTGCCCTAATTTCGTATTGGGGGCTTAAGGGAATTTGTGATAGCATCTCTTCAGAAGGATCCACGCATATAATCGGATTATCTAACTGTATTTCCTTAGGAATTGCTTGAGTAAAAAGTCCTGTACCGCAGCCTAAATCTACAAGACTATCTGTTGATGTTAAGCGTAAATATTCACTAATTTTTAACCCCATAAATCTAATGTATTCTTCTGAGTAACTCCACAAATCATCATAGATACTCCCGATTTTTTTATAGTGTTTTTGATTTGAGCTACTCATGGCTTTAATTCCTATTGTTCTGTATGATTATCAATATAGCGGTTTTTAATTGGTGAAGTACATGTTTTTAGGGAACAGGGAACAGCGGATCTGGGAACAGGAAAAAAATCCTGTAGAATAGGCATCTTGCCTGTTCGGCGATGTTTTGGGGCGGGCAGGATGCCCACTCTACCGGTGGAATAGGCATCTTGCCTGTTCGGCGATGTTTTGGGGCGGGCAGGATGCCCACTCTACCTGTGGAATAGGCATCTTGCCTGTTTGGCGATGTTTTGGGGCGGGCAGGATGCCCACTCTACTGCTATTCATTGAAAGATTCAACAACGCCCGAAGTCTACTAGTTAATCAACGGCAAACTCAGTGTATTGGCGCATGTTGGGGGAGTGGAAGCCAAGCACAATATCCTCAGCCGGAACACCCAGTTCAAGCAATTGGGTAGCAATGCCAATTTCGGTCCCATCATGCTCAATCCAGATTTTACCAAAAATAATGGGTCTAAAGCCCCGTCCTTCGTTCGACGGCTTTCTTTTTCAGCTAAAACTTGACAGTTTTCACAGAGCGTGTTAGGATGAATATCTAAGCAATAAACTAAAAACGTAGATAAATACTATCTAAAAATAAGTAGGCAACGTAAAAAATATGTATCAGATACATATTGCGTAATTTGGTCTAACGACTTAAGCGATGCAGCGCGGTCTTGGGGGTTTCCCCCATGAGCGACTGCATCAAGACAACGTCTATGAAAAAAATTAGATTAAAAAAGTATCTATCTATAATATAAAAAAAAGGTACGGTGGGGCACACCGAAACCTAGGTCATAGACCAAATACGCTTGGGTCGAGGAGACCTCTATTTTGCCTGGCTCCGGCCTGGTTAAACAAGTCACCTCGTTGTTCGCGTAGCGTGGCCTACGGCCAAGCAAGAATCCCCGTCCTTCCAGGGCGGGGAGTGTCAACATTTTTGATATCTAAGTGGAGGCTACATCCGTGGGTGCGACGGTTATCCTTCCAGCCAGTGTGCAGCAACAGATAATGATCTCGTTCTGTGTCCAAAACCGCCTGGGCTTCGATTTCCGGGAAGGTGCGCTTGCGATTGGCTCGTTCTAGAAGTAATTCCTGAATCCACTGACGATATTGTTCTACAGATTCTTCTACACCCATTGCCGAATAACCTCCTGAGTTTGGTCATAGATCAGTAAGTTGATTTGAGTCTTCTCAATTACTGATCTTACAAAGCGTCGCTGGAAGAAAGATTGGTAAATTGTTTCAGGAATAGCAAGGTAAAGATTACGTTGAGAATCAACTTCATTTAGGGCAAATTGATAATTGATGCATTGCCCAAGGGCAGTATGAAAATCGGAGACAAGGGATCGACCAATAAAGCTTTTGATTTCCACAGCAATTTTTTCTCCTGCTCGTTCCGCAGCGATTAGCTCTTCAGCAAGATCAATTTCAAAATCGACTTCCCCAACACTCAACTGATAAGGATCGGCGGTAATTACCCAGTTCTCTTTTTCTAGGGCAGTTCTCACTGCATTGTGGAAACGATCCTTTGCCATGAACTTTTACAATAAACAGGAAGCTTTTCTGGTAAGATTATATGCTAGATCGAATGTATTGATCATGCGATCGCACCAGCAAACCTTACTTTTAAATAGTTCACCGGTCTAGTGGTATATCCTCATACAGGAGGCTAGATAATGGCATTTGAGTTATTTTCACGGGTGGCCCTGGGGGAAGATTTTCCCAAGCATAAGTTGCAGCAAGGGGATATTGCAACGATTGTCGATCACCATCCAGTAGAAGACACAGAGGATGGTTATAGTCTGGAAGTTTTCAATGGAATCGGGGAAACGATCGCTGTTTTAGTGGTTTCCGAGTCACAAATTGAGCCATTAATGAAAAATGAGGTTCTGCATATCCGAATATTAGATGAAGCGGTTTGAAGCTACAACCGATCAATCTCATCAACGCTCAACCCCGTATATTGGGCAATATCCTTCAGGGGTAACCCTGCCGCCTTCATCTGTTTAGCAATCTGCTGTTTTTCTTGTTGTCTGCCTTCCTGAATCAAGGTTTCGGCAATACTATTCATATCCCGATAGACCTTCAGGCTATCTTGGTAACGAAATTGCTCCGCAGATGAAAAATTGGCAATCTCGGCAACCTCAAATAGCTGGGCAAATACATCCTCTTGCAACGGTTCAGGGGGTTCATTCAACTGGGCTAGGTGTTTGAGCAAAAATAACCACTTGTCAAAATGGGTTTCTAGTTGATCAACAGACTTAGTAAATTTGGGTAGTTCAACGTAGATAAATTTGAGCTTATCGTAGAACACTTCACACCGCTGATTTTTTAGCTCCACCACATGCAACAGTTCCGACTCGTGCTTGTGGTCATCAAAGAGAAAATCTAAAATGCCAACGGTATAAACTGCGGTGAGCTCATAATTCCAATATCCCTGTTGAGCCTGTTCTTGGATGGGGAAAGTAGAATAATAGACACTGCGATCGCTGAAAGCGGGACTTCGTCCATCTTTAAAGAAATTTTGCTTGGCCTTCTGCATTTCCACAATGAAGCGTTCACCGGTCTCGCTCTGACAATAAATATCAAAGATAGCTCTTCGATCTACTAAGGTGTTGCCCAAGAACTCCGGATTCTTAAAGGTGACATCCTGAATCTGATGATGGGGAGGCAACAGAGTATTCAAGAAGTCGATCAACAGTGCCTTGTTTGGCTCAGTGCCAAAGACGCGCTTAAAACCGAAATCGGTGAGCAGGTCAATGTATTTATCTGGCAACGGGAAAACCATATCAAAAGCCTCAGATACTGGGGTCAAGCAAAGCTATCAGCTATCAGCTGATGCGCTACCCCACCGCAAACTCGGTATACTGCCTCATAATCGGTGCCTGATAGGCCAAGACAATATCCTGCTTTGGTACCCCTAGCTCAACTAACTGATCTGCGATCGCAATCTCCGACCCATCATGCTGTATCCAAATCTTGCCATCTTTAATATCCACATGTACAGAACATCCATAAACACGTGTGGTGTTATTTTTCCAACCTGTATTAACGATCTGGTAATGATCTCGTTCCGTATCAAAAATGAGCTGGGTTTCCATAGCCAGATTCGCCGACTTAATACTGGCGCGTTTTTTAAGCAAGTCCTGAATATGCTGTCGATATACCTCTAGTTTATCCATTGAGTAATCCTTGGTTGGGAAATGTCATAAACTACAATAGGAACCTGATTAACCTTGATCGACTTTTGTATAAACGGATAAGTAAAAAAAACACTGTAAATATTGTTAGGAACCGCAAGATGAAGTGTTCGATCAGGCTCCTCATCTTCTAAAGCAAGACGATAGTTAATAAACTGCCCAATTGCACCATGGAATTCTGAAATTCTTGAAGTTGATAGAAAGCTTTTAACTTCAATAGCTATTTTTTCATTATTGCGTTCAGCAGCAATCAGGCGTTCTGCCCCCAAATCAATGTAGAGATCGGTAAAACCCAGATCAATGCGATAAGGATCGTGGGTAATGATCCAACCGTCATTGATTAGAGCATCCTTAACTAGATCATGGAATTGATCCTTAGCAGACATGGGGAAATAGGTACAGGTGTCAACAAACGTCTATTATATAGGTTAGCAAAAAGGGAATCAGCTTTTTTATGGGTTAATTGGGTCAAATACAGTTTCGATTTCGATCACTCCTGATATGAGAGAATTTTCCAGGCAAAAGAGATCTGAACCTAAAACTCTTAGTTATTAATTTTAGTTATTAATTTCATCAGTTACTTGCTCCTGGAAAGAATTAGAAGCAAAAAGACCGCGTCCCACTTTCTTCCACCTCCCTTCTTTTGCACCTCGACGCAATTCCGTAGACAAGGAGTTTTTAGCACGGAGTTGCTCATCATCAGATTTGGCATCAAATAGTCTGCTGACAATCTGTTCTCGGTTAACCGGAGCAGCAAAGTTATCTAAGATAATCTCTACCGCTTCGCAGAAGGTTTTACCTCTAAATTCTGGATATAACATATCTCTGGGATTGCGCTTATCACCCTCCTCATCCTCTTGGTTTTTTATTTGGTTTTCTTCAAATGATTTCTCCTCTAATTCATCATCAAAAAAATTGACTTTACCCACATTGCCATTTGAATTTACAGTGGTATTTTGTTCAGACAAATGATTGCTATTGACCTCAGTTTTTTCATGCAATGCAATCGCTATGTCCGCTACAATATCAATGTCATTGCTGGATAGTTCTGCTTCAAGCTTATCCTTAAAATAGGCAACATTTGCCCGCTTTTGCTCGACTAAATTATTTAATTTAAGAAGGTTTGCTTCCGCTTCAGCAAGTTCTTGCTGGGTTTGTTCTAGCCGAGTTTTGATCCAATTAATATGGTCTTCTTGAGCAGATTTAATATTCATGGTTGTGAGCTGAATGTTTTTTTATCAAGCTTTTACGGAAAGTATACCAGTCTTTTTTTAGTTTTGGCAATCGAGCAAAAAATCAATAAAAATAACAAATAGTTATTTTGCTCAACCCCTTAGTATCCTTCTGTCCCAATCCTGCTAAAGAAAGGTAGTCACAAGTACAGGACTTAGGCAAAACTGGTCAACAAATCCTATAAATAGTAGGATGCATTAATAAAAACCGCTACAGGTAGGGTTGCTGGGGAAGTCCTGACTCTCATGAGTATGTAATAGGATTGCCTGTTTGCCTCCGCTGCGCTCTACCTTAAAAAGCGATCGCTCTTGATTGCTGATCGACAACAAAGACGATCAGTGATTTATTCGTTTATATAGAAGCAATTAATCAACTATGAACCCAGAAGACTTTGAGGATAGCTTTCCAGGGAGGCTAGTATCAATAGGACACCATGAAAACCCTTGCTTTGCCTTTGTGCCCAATCCTCTCCCACCTAGACTGGAACTGGACACAAAAATTTTCAATGGCATGTCTGAGGCGGCTCTCGCTCTGGGGGAACTTGCGGGATTAGGACGTAGCATGGCTAATCCCAATCTTTTGATCAGTCCATTTATTCGCCGTGAGGCGGTTTTATCTTCTCGTATCGAAGGTACCCAAACTAATATTGCTAACCTATATGCCTACGAGAGTGAACAACTAACTTCCCCACCAAAATCTGATCCAAAATCTGATCCAAAACAAGTACTTAACTACGTACGTAGCTTGGAGTACGGTTTGAAACGCCTTGAGACTTTACCTGTATGTCTACGATTTATTTGTGAACTCCATGAACGTCTAGTCGAGGGTGTCCGTGGTGAAAACGCAACCCCTGGAGAGTTCCGTCGCATCCAAAATTGGATTGGATCACAAAGGGGAAATATGGAAGACGCTCGTTTTATTCCACCCCCTGTGCCAGAAATGTCAGGGTCTCTCAGAGACTTCGAAGCCTATCTCAACAAGGAGTGTGACTACCCACCACTGATTCGCATTGGTATAATTCACTATCAATTTGAAACAATACATCCCTTTTTGGATGGTAATGGGCGTATCGGGCGACTAATTACATCTCTATTACTATTACATTGGAAATTACTACCACTGCCTCTACTGTATCTAAGTGCCTTTTTTGAGCGTCATCGGCAAGATTACTATGACCTGATGTTAGCTGTCAGTCAACGTGGTGCTTGGCAAGACTGGCTGTTATTCTTTCTGCGTGGTGTTACAGAACAATCTCAAGATGCAGTGATCCGCTCCAAAAATTTACAAGATTTACAGCTGAGGTGGCGAGATAAATTAAGTCAAGCTCGTGCGTCAGCCCTACTGCCTCGTTTAGCAGATAGTCTATTTGAGTCACCCATCCTGACCATTCCTCAAGCACAGAAGATTCTTAATGTCACTTATCGCTCCGCACAGCAAAACGTTGAGAAACTGCTCAACGCCGGTATCTTAGAGCAAGTCAATTCAGGCTCTAAGATCAAACGATTTCGCGCACCGGAAGTTTTGCAAATACTTGACTAACGCCTGTTGAATTATACTTTAAGCCAAATAAGTATAATTCGCTTGACCAACATTATACTTAAGTTTCATCTGTCACAAGGGAGTATCAAGTTTCCCAGGACTTAGCCAGTAGCTCTACCTGTAGAGTCAGGGATTAATCCACCCTACTACTGATAGAGTTTCGTCTCTAGTTTGGCGTCAGTCCTTTACCTCAACGGCTTTTTGCTGACTTCTGGCTCCTAATCAAGACTTCGAGCATAACCAGTCCAAGATCCTCTATCTGCTTCTTCTGTGCAAGTCAGTCCAGCTGTCGATGCAGTGTTAATCAATAGTTACCTAATATCCTTGATTAATTTTAACGTATAACGCCCCCTATGTAACTTTAAATCCAGCTCTAATTTAGATGAACTAGTTAATTGTTTGCTATAACTAAAAAAAATCTGTGATCAGAGCTGCTGTTACCTTGTCACAAAATTAATCTGTCGTCTGATTTTTTATAGTGAGGATCAGGTCTATTAATAAAGCTTATTTTTTGCTGAGTATCACCTAAATTTAACCTTAAAAATCAGCAAAATTATTCTTATTAAATTTAAATTAGTTTCACTAGCTTTAGCTCATAAAAAGTATTGTATGATGATCATCAACAAGCAATTGATACTGCAATTGTTTGTTGGCCACTCTCTAGAAAGCTGATCGCCCTAGGCTCAAGGCTGAATGGTTAACTGCCGTTAGCCGTCAGCCGTCAGCCGTCAGCCGTCAGCTTTTAGGTCACCCTAAACGAACAGCCGTAAACTGAGGTAACAGAGATTAAACCAATGCTTACTTGTTTTATTCAAAAGCTGTGCGCTTAGCGTGCGCTAATCGCTGATAGCTGATAGCTGATAGCTGATAGCTGATAGCTGATAGCTGATAGCTGATAGCTGATAGCTGATAGCTGATAGCTGATAGCTGATAGCTGATAGCTGATAGCTTACCTGTACACTTATAAACTTTTGTTAATTTCATCACCAAACAAGCCATTTAAGATAACCAGAATCTCTAGATAATTTGATTACTATGTCTCAAGTTCAATTGCAACGGTCCCAACTCATGATAAGTACAAGAAGAAGCAGTCAATCTCGTCCCCGAAACGTCATGAAGGGTTTAAAGTTAGTTTCATTAACATTACTGGCAATGGTGATGGTACTGGTGGTACATGCTGAGCCCAGTTTTGCACAGGAATCCGCTAGTAGTGGAGGATTCAATCCCCAAGAAATATTGCGCAATGCTTTGCAGTGGATTGATAGTCTCGGACCCATCGGAGCGATCGCATTTATCGCAATCTATATCATTGCTGCCGTAGCGTTTTTGCCTGGGTCCATCCTTACCCTAGGGGCTGGGGTAGTATTTGGTGTTGTCTTAGGCTCAATCTATGTGTTCATCGGAGCCACTATCGGAGCCACGGCTGCTTTTCTGGTTGGACGTTATCTAGCTAGGGACTGGATTGCTCAAAAAATTGCTGGAAATGATAAATTTAGTGCCATTGATGAAGCAGTAGGTCAGGAAGGATTGAAAATTGTGTTCTTGACTCGACTATCTCCGGTATTTCCCTTCAATCTCTTAAACTATGCCTATGGTCTAACTGGGGTTTCGCTGAAAGACTACGTCTTAGGCTCCTTTGGCATGATTCCAGGAACATTAATGTACGTTTACATCGGTTCTCTGGCTGGAGACCTGGCCACTCTTGGTAGTGGTGACGCACCCACCAATCCCACTGTCCAGTGGGCAATTCGGATTATTGGTTTTATCGCCACTGTGGCAATAACACTTTTTATTACTAATCTGGCTAAGAAGGCTTTAGACAAAAGAGTTTCTAAGGAAACAGTTTAGAAGGTTAACAAGTTGAAGGTTAGCAGGTTTAAGGTTAGGAGGTTGAAGGTTGTTCGCGTAGCGTGGCCTTTTGGCCAAGGTTAAAGGTTATAGGTTAGGAAGTTTAAGGTTGTTCGCGTAGCGTGGCCTTTTGGCCAAGGTTTAAGGTTGTTCGCGTAGCGTGGCCTTTTGGCCAAGGTTTAAGGTTAGGAAGTTTAAGGTTAGCAGGTTAAAGTTAAAGGTTATAGGTTATAGGGATCCGTTTAGGAATTGTGATAATTTTTGTTCCCGATTCCCGATTCCCGATTCCCGATTCCCGATTCCCGATTCCCGATTCCCGACTCCCGACTCCCGACTCCCGACTCCCTACTCCCTATTCCCTCAAAAATTAATTTAATTTTGAACTATCAAAGGAGTTATTATAAATGTCAAGTTCTCAATACCAAAGAGTTACTGTCCCACCCATGGATGAGTATAACCAGAGGTTGGTTAACTACGTTCATCCAGGGGATTGGGTTAATCCGAAACCTGTTGATTGTTATGACTTAGTAGTTATTGGTGCTGGTACAGCTGGATTAGTTACCGCAGCAGGTGCAGCAGGTATCGGTGTTGGTTTGAAGGTGGCGTTGATTGAACGGCATTTGATGGGTGGGGATTGTTTAAATGTAGGTTGTGTCCCCTCCAAGTGTTTGATTCGGTCATCTCGGGTAGTGGCTGAGATGCGCAATGCGGGAGCCTTTGGGGTTAAAGTTCCAGATAATATTGAAGTAGACTTCCCCGCAGTGATGGAACGGATGCGTCGGCTACGGGCAGGGATTAGCCATCACGATTCTGCTCAACGCTTTAAAGATACCTATGGTATTGATATATTTTTAGGCAATGGTCGGTTTACCGGTGAGGATACCATTGAAGTAAACGATACTACCCTCAAGTTTAAGAAAGCGGTAATTGCTACAGGAGCAAGAGCAGTGCGACCCCGAGTTGAGGGCATGGAAGAGGCGGGGTATCTCACCAATGAAACGGTATTTTCTCTGACAGAACGTCCCAATCGACTAGCTGTTATTGGTGGCGGTCCAATTGGGTGTGAATTAGCTCAGTCTTTCCGCCGTTTAGGTTGTGAAGTAGTGCTGTTTCATCGCGGTTCTCACATTTTAAATAAAGAAGATGCTGACGCCGCCGATATTGTTCAAAAAGTCTTTTTAAAAGAAGGTATCCGTTTAGTCCTGGGTGCCCAATTGAACCGGGTCGAGAAGACAGAGGCAGGTAAAACCTTACACTTCAATAGCTGCACTGGTTTGGAAGAGTCGGTCACAGTAGATGAAATTTTGATTGGTGCTGGACGTGCGCCCAATGTAGAAGGGTTAAATTTGGAACTGGTCGGGGTAGAGTATGACCAGCGTAAAGGAGTTAAGGTGAATGATTACCTTGAAACTACCAATCCCAAAATTTATGCTGCTGGTGATATTTGCATGGACTGGAAGTTTACCCATGCAGCGGATTCAGCAGCACGGATTGTGATTAAGAATACTCTATTTTCTCCCTTTGGCTTCGGTAAATATAAGCTGAGTAACTTGGTGATGCCTTGGGCAACCTATACTGATCCAGAAATTGCCCATGTGGGGATGTATGAACATGAAGCTCAAGCCAAAGGGTTTAATGTTAATACTATTAAAATTCCCTTTAGTACTGTAGACCGAGCGATCGCAGATGGCGAAGAAGAGGGATTTGTAAAAATTCACCACAAGAAGGGGTCAGATCAAATCCTGGGAGCAACTATTGTAGCAACTCATGCAGGGGAAATGATTTCTGAGGTGACTACAGCAATTGTCCATAAGATTGGTTTGAGTAAGCTTTCCAGCGTAATTCATCCCTATCCAACTCAAGCAGAAGGAATTAAAAAAGCGGCAGATGCCTATCGTCGTACCCTCTTAACACCAAGAACTAAAACATTTTTAGAATTCCTGACTAAGCTTTCTTAGGGAAAAAGGAGCGTTGCTTAATCATTCCATGATTAAGCAACGGCGTTTTATCTGGAGATGATTGCCAGTAGGCATCTAGGAAGCTAAATCTTGAGTAAATCAGGAAACAACCCTACCATCAGGCATAACCGTACCCCATACTTCTGCATCCTTCCAGTCTACTTCAGCGAGATCCCCACCCTTGAAATTGGCAGCTCTCAAATCTGCTCCACTTAGGTTTGCTCCAGCAAGTTTCGCTCGACCTAGATTTGCCCTGTGAAGCTTGGCATCAGTCAAATTAGCTTTTTCCAATCCCGCACAACGCAACTTAGCCCCACTCAAATCAGCTCGGCTCAGGTTAGCCCCGCTTAAATCTGCTCGACTCAGATTCACACCACTAAGGTTGATACCACTCAGATTAGCTTGAACTAGGTTGATAGCACAAAAATCTCGTTCCCCTGCTGCATACCTTTCTTGGAGTTCTTTGCTATTCATGTCGCCTTACCCCGATTTTACTTTAGTTAAAGGTTTCTATTAAAGAGAGTAAAAATATTGCCCAACGTGACAAACTCAAACATTTTTTTTTCATAGCTAATAAACGCACAAAAGTGCCTGTGTACTAACAGTTTCACAGTCATCTTTGTAATTTAACTACAATTACTAGTTATTTATAGGGTGCATATCAATACCTGAAATTAGGCAAAAATCATAATAAAATTCCTACAATAATCACACTCCTCACAACCACACTCCTCACAACCACACTCCTCACAACCACACTCCTCACAACCACACTTACTTTATTGTTTAGAAAGATGAGATGGGGTGCATCTCATATTTGTAAAAAAGTTGTGTAGGGTGCGTTAGGGGGGGCTCATTTTCCGCTTCGTAGCCAGGCTTTGGATAGCCCGCCCCGTAACGCACCACCGTGTCAAACAGCAAAAATGAGATGCACCCGATGAGATGCTCCCTATCTAGAATTTTATTTTGCTCACCAATCCCGTTTATAAATAAAGTTTGCGAAGCTTATTGAGTGCTCGAAACTTTTTTTGCCGAATATTTTCTGCCGTATACCGGGGATAGCCCTTATGTTCTAAATGACTGGCAATTTCAGCACAGGAAAGCTTTTTAAAATAGAACAACTCCAAAATTTCTGAGTCTTGATCAGGAAGTTGTGTTATCTTCTCCCATACTTCCACGTTCTCTATATACTGCATAGGGTGAGTGTGACGGGCAAATGGAAGCACATTACTCTGACCAATCGAGAGTGAACTTTCCCACTGTTGGGAACTAATATCTAAAAACCTCTTATGATCACGGTGGAGTCCCCTTATGTAATTCAAGATAACTTTTCGGACCCAAGCTTTTGGATTAATAATTGGCTCTCTTAATTCACCCTTAATTATAACCAGGTAAAGTCCCTCATCAACGTCTAAATAGGACTCTAGTTTCCCGGATTCGATTAGTTTTTGGACAAGTAAAAAGACATCGTTTATAATGTCTTTATGGGTATACTTGCTATTAAGATTAAATTGGCACAGCCAAACTTTTATTTTAATCGATAGTGAATCTAAAAGGTTGGCAAGTTCTTCCTGTTCCATCATTTCACCCTGATCGGAGCAATTTTGATCTGTTTGGGGTTTTAGCATTTGAATTGTTTTCCTGATAATGCACACTGGTGTAAATGAAATCACTTATATCGTCGTCGATAGGGCAGGCTAGAAAAATATTTTCTGCTCTGCCCAATAACAAAAAGCTAGACTAAATTGTGATCAGCAAGCGCCAAGCCGATCATTTTCGCCTATCAACTAAATCAGGACGAGACTTATCCGGTTCACAATTTTCTAAGGGTTCACAGGATATAAGTCTTTGTTTGAAGAACCGAACATGCACAGTAACGAGTCTCTCTTGAGACTCGTTAGCAAGCTGGTGAGTCTGATGAAATCCAACGCAGACTAACTGACCTTCTATGAACTTTTTCTCGTCCTTTGTTCGGTAGCCCTGTTTTCCGTGCAAGTGCTCCACTGGATCATAAAAGCGGTGGGTAAGGGTTCCTTTGTAGACACGGATTATGGTAATTTTATCTTCGTGGACATGTATTTGTGAAAACTGACCCGGCTCCCAAGAAATAACAGAAATATTACCAAAAGGGGTCGTACAAACTAAGTGGGTATGGTAGTCACTCTTTTTAAAACTAATAGATTGCTCGATTAGCTTTTTACTCAAATTAAGCTTCACCGCAAGGTCTTTGAACCTCTCCATACTCATTTCTTGGGGCGCTATGGCATTTACCTGATAGATAAACTCTTCTAGGGAAAGGAGACCAGAGCCACCTGAAGAGGGAGAAGACTGCAAGGACTGGCTGATCAGCTGATCTACCTTGTCAATGCACTGGTCAAACTGCAGATCTAATACTGCCAGCTCAAACATTTGTGCCATTCTCTTACCATCTTCTTGCGTAAGCTCTTTTTGAGTCGCTAGCTGGTGATACTCTTGAACCAACTCAAAAAGCTCTGGCTGTTCCGAAAGATTATCTGGCTCACAGACTTCTCGCACTATTGTTTTGAGTTGTTCTTTGGAATCTTCTAAAATTTCACATTGACTAAACATAGTGACAAACTTCCAGGTATCTAATAGGCGTTCCTTGATCTACTTTTCAAAAGCGCTTGCTCTTGGAAAGCTTGGTTTCTATAAATAAGAGACCACAGGAAGCGAAGACGTGACGCAGAGTTTTGTAAAGAATTGTTACGGGTTATCACCACAGGTGCTGGCTAAAAACCAATACCGCCCCTGACCACCCATTCCACTGCTCCCTACCACAACGATAACTGCGCCTGTCCATAGCTAGCCATTCAGTTTTATCCAAAGATTCAGCAATGCCGAGAAAGCTAAAAACCAAAAGCAAAGAGGGTTTTTAGCGATGCAGTCCCTACTCCCTACTCCCTACTCCCTTAGCGATAGATAGTATGAAAAAAAATACCAACAGAGGAAAACTATGGCAACAGGGATGCTCGTTAACGGAAAATGGACTAACGAAGTCTATCAGCAAGACCCCCAAGGGCGATTCATGCGTAATCCCACCAAGTTCCGTAATTGGATTCGTGCTGATGGTTCCACAGACTATAAACCAGCCTCTGGACGCTACCATCTCTACATTTCCTATGCTTGTCCCTGGGCGCACCGCACTCTGATTATGCGAGCCTTAAAGGGATTGGAGGAAGCGATTACCCTGTCCATTGTTGACCCATTGATGGATAAAGATGGATGGGAATTTTCCGATGGGCCTGGTTGTATCCCTGATACAGTCAATGGTGCTCGCTATCTGCGGGAAGTTTATATAAAAGCTGACCCTAACTGTACCGGACGGGTGACAGTTCCAGTACTTTGGGATAAGGAAACTGGCACAATTGTTAACAATGAATCCCGTGAAATTATTCGGATGTTTGACATCGAGTTCGAGGGGATTGCTCAGTCGGATATCAGCTTTTATCCGGAGAATTTACGGGAAGAGATTGATAAAACGATTGATGCCATTTACCAACCTATTAATAATGGTGTATATCGAGCCGGATTCGCTACTACTCAGCAAGCTTATGAAGAAGGAGTAACTGACCTTTTTGATGCCCTTGACTATTGGGAAGGGGTGTTAGGTAAACAGCGTTATCTCTGTGGCGATCGCATTACTGAAGCCGATTGGTGTATGTTTACCACTCTGCTACGCTTTGACTCAGTTTACTATTTCCATTTCAAATGTAATTGGCAACGAATTCTGGATTATCCCAATTTGTGGAATTATCTCAAAGACCTTTATCATCAGCCAGGGGTAAAGGAAACCTGTAATATTGACCACATTAAGCAGCATTATTATAGGAGTCATCCCTTTATTAATCCCTCTGGTATTGTTCCAAAAGGACCACAAATTAGTTTTAGTGATTAAGGCTATCAGCCATAAGCTATCAGCCATAAGCTATCAGCTATCAGCTATTAGCGATCAGTTATCAGCTATCAGTTATCAGCTATCAGCCATCAGCTATCAGCTATTGGCTATCAGCTATCAGCCATCAGCTATCAGCTATCAGCTATCAGTTATCAGCCAAAGGTCTGTGGCCAAGCTACACTGAACACCTTTTGAATAAAATAAGCTGACGGCTGACGGCTGACGGCTGACGGCTGACGGCTGACCGCTGACGGCTGACGGCTGACCGCTGACCACTGACCACTGACCACTGACCGCTGACCGCTGATAGCTTACGTGTTAACTTATTCTTGATTCAAAAATGGAGACTTAGATTTGATTTTAAATACGGAATCTGAAAACTCACCAATAGAATCAGGGACAGATACAATTTCCGGTTCGGTGCGTTTTCCAAACATCAAGGTAGCCTTACTAGTCGAGGGAGAGAAAAGAATCTGTGTGATTTTGCTATAATCCCACCGTTTCTGATCATAGAGAGCAAGCACTTTCGTAAGATTATCTAAGGTCATCTCCTCCTTATTCTCGAACATAAACTCAACAGGACGATTAAAGACTTTGTCCAAAAACTTGCCGTAAAACTCATCAATATAGAGGTTTCGAGTTTGTGTCATCATCAGTACCTTACGCAATTCCTGACTTAACTCATAGGCTCCGTCTTTGGTGCAAATCACCTGCTCATTGATAGCAACCGATTTCCGAGACCGATTTTTGCGACAGGGATTATTGTTAGAAGACTGTACCACTCGTCCAGAGTTGAGGTCGTCCCCAAGTTGATCAAACTCATCAACCACTCCGCGTGTGCCTTGGATTATACGCCTGCCTTCACGAATGGTATTGGTTACTTCTTGGACATCTCGACGGATTTGGCGGAGCTCATCGAATAATCCAGCAATCTTGAAGGTGCGAACATTGCTATTGTCATGCTTCCCAGGTACTATTCCGGCTGTTGCGGGAAGCACTTGCCACATCACGGACGCTGACAACAGGTAAGCTGAACCTTGGAAAATGAATTTGTGAACCATGACTATGGAATCCTGACTTAAAGTGGTCCACTATCTTTTTCTTTTAGCAAAATGAAAATCCGGAAACTTATCAACAATTTTTCCGGATCTGGTTAACTTCCCCTTGTATAGCAGAAGTCAGAAGTCAGAAGTCAGAAGTCAAACTCTTGCGCTTCTTGATGCAGTCGCTCATGGGGGAAACCCCCAAGACCGCTTAGGTGCTTTTTCCGTTGGCGAATTAAATTCGCCACGGGTCGCACCTCTGCATCGCTTACAAAGGGTGTGAGACTTTTGTCATGTCCTAACTGCCCTGGCGACTGCTATATGATCTTCTCCGGTTGAATAGCTACACTTTCCACCCGACACCCGACACCCGACTCCTGACTCCCAATTCTAAATTCTAAATTCTAAATTCTAAATTCTAAATTCTAAATTCTAAATTCTAAATTCTTAATTCCCTACTCCCTACTCCCTCTCTCCTCGATTTCCCGTCGATAGCGAGGACGTGCTGGTATCCCCCAGCATACTTGCTGCTCTGGGATATTACTAAACACAGTGCTGCGAGCACCAATAACCGCATTGGCTCCAATTTGGACACCGGGGGCAACAAAGCAATCGGCGGCAATCCAGGCTCCATTACCAACACTAATCTCAGATGTGATTAAACCAAAGGCTGGGTCTTTCATATCGTGGCTACCAGTACAGAGGTAACATTTTTGAGAAATAACGCAATGACTACCAATCCGAATCCGATCCAAGCTGTAGAAAACCACATCATCTCCAATCCAACTGTAGTCACCAACTTCTACTTTCCACGGGTAAGTAAAACGAGCAGTGGGTCGAATGATGACATTAGTACCAATCTTGGCTCCAAATAGTTGTAGCAGCCATCGGCGGAAGCCATTGAAGTTATGAGGACTTAAGGGAAATGCGATCGCTTGCACCAACCACCAGAGTAAGATTAACCAGCCCGGACGTCCTCGGTCAAACCAAGATTGGTCGTACTGGCGTAAATCCACTAAGGGTGGTAAATCTAACGCTGGTAGTTTACTTAAGTCATTAGTCATAATCTAGAATGTAGAATGTAGAATGGAGAATGCAGAATGGAGAATGGAGAATGCGGAATGGATAATTCTTAATTCTTAATTCTACATTCTTAATTCTTAATTCTACATTCTTAATTCTTAATTCTACATTCTTAATTCAAAATGGATTCTCAGGGATTTGGAGAGACAACTGATGGCTTTGGCGTTACTGGTGTCTGTGCTGGTTCAGTTTTTTCTACATTCAGCTTACCGCTAAACTTTTGTAACTCATAGAGTTTGACACCAATTTGATACTCATACTGACTCAACAGGCGTCCATAAATGTACCCAGCTTTTCCATCTAAAAAGCCCAGCTGGATAAAGTAAAACAAAATAAACCGCAGTATTGGTTTAAACGGTAGTCTAACCCAGATTTTTTTCAGAAACCGCTTACGCTGCACGGCGCTTCCAAACAGATTTCCCCCGATGGTGCCAGAGTCATCTTTACCTGTTAGTAGATTTAGATAGACACGAGCTTCCCAATTGGAGTAGCGATTGTGCCGTTCTAGCCAATGGTAAATGTCCTTAAAGTCAATGTGCAGCATATCATTTTGAAGATAGCCAGCTTTGCCTTGTAGGACAACGTGTTCATGAACTTCGTTGTCTCCAGTATTGGGAATTCCTTCCGTTTTTAAGTTTTCGTAGCGACCTTTTTCGTGTTTAAATAACCGTAAATTCCAGTCTGGATATTTGCCACCAAAGCGAATCCATTTCCCTAGGAAGAATACTCTACGATTGATATAGTAGCCGTTATAATCAGCATTGTCGATTGCCACAGCAATTTCATCCCAAAGTTCTGGAGTAATGCGTTCGTCACAATCAACAATTAATACCCATTGATTGCGGAATTCAAGATTGTCTAAGCTCCAGTTTTTCTTTTTGGGCCAAAACCCATCAAAATAGAATTGAACTAGGTTTGCACCATATTCTTCCACAATTTCAATGGAGCGATCGCTGCTTTGGGAATCGACAACAAACACTTCATCTGCTCTATTAACACTCTCAAGACAAGCTGGTAAATTGGCCTCTTCATTTTTGGCTGGAATTAGAACTGATACCGGAAGTTTAGTGTTAGGGGATTTCATAATTAAACACCTGCAATTGTGGACGTTTTATGAAAAGTTTATTGGCCTAGAATAACTAACAGCAAGCCTTAACTAAAATTAAGGCTTATCAGTCAACAGTTAACAGTCAACAATCAACCAAAATTATCTGTGCTATAGCAAAGGGAACCTATTATCCAGTCTCATTAATGACTGGACTGATTGTGGGATAGAGAGGAGTTGCTCCTTTTTGACATCTCCCCCGGCTGAAGCACGGAGGATTCTACAAGGTTGTTACGAGGCGGATTAAAACCGCGCCTGTTCACTTCTTGTGCGGTACGATCTATTCAGTGACTTGAAAATTTCATACCGGTGTGGGAGTGTCAAGCTCCCTCTACCCACCTTAGCTAGGTCTATATTTAGCTGTGTGGCTACTTTCCTGGCAATGTTGGATTAAACTAAGCCGGTGAGTCGCCTCACCGACTCGTCTTCAAAACCGGACGTGAAAGTTTCCCTTCATCCGGCTCCTCATCATAGGAACCATTGTCATTGGTACCTCATTAAATCGGATTGTTATC
>NZ_JAAHFZ010000049.1:0-45031 GCF_010672795.1 Moorena sp. SIO1G6
CTATCAGCTATCAGCTATCAGCTATCAGCTATCAGCTATCAGCTATCAGCTATCAGCTATCAGCTATCAGCTATCAGCTATCAGCTATCAGCTATCAGCTATCAGCTATCAGCTATCAGCTATCAGCTTATGGGTTACTTGAGGTGCTACTGTTCGCGCAGCTTGTGCGTAGCGCAATCGGTGCTTTTAGGTGCGCACCTTTGAATAAAATAAGCTGATAGCTGACCGCTGAGGGCTGAATGCTCACTAAAAAACAGTTGAAAACAGCTTTTAGTTGTGCTTAAGCACAATTCCTAACAGGTATTGTCATTGGTTAGTAATTAGTGGTGATTGGTAAAGTGTGTCAATGCCAGACATGATATCAAGTCCGGTTAATCACGTCTAAAATGGTTGATCCGATGCCTGTGAATTTTGAATTTTGAATTTTGAATTTTGAATTGCTAATTGCTTATGGTTAGTTAATTTTCAAGGTTCAATTTACTATCAACCAAGAAGGATAAGTATTAAATCGGACATGATCTGAGATAATTATCTGCAATTAAGGTAAAAAACTATCATGAAGACACAAATTGCTGCTACAGGATTAGTCTTTTTCTCTTTAATGTTGCCCCTCAAGGCAAATGCTATCGAGTTGTTTAGCAAGATGTATATCTTTGGAGACAGCCTCTCTGATCAAGGCAATTTATTCAATGCCACCGCAGAGCGAATTCCCCCCAGTCCACCTTATTTTGAGGGACGTTTTTCCAATGGTCCCAACTGGGTGGATTATCTCGCAGGGGATTTGGAATTAAACCCCACTCTGTTTACCACTATTGGCTCAGGTGCTATCCCGACTGTTGGCATTAACTTCGCTTTTGGTGGTTCTACTACAGGCACTGGACAAACTGCCCCTGTTACCTCCTCTGGATTGGTAGTTTTACCAGGATTGCAACCACAGATTGATGCCTTTACTGTTCCCCTGATACAAGCCGGTCAGTCGGCTGACCCAGATGCTCTGTATATAGTGTGGGCTGGTGCTAATGATTATCTACCCAACCAAGGCAGTTTTGAACCATTTACAGAAACTGACACCACTCTGGCAAATTTGTCAGATGCACTGCAAGACCTGACTGAGGTTGGGGCTAAGAATATTATGGTAGTTAACTTGCCAGATTTGGGCAATACGCCCATTGCTCTGGGAGTTGATGGGCGTGTTCCTGGTACTAGCGATGCCCTCAACACTTTGACAGAAGACCATAACTCTGGTTTGTCTGAACTACTCGATCAATTCAGTCAGACTCCCGACTCAGATGTCAATATCATCCCGGTTGATGTTAATTCTATATTTAGGGAAATTCTGGCTCAGCCGACGGAATTTGGTTTCACCAATGTAACTAGTCCTTGTTTGAATATACCAGCACAATTTGTATGTGAGAATCCCGAGGAGTTTTTCTTCTGGGATTTACAACATCCAACTACTGGTGTTTATCGAATCATTGCGGATTTAGCCCTGTCAGCATTGAACGATCCAAACCCAGATAATAACAATTCACACCCAGCTAATGTTCCTGAACCAGCAACGGCTTTAGGTCTATTCGCCTTGGGGGCTTTAGGGATAGGTTCTAAGGGAATCAGGAAGAAGGAATAGGGGATAGGGAATCGGGAATAGGGAATTTAGAATTTAGAATTTAGAATCGGGAATCGGGAATTGGGAATCGGGAATCGGGAATCGGGAATCGGGAAAGACAGGGGAGTGTGGGAGGTGTGGGAAGTGTGGGGAGTTTGGGGAGTTTGTTATTAAGGGTAATTATCTCGATATGATATCAGATGAGCAACTGGCTCCCCAAGACAGCTTAGGTGCGCTTGACCCGTAATTAAATTCGCCACGGGTCGCACCTCTGCATCGCTTTTCGTCAATTCTTCTTCCCTGTTCCCTGTTCCCTGTTCCCTGTTCCCTATTCCCAACAATGACTAACAATTACGACCAACTGTTCAAAACCATAGAAGAGTTAGTTATGCACCATTCCCCCAGTGGTGCGGAAGAGGAAATTGACCAATTGTTACTGCATCGGTTTCAAGCTTTAGGGGTGGAAACTTGGCAGGATCGGGCTGGAAATGTCATTGCGAAAATCCCTGGTAAGGATGCTGGTGCTAGTCCCATTGCGATTACTGCTCATAAAGATGAAATTGGTGCCATTGTTAAACGGATTGCTGAAGCAGGACGGGTGGAAGTGCGCCGGTTGGGGGGTTCTTTTCCTTGGGTTTATGGTGAGGGTGTGGTGGATCTGTTGGGGGATAACTATACCATTAGTGGTATTCTATCTTTTGGCTCACGTCATGTTTCCCATGAATCTCCCCAAAAAGCGTTGCAGGATGATGCTCCTCTACGTTGGCAAGATGCCTGGATTGAAACGAAATGTAGTGCTACAGAATTGGCAGAGGCTGGGGTGCGTCCAGGGACTCGTATGGTGGTTGGTAAACATCGTAAGAGACCTGTGCGGCTTAAGGATTATATTGCTAGCTATACTCTGGATAATAAAGCATCCATCGCGATTTTGCTAACCTTAGCCCAACGGTTGAAAACTCCCGCAGTTGATACTTATTTGGTGGCATCAGCAAAGGAGGAAGTAGGGGCAATTGGGGCTTTGTATTTTACTCAGAATCAATCTCTAGATGCTTTGATTGCTCTGGAAATTTGTCCGTTGTCTGCGGAGTATCCCATCGAAGATGGACCAGCACCAGTGTTGCTCTCTCAAGATAATTATGGCATCTACGATGAAGGGCTAAATCGGGAATTGCAACAAGCGGCAGACAGTTGTGAGGTCCCGATTCAGTTAGCTGTTATTGATGGTTTTGGCTCTGATGCTTCCATCGCCATGAAGTTTGGTCATGTTGCTCGCGCTGCTTGCTTGAGTTTTCCTACCCAAAATACCCATGGTTTTGAAATTTCTCATTTGGGTGCGATCGCAAATTGTATCGAGATTCTTGAAACCTATATTTCCTCAGTGATCAAGAATGAAGAATTTAGAATTTAGAATTTAGAATTTAGAATTTAGAATTTAGAATTTAGAATTTAGAATTTAGAATTTAGAATTGAATTCTACCTTCTGCCTTCTACCTTCTGCCTTCTACCTTCTACCTTCTACCTTCTACCTTCTTCCTTCTACATTCTACATTCTACATTCTACATTCTACATTCTTCCTTCTACATTCTTCCTTCTACCTTCTACCTTCTACCTTCTACCTTCTACCTTCTACCTTCTACCTTCTACCTTCTACCTTCTACATTCTTCATTCTTCATTCTACCTTCTACCTTCTACATTCTTAGTAGGGTTATATCCAAATGGTGGGGTTCATAGCTCGAACTGTTCTGGATCTATGCCCTTTGCTTTTAATTGCTCTAGCAAGGCTTGCAAGGAAGCTTCTGCTTGCTCTGCCCGTTGACGTTCCTGTTCTTTTTCGAGTCTTTCAAGCTCTAAAGCTTCCTCCGCTTGGTCTGCCCGTTGGCGTTCTTGTTCTTTTGCTAGCCTTTCGAGCTCTGCCTGTTGTTGAGCAAGTTCTTTGAGCTCAATAATTTCCAAATACGTAGCAAAAGGCTCGCCATTGGGATAATACAGCACCAAGTCCGAGCCTACTAACTCAAAGGTAATTCCTAAACGGGGACTAACCCAACCCAGCATCTGGGGGATTGGTTCTAGTTTTTCGGCTGAACGCAACCAGCCTTTTAGTTTTGTCCGATTTGGATCAAAAAGATAGTACTCTTCTACTTGATGGTTCTGGTAAAACTTGAGTTTATCCTCTTCTAATTCCTTGATGGTATTCGTTAATGAGGCTATTTCAAATACTACCTGGGGATTCATGTTATCTTCAACCCAGGTTTTGTAGGAACGCCGATGCCCTTTCGGTCTACCCACAACCACCATCACATCCGGGGCTTGATTGATTTTGGGTTTTCCAAGTTCTGGATACCACAACAAATCCCCGGCAACGAATACATTGGGGTCATCTTTGAATAGGGCTTCCAGGCCATACTTAATGGTAGTAATTAGTTCAAATTGAAGGGTATTGTCCGCCAAGGGTTTGCCGTCACTTTCGGGATATAAGATGTCATCGGTGCTGGGAGTAAGCTGCTGAACCATAGGAAATACTGTTACCAGAGCTGATCATCCTATTCTATCTTACTAATTTAGAATTTAGAATTTAGAATTTAGAATTTATAATTGAAGTCTGTATCCTAAATTCTACCTTCTACCTTCTACCTTCTACCTTCTACCTTCTACCTTCTACCTTCTACCTTCTACCTTCTACCTTCTACATTCTACATTCTACATTCTACATTCTACTGCTTAGACAAGTCTCGGTACCTATTCATCCCTTAGCAAGCCAGTTTATGTTAAATTTGAGTTGACTTTTGGCTTAAGTCCCATTAAATCGGGGTAACGTCTTTTACTGAGCAACTATCATGACTCATTTTGGCATCATTTGTCCTGCTGCTTCTGGTCATCTTAACCCTATGACTACGTTAGGTTACGAACTGAAACAGCGTGGTCATCGCGTCACTGTATTCGGCATTGAAGACGCTCAACCAAAAGCTCTAGCTGCAGGATTAGAATTTCAGCTGATTGGCAAGTCGGATTTTCCCAAAGGAGCCACAAAAGACTTATTTACTCAACTAGGTAATCTCAGTGGATTTAAGGCATTCCAGTATACAATCAATTGGATTGTCAATGTAGCAAAAATGTCTCTTCGGGATGCTCCAGACGTAATTAAAGCAGCAGATATAGAGCTGTTATTAGTAGATCAAGCTTCTCCAGCAGGAGGAACTATCGCTGAGTATCTAGACATTCCTTTTGTAACTGTATGCAGTGCCTTAATGTTCAATCGGGAAATGAGCGTTCCTCCCTTTAGCATGTCCTGGAATTATGACCCTTCATGGCGGGGAGTTCTACGCAACCGAGTGGGTTATGAACTGTTTAATATTATAGGTGAATCCCTGAAAAAAGTTATTAATTATCATCGTAAGCATTGGAATTTATCTACCTATAATAATGCCAATCAATACTCTTCACAGTTGGCTCAAATTAGTCAACAGCCTGCTGAATTAGAATTTCCTAGAAAAGAACTACCGTCTTGTTTTCATTTCACAGGATCTTATAGTAACCCAGCGAGTCGAGAAGCTGCACCTTTCCCTTATGAAAAATTAACTGGACAACCACTGATTTATGCTTCTATGGGAACGTTACAAAATCGGCTTCTGTGGATTTTCCAAATGATTGCAGACGCTTGTGTGGGATTGGATGCTCAATTAGTAATAACTTTAGGTTGGGGAGTTAATCCAGACTATTTGCCAGACTTTCCAGGCAATCCCATAGTTGTTGGCTATGCACCTCAGTTAGAACTATTACAAAAAGCGACTATGACTATCACTCATGCCGGAATGAATACGACTTTACACTCTTTAAGTAATGGAGTACCAATGGTAGCTATTCCCATTACCAACGAGCAACCTGGAATAGCAGCCCGGATCGCTTGGACAGGAACAGGAGAAGTCATACCTTTGAAAAAATTGAGCGTGGATAAGCTACAAAAGGCTATCAAACTGGTCTTAACGGAAGATTCCTATAAAAAGAATGCCTTGAGGCTACAAGAGGCAATTAAACGAGCAGGGGGAGTGAGTCGAGCGGCTGATATTGTAGAACAAGTGGTGGATACAGGTAAACCAGTTTTGGCTTCAACAAAACAATAATAGAATTATTACAAGGAATAATTTTATGTCTTATGGTGCTCACATTGTAACGGGCAAGATGCCCATTCCAGGCCTGATGCCCGTTCCACGCCTGATGCCCATTCCACCCACCGGTTCAAACAGCAACAATGAGATGCACCCAAGGAATCAACCCGGTTTGAAAGAAGAGCGATATATCCCTATTTCTGCTTGATTTATTTTTTGAAAAGCAGCTTGGGAAAGAGCATCGCCGAAACTATCATTCAACGGAAAAAGACCTTTAACCACTGACTTACCTAAAGAATAGGCTAATTTACATAATTCACACAGAAGCTCTGTCAATATTTCTGGCTCTCCATGAAGATAACCAATATAAAAATCTTCCTCTGAAATTTCCGAGTAACTTTGAATAGCTATACCTCGTAAACGTTCATTTTGTCTTAATCCGAAAACTTTTCCCCCAACCAGACAGTCTTTTAATAACTCAGGAGTAAGGGTTTGACATTTACCAATATTTTCTGTGCAAAAACTTTGTTTATGATCTAATAAATTTTCTCTAACTATCAAAGACCAAATATCATCAAAATTTTTCAATTCTAATTTAAACAATTTGTTGATTTGTGAAGCCAAAATATTAGCTTTATAGATACTATAATTAGCGATTTTTTTATCTCCTCGGCCAGAGACAATTTTCAACATTATTTCATTGTCAGACAAGACACAGTAACGTAATATAGGAACATTTAATTGAGATAAATACTTATTTGTATAGGAATCTAATAATTTAGATAAACCTCGCCGTCGATAGCGACGATCTACTCTTAAGGAACTTAGCCAAGCTTCCTGTTTTGACAAAATAACTACTTGCTGCATTGCCACAGGGATATCATCAAGAGTAACTACAAAAACTTTATTTTCAGGATTGTTAATCCGTTTATCCAACACTAAGTGCATGTAATCTTTTTGATGTTCCCAGGTATATTGACAGAATGCCAAGATAGGTTCTACATCTGAAATTTGAGCTAAGCGAATCTGGAATTCAGTCATCTATCCTTATGCTGTGGGTGTCTTTACAGGTTCGGTGCGTTACGCTGGAGCGATCGCTATCCCGGCTTTTTGCCACCGATAAAACCATGTTCCCACGATGCACCCACTTTCCATAGTGTTCTGGTCACCTCTCCCAGGGCTGATTACTTAAGTTGACTCGATTCATTAATGCACTCTGCCATCGCTTATTGTTTAGGATACAACCAGTTTGACAACACGCCCTAGTCCCAGGTCCGTAAACTGACTATTTATAATTAATTTACAATTTAAACCTAGGGAAATGCGATCGCATTTTGAGCAGATACCCACCAACAAATACCTTAGTGCTAGCGTGCTTCTCTGTGTGTTTGTTGGCGGTAAATCTGTAAGTTGATTAATATCAAAGCCGCTTTATCAATAGGTTATTAACAATCTTGTTAATTTAACATAACATCAAACAATCCTCCAAGCTCTTTCCTACTGCTCCCTGCTCCTTGCTCCCTGCTCCCTAAAATATAATCCAAAAATACATCATAAAATTGATATTTGTTATATATCAAACCCCCAAGCTAATCAATTTTTAAATTTGTAAAAAAATGTTGCAAAAATCTAAAAAGATCCTTGACATTTGCCAAAATATTAGTAATAATGAAAATGTCCGATATTTCCATAATATTTATGGACAAAAAGCCGCGCTTTTCACGTCAACCAAGAAGCGCGGCTTATGTCCCCAGTCACAAGCTATGTGTGAGGTAATTACATCATGCCAACAAATCGCTCAAATGACCATCTGAATCATCTGATTAACTGTCAGCGAGCCCTAGACCGCCTTGCCCAAATTGCCAGGAGCCAATCCACACAGCCACATTCAATTCCTGGTCCCATCACCGAGCGAGAAGAAATCTTGATCTACCTATACAGCAACTGCCGACTATCCATGACCCCCCAGGAGTTTTACTGGAAATGGCAAGTTAACCAAGAAGACATCGCTAACATCTGCTGCCGCTCAACTTACGCTGTCAACAGCTGGCTGGCTCAAGGTGCTCGCTATAAAACTCCCTCTTCCGATTCTTTGCATCATCTGGCCTTAATGGATTTCCTGCTAGAAAATTTCGAGGCCATTCCAAAGGAGTTATTAAATCAGCTCTGCTCTAAGGTTAAAAGTTGTTAGAATTAAGAATGTAGAATGTAGAATTAAGAATGTAGAATTAAGAATGTAGAATTGAGAATGTAGAAGGCTGAAGGCTGAAGGCTGAAGGCTGAAGGTTGAAGGCTGAAGGCTGAAGGCTGAAGGCTGAAGGCTGAAGGTATAATGTATAATGTATAATGTATAATGTATAAAGAATAATACCTAATATAGACTTATCAATTCTAAATTCTTAATTCACCATTCTAAATTCTTAATTCTACATTCTAAATTCTTAATTCTACATTCTAAATTCTTCATGGGGAACTTTTTATCCGCAGATTCGTCAAAGCCGCCAAAGCTACGATATTCTACACTCAGAGACTTTCCTGATCTGATCCATAAACCTGGAAAATATCCTGATCTGAGCCATCAATCTGGGAAAAATGTATATATTAATCTAGTTGGAATTAGCAGAGAACCCACGGAGTCCACTTATGAAACGTTACAAAATTCTTTCCCTACTAGGGATAACAGCAGTATCGACAATCACTGCTACTCAGGTTTTAGCTATGGATACAGCTTCCTGGAACTTAATCACCGAACCTGACTCTACTGGCAATAGTCTATTGGAGGATGTTTCATTCCTTAAATACACTATATTTGATACCGCTGCTAGCGCTAGAGAGCCCGGAGATCAAGATCCTATCCCGCCACGCTACGACAGCCCACAATCGGGAATTCAGTAGAGTCCGCTCCAGCTAGAGATTGATCATATCCATAGCATTCTTATTTGATAGGTGAAGGTACTCCCTTAAGGAAAGGCAAGAGGCAAGAGGCAAGAGGCAAGAGTTAATCAACTAGCGATGCTTTCCTTATAGCAGTCGAAGTAAAGGTTAAAACATATTTCTGTTCCCTATTCCCCTGCCCCTTATTAAGGATAAACATTGCTATAAAACCTTCTTTAGTATTGCCTTTAGTATGCATACCTTTTGCCTTTTGCCTTAAAAGCTAATTTACTCTTGCTCCTCTATTCCCTGACATATTTTTTTGTCTTCTGTCTTCACATTCGGATTATTGTTCAAATAATTACCGATCTGATCACAAGCACGCTTCAGTAAAGAATTCACATCGTTGAATTGACTGTAATCTAAATTCCAAATACTCACTCGATTAGGTGCGTTAATCGAGACTAGGGTTTCACCGTCTGGACTGAAATTCACAAACTCCACACGTTTAGAACCCTGGGTTAACGTTGCGATTAAAATTCCATTGGGGTCCCATAGTTTAACTGTGCCGTCCGCACTAGCAGAAGCAATAATGTCTCCTTTGGGGTGGAAACTGACATCATGAACAGTTTTTGTATGCCCTACAACAATTTTTTTATCCCCTACTCCTTCTTTAGGCTCGAATTGCTGCCAGGAGATGTCGTTACGACTCCAAATTACGATAAAACCACGGGCAGCACCTGCCACAATGCGCTTACCATCGGGGCTGAAACTAAGGGAGGACAACTGGCTAGGCCCATTAAGGGTAGTCATGAAAGTTCCGTCTTGCTTCCAGAGTTTCACTGTCTTGTCATTACTGGCAGAGGCAATTAACTGACCATCGGGGCTGAAACTAACCCGATTAATCGCATCTGTATGTCCTTTATCTCCCGCTAAAGTACGTAGCAATTTCCCTTCCCTGGTCCAGAGTTTCACTGTGCTATCCTCACTCGCAGAGGCAATGATTTGACTATCAGGACTGAAACTAACGCTATTAACTGGAGCGCTATGCTCCTCTAGAGTATGTAGCACTTTCCCCTGGCCATTCCAGAGTTTCACCGTCTGGTCATCACTGGCGGTGGCAATTAACTGACCATCGGGACTGAAATCAACCCCCTTCACAAAACCCTGATGTCCCTCGAGGGTGAGTTCTCTAATCTGCTTCTTGGGGTTCCAGAGTTTGACCGTGTTATCATCCCGACTACCAGAAGCAATTATTTCACCATCCGGGCTAAAACTAGCACCATAACCATATACTTTATAGGTAGGTTGGAAAACCTTAGGCAAGGTTTGGTCAAGACTCCAAAGTTTGACAGTGAAATCAACACTAGCTGAGGCTAGCATCTTACTGTCCGGAGTGAAACTAACCTGATTGACAATATCTTTATGACCAGGAAGGGTTGAAATTGGTGTACCATTACTAGTCCAGAGTTTTATTTTTCCGTCACTACTCCCTGAGGCAATCCACTCACCATCAGGACTAAAGCTGACGCTGTTGATAGGATGATCATGTCCTGCCAAGGTTTTGTCTAACGTTCCATCACGGTTCCAAAGGTTCACGGTCTGATCATCACTAGCTGAAGCAATGGTCTGACTATCCGGACTGAAAATTACACTCCAAACAGCCTTGTTATGCCCTTCTATAGTTTTGATGAATGTACCGTCACTACTCCAGAGTTTTACCGTTTTGTCCTTACTAGCTGAAGCAATTAACTCTGCGTCATTGCTAAAACTAACGCTCAATACAGCATCTTGATGTCCTCTCAAGGTTTTGAGCAAAGTCCCATCACGGTTCCAGAGTTTAATAGTTTGATCACCACTGGCTGAAGCAATGGTCTTACCATCCGGGCTAAAACTTACCCACTTCACCCCCTTATCATGTCCTGTCAAGGTGTTAATTAACCTTCCATCCCGACCCCAAAGTTTAACGGTTTTGTCTTTACTGGCAGAGGCAATGATTTGATTATCAGGGCTGAAACTGACGCACCACACTCTATCCTCATGTCCTTTTAAGTCTTTAATGAATTTGCCATCACGACTCCACAGTTTGATGGTTTGATCAGAGCTAGCTGAAGCAATTAGCTGATTATCAGGACTGACGCTAACACTCAAGACACTACCTTGATGTCCATCTAAACGATGGCGTTCTTGGGTTAAGTTGACTGCTTCCCAGAGGTTAGATACAGTCTCTTTTCCAATTTCTGATTTGGCTATTTTATGGTTTAATCCTTTCCCTCCCTTGATACTGCTTAAAAGGGCATCAAGCTGATTTTTATTTACAAGAAGAGATAGCTGATATTTAGCGTTTAGTTTAGCAAGGGTTGCCCGTTTTTCGTGGAATTCTGCCGATTGCCACAGCCCGATGGCGATAGCTGCTAATATAGTCATCACCAGGCTAAATCCCCCTAACCCCATCAGCAACCGTTTCCGAAGCCGTTGTCGGGCTTCTCGCTCTTTTTCAAGTTCTGCTCTCATATCAGCCCCTTGTCGTTGTCGAATGAAATCTACTAAATAATCATGGACTAATTGATAGCGATCGCTATAAATCTCTCGTAACAGCAGCACTAAGCCAGATTTAACAAAAATTTCCAACACTAAATCTAATCGTTTTAGCTCTGTGTCTACATCAGCTGCCAAGGCTTTTAATTCTTTTTCCAAATCATGGCGAGTTTTGAGAGGGCGGGTGTTGTTTTCATCCGTTAGTAAGTACAACACTAATTCAGCCGCCCGTTTGTTCTCAGCACCACAGGCTTCCACTACTTCTTCTAAGTATTGGTTGACTAATTCAGCTTTTGGGTGATTTCCTAGATGTTGATACTGTTGTAGGGTGGTAATTTGGTTTCGTTCCAGTTGCGCCCCTACCACTTGCAACTCAATTGGTCGAATCTCCCCTAATTCTTTGCCTAAATCCTCCACTAATTTATCAATCAGTGCTTGCTCTAGGGGAAACTGAGTTTGCTCCGTTAAGCCTTCAAGATATAATTTGGCATCTGGTGGGGTAAGATTCCCCAAGTCAAACAGAATCCTTTTATCTAAAATATTGTTATTAATAACCTCTAAATCGATTCCAAACTTATTACATTCCAACAGGCAATGTAAATAATCCTCTCGCACAGACAAGATTACCTTTACATAAGGAATATTCAGACAGTCTCGCAAAAATTCATAAAAACCTCGCCTCTGCTTGGGGTTTGAGCAAACCAATAAAAACTCTTCAAACTGGTCAAATATTAAAACAGTAAGCAAATTTTGCCTAGCATTATTGTGCAACTGCTCAAGAATGAGGGCGGTTGAATCAAGCTTAGTAGATACAGATGCTAAATTTAGTCTCTTCTTCAGCGTCTTTTTTAAGGATTTGCCTAGTGCTTGAATCCAATTCCTATAAACTCGCTGCAAAACCGGCAATACCCAACGGGTATTAATGGTTTTCCGTTCTAATGCTGGTATTAATCCCGCCTCAATCATCGAACTTTTCCCCGCCCCGGACTGTCCATGAATCACAGTTAGTCTAGAGCGCTCCTGTTCCATGCGCTCAATCAGACGATTAACATGGTGTTCCCTGCCAGAAGCCGCAATTTCTGGCGCTATCCTTTCTGAGCACTCAACCGTTGCTAAAACTGGGTTAGTTACCTGCTGCTTAGGCTGCAATCGACCAGCACCAATGAATGCCCGAAACCCAAACCGGCTCTCAATCCCCTGTTGGTCTTGTTTAATCTTAAAGGCAGTGAGATAGTGCCCTTGTTGGCAATAGGCCTGATGTAATTCCTTCAAGATACCAATATAAAGTTCTGGATCATAGTGGGGTTTGGTTTCTGCTCTCGCGGTTTCCAAGTTATAAAGTGCTGCTTGTAATTGACCAACATGTTTTTGCGATCGCATAGCCCCAAGCAGTGCTCGCCCCAAGGAAAATAAATACCAACCCTTGGCAAAAGACTTGTTCCAGTCTAAAAAAGTTTCTTGTTCCGGTGAGGGATTGACTATCTTAGCTGATGCCGTTGATTGCAGAAAAAGCGCTTGTTTGGAATACTGTTGCGCTTTTTTAAAGGCTGATTTGGCTAGGGCTACTTCAGCCAAAAAGCCATAAGCTTGTGCCATTCTGAACGGATCAGAATAGGTTTGATGGAGCGCCAAGGCTTTGTTGGCAACTTTCTCTAACTCCTCCCAATTTGACTGGTGCCGAAGTGCCTCTGCCCAAAAATTAATATATTTGGCAGCTAAGTCGAGGCGGTTAGCCTGCTCAAGACCCTCAACCGATTCCTGAAAATAAACTTTTGCTTGTTCACAAGCTTGCTCCTTCTCAGCTTGATGCCACAGTGCATAACCAGCCCACCACAAGCCTAAACAGAATAGTACATGTCCACGGCGTTCCAGGTTATCGGTTTGTTTCCACAGAGCTAAACTGCGCTCATAATGCTGTCGAGACTCTTCTTGAGAATTATCAGCCACTCGACCAAGCACAAATTCCAAACTTGCTTCTAACTCAGGGGCTAAGGCCACTCCCCGCTTTTCCAGGTCCTGTCGTGCTGAGTGTAATTCCACATAGGATCCAGAGTCTTTGTTTAAATTAAGAGTACAACTCTGCAAAAACTCAGTTTCACGGGAAGCTACCATCTTGGCAAACACCTGATCAGTGGTTTGCTCAATAAACTGAATTAATTGACCGCTGCTAATCACAAACTCAACACAGCTTGACCAACTGTGGAAATCTGGCACTGACCGAATTAGCATTTGCAGCAACTTATCCGTCACCCACAACACCAGTGGAAACCGAAAGTTCCGAAACTCTTCCCGAATCTGGTTAGTTGCTGTCAGCACTTCCTCTATGCAACTTACTGAGTCTATCCCAGATACCATCAACGCCTCTGGCTGTTCCGGACCTAGCTCTTCCACAATAGTGGTATAGAGAGTTTTAACCGATTGCTCTAAGACCAGCTCCCTGATCGGAATAGAACATTGCTCCTGCAACTGCTCAATAATTTGTGTCCTCAATACCCCATAGTTACCAACCGCTAAAATCAACGAAAATTCTCCCTGAGAAAAAGTAATCAGTCTGATTAGTTCTCTCAAGGAATCTTGGTTGTGATTTGCGGTTGTATCTAGCATGACTTATAGTATTTCTCAATTGGGTGAGGCACAAAGTTTTGGGTTTTAGGGAGCAGGGAGCAGGGATTAGGTCGTAAACTGGACGCAGGTAAGGGAGGGAGTGTTAAACAACTATGTGTACATCATGAGCCTGATATTTTTATGACTTCATTTACGCCCTTTAACCGGACAGGGAGGTAAGTATTCAGCATTCAGCATTCAGCATTCAGCCGTCAGCCGTCAGCCGTCAGCATTCAGCTGACGTAACAAAGATTAAACGAATGCTTAATTGTGTTATTTAAAAGCTGATAGCTGATAGCTGATAGCTGAATGCTTACACAGGGAGTCATGGAACTGAGTAATTTCAGGTAGAGGTTAATGCTGAATGCTGATAGCTGATAGCTTACGGCTGATAGCTGATAGCTGACAGCTGACGGCTGATAGCTGATATTATATTTAGCTTTAATTCAACTCTTTGGCATCAGCTAACACCGGATTGATATCATACCAACATCCGTGACCATTACAATACTCAAACACAAACAAACTCTTCAACAGGATTTGGTATTCCTCCTCACCCCTGACAGTTTTGTGTTCAGCCACATGTCTGAGCAATGCCCACTCATCTGGTGTAATTGCCCTGCTCAATTCATTGCGACGCTGACTAATCACACTGTCTACCAAGTTACGAGATAAAGGCGGTTCGTCTTTCCTGAGGCAGTTACGGAGCAGCACCAACAAATTCCTGACATGACCCCCACTAACTAGACACAGCCGATCCAAGGTCTGTGGGCTATCAAACACTTTTGTAATTAAACCGATCCGTTGCTCTGGCTCCACATCTGGGAAGGCTCTGGCTAAGACCATCTCTCGCAGCAAAGCAATTCCGGCATCACTGGGACTACCATCTGGTTCTTGTACCTGTACCATCGGTAACAGTAAATGCTCACAACCAAAGCGATTCCTGAGGTTTTCTTGGTCATTGGAAAATGCCAAAATCAGGGGAATGGTGTAGACCACATGGCATTTGAGTTGATTAAGATACTCCCCCTGGTCTACAAACAAATATTCTGGCTGATTGCGTTGCCCTGACTTAGGTTTATTATGGATCCGGTCAAGATTATCCACAATCACCACTAGTCCAGCTTTACCCTGCTGTTGCAGCTGCTGTTGAGCTGGTTCAATCAGTTCTGTATTAATCGCTTCTACAATATTGTTGACCCGTGGCTCTAGATGTTGTCGCAATAGGGAGCGAATGTCCTTAGAATTCTTAGCTTTGGTGGTAATTTCCCCAATCCCAAAGGCTAGGGAATACTCCCCCTCTTGTGAGCTGATGCCAATCTCATCAGGTATGTTAACCCTTACACCAGCGGCCTGAAACTCAGGAACTTTGAATTTCAACCCGGTCACCTCGGAGTTTAACAACTTAGCCGCCCCTTGCACTAACCCTCGGAAGCGGGTGGGTTGGAGTCTAATTTTAGCGTCCTCCAGACTTTGAATCACCTGACGAGCAATGGTCAGCAAAATATCACTGATCTCTACATCTGCGAGGTCCAAGTCATTAGAGGACTCAAAATAGACGACATGAAATCCCTGTTGTTCTAATTCCCGTTTCAATCGCGATAACTCGGTAGACTTGCCACAGCCCATGTGTCCGGTAAACAACTGACAGGTGGGTTCGTCTTCTGAGAAGGTAATGGTGCGTCTGAGTTCTCTAATAATATTGCTGCCCCGCACCTTGGAAAAATCAATGTAATATTGTTGGTCTTCAGCCCTCCCCACATTCAGGGTTTTACTAGGATTACAGACCCGAAAAAATCTGCGGAAATTGACTGTCATTAAAATTCCCCCCGGTAGACGAATTGACTATTGTCAGATTACACCCCGATATCTGCCAGATCGACATCGCTGACCAATTTACGCTGCAAACGGATATATAGCGCCTATATAATTTATCGGCTTAATAGCTACACATTATGCAATTGACATTTTCCATTAACTGCAATAAAACGTAACATTATTCTCAATCCTGATGGTATATGATGCCGTAGCTGCGCAGAAAGTTGCCTGAAATTTCATAAATGCTATCCTCCCTTCACACTCCCTACTCCTAGTGTGGCTCATCAGTCAGACTAGAAGCAGTACCCGATCGGGTACCTTGGTTTTAGGGAGCAGGGAGCAGGGACTTCGGAGCAGGGAACAGCGGATCTGGGAACAGGGAAAAATCTTGTTTACCTCATTAGGATAGAAATCGCTATATTTCCGATACTGAACCAAAAGTATTGCGCCGGACTCCCCTTGCGTCGATTGCGGGTAAAGTTGACATCTCCCCCGGCTAAAGCACGGGGGATTCTACAATGTTGTTACGTGGCAGGGTGAACCCGTGCCACTTCACTTCTTGTCCTGTACGATCTAGAAAGAGAGTTAAACAGATCGTACCGGTGTGGGACTGTCATTGATCCCCTACCTGCCTTGGTTAAGTCAATTCCTAACTGTGCAGCTACTTTCCTAGCAATATTGCCTGCCCCGTTACAGTCAGCATTGATTAGGTGCCCTTCAGAAGACTTGTATAATCCACGTTTTACCCTTTTGCCCGACGGTGTCCATCCTTTGGGTTTTTCGCCATGTTTTGGGAGGCTGTCGTCGTCAAGGTAAGACGCTTTACTGGTGTACGCTTCCTCGGTAATCGTTAGTTTTATTCCATATTCGCAGGCTAGTTGCTTTAGTCTTTCGATTAACCTCTTAGTGGGAATAACTACAAAGTTCTGATTTCCCCGTTTCCCCATCTTTGATGAATCTTTTTGACGTTCATTCCATCCAACTATCAAGTTTCCAATACGATCATTGAGGCATCTGTTAATTATAAATCTGGCTGCCTTGTTGATCGCATCTCGCATCTGATTGTTGCGTTTCCGTTGGACACGATCCAGGTTGCTATCCCAGTAAAAATCTGATTTACCGGCTTTATATTTGGCAACCAATCTGGCGTACCCCTGATTCATGGATTTGAGTTTCCGACCATCAATAATCAGGCTCTTTCCATGGGTCGAAACTCCGGTTAGCCAATTATCCCCACCATGATCGAAGCTCCAAGCCTGTGAATAATCAAGATTGGGGTTGTTCTCGACTGGTTGCTTCCCGTCGTCGATCACCCAATCAATCCATAATTCTCCCAGGTACGGGCGAATTGTCACCTCTTTGACCCAATCTGGATCTATAAAATCTGGAGCTTCTAGTACAATTTCTGTTAGCAGTTCTGGTTTACTCTCTTTGCTGACAGAGGGATAAAATAAGCCTTTTTTATAGGTAAGAGCTTGTCTCGGGAAAGTCACACCAGTCAACCCGCCTTTTTGGCGATATCTAAGAAGTCTTGGTCTATCTACCTGGCCTTTATAATAAAGTCCGACTAATTGGTTATAACCTGTAATTGATTCAGCCACAGACTTTAAAGTTTGCTGTGCTGATTGAGCCGCCATCGCTTTGTAATGAGGATTATCTTTTAGCTCTTTACAAAGTTCCGCGTAATTAACATTACACTTATACGTCTTCCAACCATAACGCAGCACATCTTCTTTCCAGTAAGTAGTAAAAGCTTCTGGTTGCTGTTTTAGCCAAGTATAATGTTTTTGCTTGGAGTAATAGGTAGCACAATTCCATAAGCTATTCGCTTGTTCGCCTTGAAATAGCCAAAAAGCTTTTTCTTCATCTGTGAATATTGCTTTTACTGGAATTGTCCTATACATTTTGCTATCACCTCCTTATACATATTATGACATATTTAAAACTAAAAGAGTTCCCAAGTTTATGGATACGACGGGATTAATCCCGTCGCTCTGTTTCATCCCCGGTCTAAAGACGCAGGGCTCTCACATTTCTGGATATTTTGGTAGAACTTTGGGGGATTTGGTCAGTCCCGTCGTTGAGGAACAAGATTGGAGACTGCTATATCACTTGGGAAACCAATCCTTATCCAGTAATTCCTCAAAGGAATAAGGACATTGTTCTGGTAGAGACTTAAGCTGAGTTTTCTTCTGGACAATCAATAAAGCATTTTGGTAGATCTTGGGTAATTCCTCGGCTAAGTAATTTCGTAAATTAGTGGTAAGTTTATCCTCTAGTTGAACTCGAAAGGTAATAATTTCCCCCGCCCAGTGATTAGCATTTCTACCCCTCTCTGCTTCCCAAAATTGGTACAGCATTAGATGAATGATTATCTGCAACAGTAAACTTTTAACAGCATTTCGTTCGCTGCGTCCCAAGGCTTCTAATTCCTCGATTAAGTTGTCATAATCTAATTCTTCTAATTGACGATTTTTCAGTCGCTTAACTGTTTCAGTTAACCACTGATCGTACTCAGTTTCATAAAGTTGTTTTAAGTCACGTATCTGAGATTTCATCAGCAAAGGGAATAGGGAGTAGGGAGTAGGGAGTAGGGAGTAGGGAGTAGGGTGTGGGGTGTGGGGTGTGGGGTGTGGGGGATAAGAAAGCGATGCAGAGGTGCGACCCGTGGCGAATTTAATTACGGGTCAAGCGCACCGTTTTTCATAACTATAAGGTACACATAATTTTTGTTCTGTTCCAGTGATCCGCTGTTCCCTGTTCCCTGAATTGAAAACCGCTGTAATCGATCATAGCAATCCCCGATGATGAATAAAAACCAAAATAACTGCCCACGAACCCAAAGCAACTTTTACTGCAACCAAGATGTTGAGTATGGGGATGACGGCAGCGCTGACAAGTGTCTGCAACTCCCCGTGGGGTAATTCTACTCCCGTCAAGGTTATAACCGCTAGTACAATAAAAATCAAAACTGAAATCTTCTCCCACCTAGCAGCTTGCCAACGCTTGTAGAACCCCTGCATCCACTGGAATGATGAGGTAATGGCAACTAGACCGATTGCGGTTCCCCCCGCCACCCCAGCCGCAAAACCACCCCCTGGACTCAGATGCCCCCGAATCGCCAACTCTATACCTACCAAGGCAGCAATCGTCGCTCCCAGACGGGCTAGAACAATGGATGGTTTATCGGTAAATTGGTAGATCGTGCAGAAGGGCTTTTCATCGGCCAGTAGAAATTTAGCTCCCATGATCGCGATCGAAAATACCACCACTTCAAAGATGGTGTCATAGAGCCGATTCCGGAAAATGATACCCGAAACCGCATTGGGCACCCCACTATCTTGTACAACGGATTCGACGATAGACATATCTGATAAGTCTGCCGCCGGATTGGGCAAAACCATAAATTTGACGTACAGCGCTATCCCTGCTGCAATGTAAATCCATTTCATTAATGATCTCCCCCTGCCTCTGGTACATTTAAATAAGTCAAGCTTGTCGCCGATAATGAAAGTTCACTTTGCATGATCTCATAGAGGCGTTGAACCCTGGTCTGGGTGTGATAAGGTAGGGTTTCATACTCTTGCCCTACCTGGTCTTGATCATCCTGTGGTGATGCCTTCTGGGTAGCTCCTGGAGCTAATCCCCTCTGGTCTTGCTCAAAGAGCCATCCCTCATCTTCGGTACAGGTCCCATGGACTTCTTTTTCTATCAGCGCCCGGTGCAAGGTCTCCCTATCTGTGTAGGTTACCAGCTCAAGGCGCATATAGTGTTTGCTCAGAATTGTCCGTAAGTCATCCATCAGTTCCCCAAAATCCGGTTTGGTCTTGCCCTCTGCTAAAGACTCCCCATCTGCCTCAACTTCTTCCCAGTCTTGGATTACTCCCAGACGCATGGTTAAGGATGAACGCACCGCAACCGCATAGAGGGTAATGGCTAGCATTGTACCCACCAACGCTTCAGTCAAAGCCACATCCGCTGCCCCAAACATTGCATAGACCAAAGCCGCCACCGCTCCCAGTATGCCTCGGATCACCAGAGCATGGTATGGATTGACCTGAAATACCAGCATGCAGGCGGACAAAGGCAGTAGGGCGGTTATGACATAAATATAGCTATCAGTCATTGTCACCCCCACTACTGGAACAGTAAGCCAACACATATCCCAACACTGTATTCCAGATCGCCAAGGAGATAATGGCGAGAATCAGCAGCGGCCATTCACTGGGTATCTTCAGGAGCAGCCCGACGATGATACTCATCGATCCCAGGGTATCTGCCACTGAAAGACTATGCAGCTTGAATAATACTGATCGGTGACCGATTAGGGGAAAGGTTCCCCAAAACCAGAATAGGATTCCGACACCTATGCAAGTGTAACTCAGTGCATTAATCATATAGCGTTTTGCGACTTTGTTAAGTACATATTTATAGTTTTTTAGGGAACAGGGAACAGGGAATAGGGAACAGTAAATAGAGCATTTTGCATCCAACATAAGTTATTTATTATTGCCAATTAAGAAGTAAATTTTATTGTGTTTGCCCCATTTTCATCATTAACTTATATGCAAATTGCTATAAGACCTCTTGAAAAAGTAGTTTTCTGATACTGTTCTTGATGCAAAGCGCGAGTGGGGGTAACCCCCTTTGGCCGACTGCATCGCTTTTCGTGAATTCTTGTCCACTGTTCCCTGTTCCCTGTTCCCTGTTCCCTACTTCTGAAAGAAGTCTATACATCACTCATCAGTCTTCGCGGCTGGATACCCCATCCCTCTACAGGGTGGGGAGGAAAGCCGCGCCTCCAATTAGTAGTTTACAATTAAGCCCGTTGAACGTTTTAGGAGTCGGACTTTCCGGGCGGTGAATTGTCCTATCCGCTTCCAATCGATATCGCTCACAGAAACCTGTCTTGCTGTTTCACCGCTTACCCAACCACGGGTTACTTTTCCGGCTTTAACAGCTTCAACATAATCTCCTTTGCGAAAACCATGACTAGTAGTTGTTCCACCGTATTTGCGCCGTTTTCCACCTTTAGAAAATTGCAACAGGTGTAATTGACGACGACTTATAGGAGCACGTCTAATCACAAAGATCAAAGTGTTAGTTATATTGCAGTTTTCTGGAACACTCAATTTGCCTTTGCTGTGATAGTAATTCTTGCGCCGGAAGAAATGAGTAGCAGCTAAAGCTATCCCATCTACCGCATGAGTGTTGACTGACTGCCGACTTTTGTCGGTTTTGTCCTTGACTAGTCCTAACGCTTCCCTTTTTAGAGCAGTCTCCCAGCCTTGTTTTTGAGTGACTGGGGCTATTTTTTCTAGCTGAGATATTGACCAAGATTGGCCTACCATAACAGGAGAAAAACCCTTGTTTCCTCTAGCCTTGACTATTTCATAAACGATGGCTTTTACTGGGTACAAAAGGCTAAGTTCTTTGGCTACTCTTTGCTCTAACTGGCGGTTTGCTCGAATTGAAGGAGGTACCTTTTTGCTTACTCTATTTGAGAATCGTTTTTGTCTATGAGACCTTTGCGAGTAAGGTACCTTGCGGTTTATTCGACGGCTTCTACGAGTTCTTCGCATCATTTGTCGAGTATCCATGCGTACGCGGACTTTTTTGTACGGCAACACTAAATGCCCTGTCCAAAGAGTGGCATTATTTGACTGAACAGCAATACCAGAAAACATCTTTCCAGGATCAATCCCAATAGCAATGTCCTGAGTTTGTTCTCCAGACGGTTGGTTGACTAACTGAACAGCAAAAACATTTAGATCGTTTTGGTAAATAACAGCTAAACCTTGATTAAGCCAACGCCGAGCACGAGAGGCTTTTGTAGGCATCAATGGTTTGCCATCAGGTGAAATAACTGGAACTCGTAGCATGGTGATAAACCTCACGAGAAAAGTATTTGGGTTGATTACCCGTCCCCTGGCCGTAGGCCACGCTTCGCGAACGACCACCGAATCTAAGATGTCCTGTCTAAGAGCAACTGACGACACAGTTTTGAAGAGATCCGGACTGGGGAAGCATCCGGATGTTCGTACCAAAATTCGGCTCAATGGTCTAGTCAAACACGGACAGTTGGTCGTCATCCCTCGCCCCATCCTCTTAGGTTGGGGTTATTGACTCGTTTAATTACATGTGCCAGTAGCATTAATCCAGCATTCCCCACACTCAGGATGATCACCCCGACAACACCGATCATCCAATCATCGCGCAAAACAGATACCATCAGAATCATGATGGATGTCTTGGTGGCAATACTGGCAAATGCCAACATTTTTTGCCAAATATCATCATCTTGCCAAGCCTCATAAATGGGGATGAGCAGAGCCAGAATCATGGCAATCAGGATCAGTGTCATCGCTTTCTCCTCCGTCGAACCCGGTGTACTTCGTACCTGCCATCTTTGTGGTATTTCAACACAATGGTTTTTGGTGTAAAGGTGATCAGGAATATATCCAGGAATATTAGCCCAGGGGTCCGTTGAGGTTTGACTCCTTCCATGATCACATCTTCGTGCTTATGGGGACGGAGCATGATTTCAAATGCCTCAATATATGCCTGGGGAATCGCCACTATCACTTCACCGAGCACCCGCAGCCAATCCTTTAAGGCTTCTGGGGTTTTGGGGCGTCCTGGTAATAAAAATGCGATCGCAATCCCAATCATGATATTTGACGGACTCAGATTGGCAGTGAGCAAAAACCAGATAACCAGTCGTAAGATTAGATTTAGATGCCCAATCATGCAAACACCATCCAGAACAATAAGACTAACATTAAACTCATCACCCCAATGAGATGGTCAAATTCCTCAAGCACACGGGGCAGCTTGATTACAGATCGTTTGAAAATCAAAAAATATGCCAACCACCCCAGACCAATGGTTGCCAGGGGTTTGATAATATTGGCAAAATTATATGCTTGGTAGTACACACCATTGGCAGCAATCAGCCCACCGAGCAGCAGTATCATCGCTAACCAAAAACCGACCTTTACCTGCCCTTGGCTGCCATCCCCATGGGGCAGAAAGATGAATTTAGCAAAGGATATGGCTGTTCCTACGGCAGCAATATTCATACCGATAACTTGCCAGGGCACTAGATTCTTCATGGTCAACACCTTCGCCCCAAAACCAGACAACAAGGGAAAGCCGGAAATTGAGAAGCTAGCTATAGCCAGGGCAATCCAGATTTGGGTATTAATCGGCTGATGTTGCAGTTCCTTGAGGTTGCGGCTGGGCAAAACACCCGCGATTAAAAAGAGCGCCCCTTTCACCAGGCCGTGGGTCAGGGCATAAAAGCCCCCGACTTCTGGTGCGGCGAGGATAAAGCCTAACTGGGAAATGGTATGAAAAGCCAGCATACGCTTGGTATCTTTTTCAAAGACGGCATAGCCTACTCCCAGAAGCGCTGTCCCCACTCCAAATATCCTGACGATGGGAGCAAGTTCCTCCACAATCAGAGCACAACGCAACAGTGGAAAGACTCCCGTTTTGACCACAACTCCCGATAGCAAGGCCGACACTGGGCTCTGAGATTCGGAGTGGGTTAAGGGTAACCACAATCCCGATACAAATATTCCCCCCTTGACTAATAGTCCCAGAAAGATCAGGGCAAGGGCTTCTGGAGGTGCTCCGCGCAACCCTTCAAAGGCAAAGGAATGATGTGCCTGATAGACTAAAACCGCGCCAACTAGATAAAATAGCATGGCTGTATTGCTGACAAAAAGATAGCGCAAGGCTACCCAAATTGATCTATCGGTTCGGGGATAGGCAATCAACAGAAACGCAGCAATACTAATTACCTCTAATGCTACGTATAAACTGATGAAATCTGCACAGATAAATACGGCATTGACACTGCCATGTAAGATAATGGTTTGGGTATAGAAAAAAGCTGTTTTACCACTTTGCCAACAGTAAAGGATGACTGCTGCGGTTACCAGCCCATTGGTCAAGATAAAAAACGCGCTTAATTGATCAACTAGTAATGTGACACCGAAATTATCCAGCAGCTGTAGGGTTAATGGCGATTTTGTGAGAAATAGCTGTGTCCCATATTCCACCGAAACCATGGCAACGCCTAGGGCGAGGTATCGGTCAAGTTTGGGGAGTAGATAAATGCTGAATCCCACAAATAGCGGTAGGGCAATCCAGGCAATGGTAATGGTACTCATGGCATGTTATTCTTCTCGATCTCGTTGCTTTCCAGGGTGGGATTGTCCCGTGCCAGTTTCATAACACCTACTAGCATTAAGGCTTGAATCGAAAAGCCGATCACAATCGCTGTCAAGATCACTGCCTGGGGAACTGGATCTGCGTAAGCCCTATTTTCGACGCTTGAAAGAATGGGTGTGAATAAACCATCTCGGGATGCAACCAACACGTAATAGGCAATCACCCCTGTGCTCATGATATCCATAGAGATGATTTTCATAACCAGGTTCTTTTTAAGGATGATGCCGAAAAATCCGCACAATATTGTGGCAAATATGAATGCTTCTAACACGGGAATTGCCTATTGGGTAAGGGTTGGTGGTAATTATCTTTATACAATGATACTGTCGAACAGTGCTATAAAATATATAGCACGTTTTAATAGTGCTAGGAACGATTGACACTATTGAAAAGTGCAAAGGTAAACTATAGACTCATGCCACACCAAGGTTTTGGTTTGAGCTTGGAATTGGGAAAAACACGGGCAATAGCAGATGACAGAATCGACTGATGGCAAATCAATGGTTAACCTCAGCCCTGAGGATGTCAGCGATACAGTTAGCGATACAATTGGGGGGTTGCCAACTAGTGAAGGTGTGCCGCCGAAGGATGTCTACACTTGGGATCGGGATGCATTAGCCGTGAATCTTTTGGATTTATCAGTACCATTTGAATTGGTTGGGCGGCAAGCACAATTCCAGCGCATCACTCAAGTTTTAGCCCGTGATGGCAATCTGCTGATTGTGGGAGTGCCCGGAAGCGGACGGCGGACTTTGGTAAGGCGGGCCGCACGGGAAGTTGGAGTTAAAATCCTGGAGGTTGACTGCATCCGGGTTACGGATGGTCAGCGCTTTGTGCAACTGCTGTGGGAGAGCATAAACCAGACCTTTCCAATGGCAACGGTTCAAGGTCTAATGGCAGATTGGATTGAAGGTAAGGCAGCGGAATTATTTGTCCTGAAGGATGAAGGCAGTAGCACAGAGGGACTTAAACCGGTTCGGATCCAGAGCAAAGAGCTGCAACGGAAAGCATTTGAAGTATTACTCGATCTCCTGCAAAGGTTAGCTGAATCTGAGGGGGAACGGGTAGTGTTGATTTTGGAAAGCTTCCCCCACATCCGCTCTTGGGATCGTCATGGGGTGTGGGAAAAATTTTTGAGGGAACAGATCGAGGGTCAGACTCAGGTAAGTTATGTGCTGGTGGCAACGATTGCAGAAACCAGCATTTATCCCCATGAACCGGGGAATAATTTGGAAATCGTGCAGCTGGCTCCTTTAGCTAATGATGTGGTTGCGGCTTGGGTAACTGAAGTTTTGCATACGCAACGGCTGACCTTCGATCCGCGATCGCAAGCACTGGAAATCTTTGTCAATGCCGTCCAAGGACACTTCGGTGATGCTTCGGCACTGGTGCGACGCCTCAAGTCAGTACGAGTTTCTGATGGACTAATTCGTGATGGCCATGTTCAGCAGGCCATCCAAGAACTGCTAGCGGACTTATCCATGGTCTTCGAGTCATTACTGATGCTGCTTCCAGCTAATCAAGCCCATCTTTTAGAATCCCTGGCCCTAGACCCTACCGACAAGCCACAAAGTCGAGATTATATTCAGAAGCATTACCTATCAAGAGGGGGTTCTCTCCAAGGAGCGATCGCTGGATTGCAGCACAAAGGTTTGATTTATGGCTCCGAGCAAGGCTACCGAATGGCTTTACCTCTGTTCGCTTTGTGGCTTTGCCAGCGTTTGAGTTGATATCAAATTCAGTAGATGCACCTCAAGTAGCGTGACTGTAGGTCAATCGCATTTTTATTCTGTGTTATGTTTACTACTTTTTTGCTACACTCTGGGTATTATCTATGATGCCCAATGAAAGACGCTTTATCCTTTTTGACTTGCCTGAGCTAATAAACGCACACTTCAAGCCATGAACTCCCTAGATGCAATCACCCTCAAAGCCTTCTTGGTCGCCCTAACTCAGCTAGAGGATTCACTCTCAGCGGAACTTCAGGGTGAGTTAAATGCTCTTGGGAAGGAGTTTCCCTCCGGTGTTTCCAATCTTCATGTCTTGGCTAAGGGTTTGGCTCCTTTGGAACAGGCTTACAAGAAGGCTCGTGGTATTTTGCAAGCTGACCCAGGAGAACGCCTCAATTGCGCTGGGTCTGATGTTGAAGATGCAGCCCAAAGTTATCAAGAAGACCTTCGGAATTTTATTACGGTGTTAAATGCCTCAGACTCTGTAGCTTCAGCTAAGGAAATAGCTCAAGAATCAGTCCCAATTCAGCAACTTCTGGTTCAGCTTCAAAAGGAAATGAGTATTACAGTGTCAAATCCTGCTAGTATTCCAGATAATTCTGAATTCGAGGCAGCAATGGAAGCTTTCGCGATAACTCGCAAAAACTATCGCAATGCTTTTCGGGAATTAGCTAAGTGAAAGAGCCTCGCTGGGTGCCAGAGCAAGCAGTAATAGCTATCCATGACGAGTTAATCCTAGAGCATGGCGGATGTTTTGGATTAAGAGATCCGAATTTACTTTCCAGTAGTTTAGCTAGACCTAAACATTTATTTGCTTACAGTGATAGTGCTAGTCTGTTTGATCTGACAGCAGCCTACGCTTTTAGTTTGGCAAAAAATCATCCTTTCGTCGATGGTAACAAGCGAATTGCCCTTGCTGTCATCGACGTTTTTTTACGTTTAAACGGATATGAGTTAGTGGCCGCAGAAGAAGAAGCCGTGATCAAGATTAATAATTTAGTAGAAGGAATAGAAAATCAAGAGTCTATAGCTACTTGGATTGCAGGTAACTCCCAGGAAGTGTAAGTAATAATAACAATATTTTTTGATTTTGATTACTAAACCGATGCTCTAGCGCTTTGCTGTGTCGATTGAGGGGATAATGGGTACAAGCTTAAATTAGTACGCTGTAGAAAACATGAACAGTGAAGGTGTACCACCGCAAGATGTCTACACTTGGGATTGGGATGCAAAAGCCCGTGAATCTTTTGGATTTATCAGCGCCATTTGAATTGGTTGAGCCCCAAGCACAATTCCAGTCTTTGCTTTGTGGCTTTGCCAGCGATTGAGTTGATCTCAAATTCAGTAGATGCACCTCAAGGAGCGTGACCTAAGGTCAATTGCGTAGCGTGGCTTACGGCCAATCGCATTTTGATTCTGTGTTATGTTTACTACTTTTTTGCTAGACTCTGGGTATTATCTATGATGCCCGAATGTTATGGTCTCTGTTGAGCAAGTAATTAAAGAAGCTTTATCTTTGCCCAGTGCATGGAGAGCATTGTTGGCTCAGAAGCTGGTTGAAAGTCTTGAGTTTGATGTAGACGAAAACCTACAAGCACTTTGGGTAAGTGAAGCTAAGAAGCGTCGAGATGAAATCCGAAGTAGTATGGTTGAGCCTATTCCTGGAGAGGAAGGGTTAGCTAGAGTGAGGCGACTTCTGGAGCCATGAAATATGTCTTTCACCCAGCAGCCTTGACTGAATATGGTGAAGCAGTCGAGTTTTACGCAGAACGTAGAGTTGAATTGGCACAGGCATTTATCAATGTAGTTGAGGATGCAATTTTCTGAATTGTTGCGTCACCAACTCGTTGGGCTGTTATTGATGAAGATATTCGTCGATGTCTGACACGTAAATTTCCCTACGGGATTTTATACACTATTGAGGAAGATTACATTTTAATTGTGGCGGTGATGCACTGTAGTCGTGAGCCAGGATATTGGAAAGAGCGTGTCAGGGAGAAACCATCAGATGCATAAAATGATCTGAGGTTTGGTACGTCATTCGGACAACTAAGCTGTTATAGCACTAAGGTTATAAGTTAATACATTTTACTGATCCGAAGTGGGTGGATCTCATATTTGCTATTTGACCCTGCTTCCCCAAGACCGCACTACATCACTTCTGAGTAAGGCTTCTAGAATTTAGATGCGTTTGCCCTAGCTAGATAGTCCCTTAAAAAGTATCCCAAATTTCCTCCGCATAACGGGGTGGCATCGCCTCAGCATTGGTAAATGTCTGTTTCATTATCTGTGAAGCTTTCTCTATTTCTTCCCCCTCCCAGTCTACAATCAATAAATCGTTGGGACTACAGTGAAAGAAGGCGCAGAGTTGAGCGAGGGTAGTAAAAGCGATCGCTCTTAGCGGAAGCTGAGGCCTTTGGGCCACGCTTTGCGAACGCTTCATCGCATTCGCTTCCCCATTTTCAAGTTCCCTTAATTCTTGCCGATCGATTCCCGTAGATTCAGAAATTTCTTCGTAACTGATATTTCCGGAATTAGCTCTTAATTGGGCGTTGCTGATTCTGAGTATGGTTTCGCCCCCCTAGCCCCCCAATTCTGGGGGGAAAAACTCTCAAAGTCCCCCAGAATTGGGGGATTTAGGGGGCTTTAATAAAACCAGATTATCGCGCATTCATTCCTTAATTCAGCAACGCCCTTAATTGTGCTAGTTTAGTTGTGACTTTCATCGTGCAAACTGACCTGATATTTTTTAGTTTATGAAATTAGGCAAAAATTCTAATAAAATTCCCGCGCCCCCGCCCCACACTTCCCTTCTTTTTTACAAAAATAGCACTACGCATTTAGATGTTTGACATTTCTAAACTCCGAAACCTAGTCCTAGGTTACTTCTGACTTCTGACTTCTAACTTCTGACTTGCGCGTAGCGCTATATCAGATGCACCCTACTGTTGCCTGTTCCCTGTTCCCTGTTCCCTTTGCTATAGGCAGATGACGATGAAAATTACGAAAGAACCCTTCTGGGGATACTCGTTCTTTCCAAATCCGGCGACATTCATACTGTAAATCTACAAATTCCCGGGATGATAGATTGTCGTGAAACTCAGCAATTTTATCGCCAATTAAATGAAGTTCATTCTCCTTGATCCAAACACAGTATTTCTTCCAATCAATCTCAAAGTCGTAGGGAAGCACACAATCGGTATCTATAAGAACTGGAATTCGGCCACAACACAATGCTTCATAGAAACGAAAGGAATTGTTTCCTGAGCCACGGCAACAGAAGATATAGTCACTGTCTATTAGGTTATACACAAATTCCAGCCGATGCTTTTGCTTCAACTTGAAGTCCGGTTGATTGAAGAAAACTGGGCGTTCTCTAATCAGAAAGTTGGTGATTATGTTAGGGTCTTTGGCTAAGATATCTAAGGCTCGACCTCTTAACACATGTCCCCAATTATAGGGAGGAATAGTAGTTGTCAAGTTCAAGACATTCTTTTTGACTCTAGACCATAAAAATTTTAAGTGGGTTTTGGGATTTTTCCTGACGGCATAACCACAGAAACCAACTACCGGTTTTAAGCATTTTTGGCGGATATTGAGTTTGTTGTCCAGATAGTTTTCAACAAAGTCTTCGCTCCAGTGAGGTAGGGTAAAATCGTTGTTTTTTCTAAGGGATCGATAGAGGGAGTTACGGAATACAAAATCACTTTCAATCGGTAAGTTAAGATGGGAAGAAGTTCCACCAAAAAAACTGATTAAGGGCTTGCCTGCTGATTTAACGTTTTCTGCTAATTGTCTGGCTTTATGTTCCAATTCAGAATTGCATAGTGCCCAATTAACTGGTACAATTGCAAAATCTGCTTCCTCCAGAGACGACATCTTAAATAGAGACTTTCCAATCTCTACATAGTGGTCAAAACAACTACTAATGGGATCCTCAGGATTTTCGGGAGGCTTGCCCCAAAAGGGGTATAGGATTGCCTCATAGGTCATGCCCTCTGGCAGATAGTTCTGGTCACAGAAAATTTTCAAAGTCATAATTTTAGGCTCTAGGGAACAGGGAATAGGGAACAGGGAAAAAATCCTGTGTACCTCAGGTGCGACCCGTGGTGAATTTAATTCGCCAAGGTCAAGCTCACCTAATAGCTAAAAAAACCCTCTAACACTTTAGACGTCATTAAATCACACTTTTAGGCTATATCCATGCCTTTTTGCCAAATTATTTAGTTTGAAAAATTCTTAGGGAGTAGGAAGCTTCAACGCAGAAATATATCTTAACCTTTACTACAACTGCCATACCAAAAATTTTGCCCGCCTATCACAGGCTGGAAGCCTGTTCCACATTGGGAAAAGGGTAAAGGGTTACGGAGTCCACTCCTGGGCACACACCACACGAAAACCAATATTGCCGACGAGGTGCCTCCAGGCCGGATTAAAGACGCCGCGAGACCCAGAACGGCAGTTTTTAGGCAAGGTGTAGCAGGAACCACCCCGCCACACCCGATATTTATTATCATTTTCATTATTGCTATCCGGTTCATCTTGCCAGGCAGTGCCATCTGTCGGCGCACCTTTATAGTTTGAGTGCCAATGGTCTGCACACCACTCCCACACATTCCCATGCATATCGTAGAGTCCAAAATCATTGCCTACCCCAAAACTACCCACTGGGGTGGTTTCTCTACGATAAATCCCTGATGGCCCATTACCATAAGACCCTTTCCAACCACCGTGTTGATCATCTGTTCCATTGTAATTAGCAAACTCTGTAGTAATCGTCTCTCCAAAATGAAACGGGGTGGTTGTTCCAGCTCTACAGGCGTACTCCCACTGGGCTTCACTGGGCAAGCGATAAGGGCGTTTGGTATACTCGGACAGCCGCTCACAAAACTCTACCGCATCAGACCAAGAGACTGTATCTACAGGTCGGTCTTCCCCTTTAAAATGGGATGGATCGGGTTCAAGTTCTCTGTTGACTTGGGGTAGGGCGGCCACGGCTTGCCATTGGGCTTGGGTAACTGGGTATTTACCCATGAAGAAGGATTTAACCGTGACTTGATCCTGGGGAATTTCACTGTCTCTATGCCCCTCTTCGGTTTCTGGGGAACCCATCTCGAAAGTGCCACCGGGGATGGCAACCATGTCCAAGGTGATACCATTTCCCAAATCTTCAGTGAAGTACTGAATTTGTCGCCGATGGCGTTTGATAATAAGTTCTGATTGCTGTTGTTCTTTACTTGTTTGTGCCATCACCATTGTTTGGTTTTACTGATGTAGAACTGGCATCTTGTGTAGAACTGGCATCTTGCCAGTGACCAATATTATTAGATCTTGCCAGTGGTTCTAGAAGTGGAACTGGCATCTTGCCAGTGGTTCTAGAAGTGGAACTGGCATCTTGCCAGTGGTTCTAGAAGTGGAACTGGCATCTTGCCAGTGGTTCTAGAAGTGGAACTGGCATCTTGCCAGTGGTTCTAGAAGTGGAACTGGCATCTTGCCAGTGGTTCTAGAAGTGGAACTGGCATCTTGCCAGTGGTTCTAGAAGTGGAACTGGCATCTTGTGTAGAACTGGCATCAAGCCAGTAACAATATTATTAGTTGATTGAGCTTGACACAGGCTGGAAGCCTGTTCCACCACACAATTATTGACACAGGCTGGAAGCCTGTTCCACCACACAATTATTGACACAGGCTGGAAGCCTGTTCCACCACACAATTATTGACACAGGCTGGAAGCCTGTTCCACCACACAGTCATTGACACAGGCTGGAAGCCTGTTCCACCACACAATTATTGACACAGGCTGGAAGCCTGTTCCACCATAGATTATTTTACAGAATATTTCTCTACACTATCCATTTGCCAGAAGAAAGGATATCTTTCAGCAATCTCAGATAAATTAGCTTTTATAGGATTTTCTCTGATATAGTTCCATGTCTCTAAAAATTCTCTTTCATCTCGCATAATGCGATCATATCGCTCGTCTTGCCAAACAATACCGATATGATTCATTACTTTAGTAACTTGTTTAGAACTATAGCTTTTAATGCTGTGGATAATACTAGCTAAGGTCCAATATTTCTGAGCTGATTTTGGTAAAGGCTGCATTAACCAATGTACATGATCCGGCATAATTACAACAGCATAGGTTTTGTACCTTTGGTTATTGAAGAATAAACAGGAATCTAGCACTACTTGTCTGGCTTCTGGGGTCAACTCTAGCTTTTCCCAAGTACTAAAAGTCACAAAGTAAATTGCTCCTGCTAATTCCCAGTGAGGAAGATTTCTTTGGCTAATTTTAAGATTTCGAGACTTTAGGAAACTGATATAACTGGTATAATTTATTGAACTGGCATCAAACCAGTCATAATCATTAATATTGGATTGAGACAGCCTCGAAGCCTTTGCCCCAGAGGAGGGACGGTTGGGGGTAGTCATTAGTTACATTTCTACAGAGTATGTTACTGCCAGCATCTTGCTAGTTAGAATCATTAATATTGGGTTAAGACAGCCTCCAAGCCTCTTCCCGGTGATTGGTGCTTCATCAGCTGGCTTGGGTTTAGTTAAGTTATCTTCACATATCCATTGTGGAACTGACATCAAGCCGCGTGATATATTACTAATTGTGGAACTGGCATCAAGCCGCGTGATTCTAAAGGTGGAACTGGCATCAAGCCGCGTAATTCTAAAGGTGGAACTGGCATCAAGCCAGTCATTCTACAAGTCGAACTGACATCAAGCCGCGTGATATATGATTAATTGTAAAACTAGCATCAAGCCGCGTGATATATGATTAATTGTAAAACTAGCATCAAGCCGCGTGATATATGATTAATTGTGGAACTGGCATCAAGCCGCGTGATTCTAAAGGTGGAACTGGCATCAAGCCAGTCATTCTACAAGTCGAACTGACATCAAGCCGCGTGATATATGATTAATTGTGGAACTGGCATCTTGCCAGTAAAATATTATTAATTGTAAAACTAGCATCTTGCCAGTCATTCTACAAGTCGAACTGGCATCTTGCCAGTAAAATATTATTAGTTGTAGAACTGGCATCAAGCCGCGTGATATATGATTAATTGATTGAGCTTGACACAGGCAGCCTATTCCGGCAACAGGCTAGAAGCCTGTTCTACAAGAAGAAAAAAACAGGGAAAAGGGCAAAAGGGTTACGGAGTTCACTCCTTCCAACACACCACACGAAAACCCAAACCGTAGTCGTAGCGCCTGAGGGCCGGATAATAGTGGATGCGAGACCCAGAACGGCAGACCACAGGATTGCTGTCCCAACAACCGCCCCGCAACAGCCGCTGTTTATTATCATTTTCATTATCATAAAGCCAGGCACTACCATCCGTTGGTGCATCTTCATAGTTTGAGTGCCAATGGTCTGCACACCACTCCCACACATTTCCATGCATATCGTAGAGTCCAAACTCATTGGCTACCCTAAAACTCCCCACTGGGGTTGTTTCCTGAACATATTTGCCTTTGGAACCAGAGCCATAAGTATACTTGCCATTATAGTTAGCTAGGTCGGTTGTAATTGTCTCACCAAAATGAAACGGAGTCGTTCTACCTGCTCTACAGGCATACTCCCACTCGGCTTCACTGGGCAAGCTATAAGGGCGTTTGGTGTGTTGGGACAGCCGCTCACAAAACTCCACCGCATCATACCAAGAGACTGTATCTACAGGTCGGTCTTCCCCTTTAAAATAGGATGGATTGGGTTTAAGTTTTCTGTTGACTTGGGGTAGGGCGGCAACGGCTTGCCATTGAGCTTGGGTGACTGGGTATTTGCCCATCAAGAAGGATTTAACGGTGACTTGATGCTGGGGACTTTCACTGTTTCTATGCCCCTGTTCTGTTTCTGGGGAACCCATGATAAAGCTCCCTTCACGAATGCCAACCATATCTAACTCAACTCCATTCCCTAAGTCTTCGGTAAAACCATCAGCTTGTTGCTGATGACGCTTGATGATTGGTTCTATTTTTGTTGTGAACCACTTGCGTGTTGGTTTCAACTCAATAGTTGCCACTTCAAACTCAAAAGGTTCTAGCTCAATCTCTGGAGATATCTCTGTCCCTGCTCCCAGCCCAATGGTTACCACCTCACATTCAAAGGTTTGCAAAGGTGGAAAACCTTCAAGCTGAGTGACTTGATTAAGGCTAAGGTTTACCCCATGAACACCATAGGATTGACCAGCATCAGGGGGAATTTGATCTTTGAGCCAGATTCCGAGGGATTGAGCAAATTTCATTAATCGGTCATATTGACTCAACTGGGGTCTAAATTCTTGAATTAAACGCTGTAATCGGGCTAATTCTGCCTGTCCATTTTTTCCTCGGTTAACCAATCCTTGTAGGGCTGTGGCAATCTCCTGTTCTGCTTCAGTGCGATGTTGATCTAAATACACCATGGCTGCCCATTGTTGTGCCTGGAATTCTCGCTGTCGGCTAGGGGGATGGGTTCCCATTAAATAAGTCACGTAGTCCATCAGCAATTGGGCGACGGATTTGAGGCGATTTGTGCCAAATTTATGCTGAAATTCTGGTGTTTCAAATTGTGCCAATAAATTAGACCGTACCGCCGGAGTCATGGCATATAATTCATAACCAACTGGACGGCATAACTCCGATAACAGTAAATCCGCTTCTGCTATCCAAGGCACTTCCTGGTTCAGTAAAAATTGCACTCGGATATAATTGACCAATTCCGGAGTCAAAACCAAGGGCAAGGCGCAATGACAAGCTAGATAGCGATAGTTGGGCTGAAACCTGGCCACAAACCGTTCAATTTGTTGCCTGGCTAATTCTCCCGTTAATTGGTCAGATGAGGAAGTTGTCATAGATCTTAACGAATCTGTGCGATCGCTTGATTTAACCCATGAGGATCGAGGGGGTACATTGGTACTAAATGAGCGATAAATTGGGCAGTGCTTCCCTGCCAGCGTTCAGAGGGAACGGGATTCAACCAGGCTATTAATTTGGTATGCTGTTTAATGTGCCACAAAACTTCAGCGGTTGCTGAAAATCTTTCGGAACGGCGATCGCCACGAGCTGCTCCCCCATCGCTGACAATTAAAACACTGGTATCCCCATCGGACTCTGCCAAAATCGACTTAAACTTTACCTTTTCGGTTAGATAAGGGTCTTTATAAACATACTCTGGTGGAACGTTGTGGAAATAGCCCACCCGCACCCGTTCGATATTACTGTCGTGTTGGGCGGTTTCCACTAAATCTCGCGTAAAGCGGTGAAAGGGAGTCATAGAGCCTTCCTGATCTAGCAACAAGAGCAAATCAGCGTGATTTTGCTCCCTTCGGCTGTATTTGGGCTTTAAAAAAAATCCCTGTTGGCAGACCTTGGCAATTGTCCCTTCCACATCCAGAACATCTTCTCTACCATCTGCCACCATCCGCCGCAAATAACGCCAGCTATAAACCATATACCTGCGAGAAATGGGATAATACCCTTGGAAATCCCTGTCTTCTGTGTGTTCTAATAAGTTGATTGATGATTTGACCGGCAGTAAGGATAATTCAGGAACTGGAGTAGGAGAGTCTACCCTTGAGGTAACGTGTTCCCCAGAGGATACAGCAGGAGGATTCTTAGGGGAGGACGATGATTCGGGTGATTCTGATGGAAATTCCCTTGGTTTTGCCTGCTCTTGCCTTTCTTCTGCGCTAATGGAACGAAAAATGACTTCTAAATGGCCTTGTTGCTCTGGGGAATGACACCAAAGCATCCGCAAAAGTTTTTTGAGAGCATTGGCATCCTGCACTCCCCAGCCGCCCTCCATAGCTTGTAAGGCAGCTAAATATTCATTAATTCCCAAAGCAAACCCATCCCGGCGCAAGCGGTAAAAGAGGCGAGTTAAGAGAGGGCGGGGATTAAAGTTACTCATAGCAATTTCATAAGACAGTGTAACACGTAGAAGATCCCCCTAAATCCCCCTTAAAAAGGGGGACTTTAACTCCAGTTCCCCCCTTTTTCAAGGGGCAACACCGAGGAGATCCCCCTAAATCCCCCTTAACAAGGGGGACTTTCACTCTTTTTCAAGGGGCAACACCGAGGAGATCCCCCTAAATCCCCCTTAACAAGGGGGACTTTCACTCTTTTTCAAGGGGGACTTTCACTCCAGTTCCCCCCTTTTTCAAGGGGGGCTAGGGGGGGATCTGATCTGTAGCCTCATTAAAGGAAATTGGTATCATGAACCTGCATAATTAGGATTTTGCCAATCTTGCCGCAATTTAAAGACTAAATCTCGATAGGGAATTGTATTGTCTTGCTGGAGTTCAGTCACAGGATAGGGTTCCGATTTAAAGTGATGTAAGGCAGCCAGCCAATCCAGAAACTCACTGGTTCCCGGAAGTTTAAATAGACTTTTATCCTTTCGTATCTCTAAAAATTTAGCGATCGCAGTCTTCACTAAATCAGATTTGGGCATTGCCATGGTCTCTGGTTTCTGTTTCTGTTGATAGTGAACCTCGACAATTTTCTCTAACTCTTCTGGTTGACTAGGGAAACGCACATAGTGATATAAACAGCGGCGTAAAAAGGGAGAGGGTAGACTGCCTTTTTCTTTGTTACTGGTAATAATGATAATTGGTAGTTGCTCTTGATTAGCCTCAATGGTTTCTCCGGTTTCCCGAATAAAAAATTTCCAAGGTTTATCCAATATCGACAGTAAATCATTGGGAAAATCCACATCAGCCTTGTCAATTTCATCAATAAGCAAAACTGCCGGATAGTCATGACATTGAAAGGCTTTTCCCAGGGGACCTAGTTCACGGTAATCTTTTGGTTGTTTAGGATTTCTCGGTTGTCCAGTTTTCGGATTAATTGACGGGGTTAAGTTTTGGGTTTGGACATCATGCAACCGCAAAATCGCATCGTATTCATATAATCCTTCTTGGACTTTGGTGGTTGAGCGAATATCCCAACGATAAAAGGGCAACCCTAATTCATAAGCTACTGCCACTGCTAATCGGGTTTTACCACATCCCGATTCTCCTTCAATTAACAGGGGTCTTTGCAGGAAAATTGCCAAATTCACAGCTTCAATTAATTCGCTGTCGGCAATATAGGGTTCTAATTCTGTGGGAGACTCTGGATGACATGTTTTAGGTCGATGTTTTGAATTGCCCTGGAAGATGTATTTAGGGGGATTCATAGGCTATAACTAAAGTTTATTAAATTTTTGTTTCAACATGTAACAGGTTTTTTCTGGATTTCCTTTAGAATACTTAAAGATGTAGTTTAATTCAAACAAGCTTTGTTGACGATTATATTTACAAGTATCTTCAATCCATTCACGAATATCTTTATCGCTCCATGTTATTGGTAAATCCAATTTGAAAATTTTTTGCTTATTAAATTTTGAGGGTGGGTTAAAATGAGGTAAACATTGACATTTTTCTGACAAACAATAATAACTAGTGGTCATAAAAAGGATAATTATAATATTTGCAGAATTCTGAGATAGTTGAGACTGTTTTTTAGTCAGAGGAATCCAAAAATACTTCATAAACCAGGATAATAATGAATCCTGACTTTCCCCGAGAGCATCCCAATCATTCAATTCGAAAAAAACAAGACTCCCAACTTGCAAACCAGCCGTAATCTTATCAATAATATTGATAGCATACTGTTGAGTATTATCAACTGTTTGAGTATCCGAATCAGAATTAGGTATAAATTTTGCGATCGCCCTTAATAAACTTTGTTCATCTACAATATTATTGGCTATCACATTAATCGGGTAATGTCTCCAGTCATCACGTTCTTTGGTTAGATCATCTCGAATATCATAAACCAATAATTCTCCCTTAGTTTCTTTGATATTTTCAATTAAAAAAAAAGCCGATCCTCCCTTACGAGTACTAGCAAATTTTTTGAGAATTTGATTTATTCGATTTCTCGGCTTTTTAAAATCAATCTTTCGTAGCTTTTTGTCAAAGCGATTGCCTCTTTGATTCTTGGTTAATGATGATTGTTGATATGAACTAAGTTCAATTTCAATTTCTTCAAGTTTAGAAAAATATATATCACTTCTTCTTTTGAGATTTTTATAGTCACTTGACGCAGGGTCAAGGAATCTCATTTGACTGGGGATGTCACTAATTTTTTCTTCTAAATCTTTTTTTTCTTCTTCAAGAAAGTCTCTGCGATTCATTTTTTACTGTCAACTACTAAATCCCTAAAAACTAAATAATTGATTTTCAATTTTTTCAAGATCCTCAAAATATATATCACTTCTTCTTTTGAGATTTTTATAGTCACTTGATGCAGGATCTAGGAATCTCATTTGATTGGGGATGTCATTAATTTTTTCTTCCAAATCTTTTTTTTCTTGTTCGAGGAACTTTCTCTTGGCTGATGATAAAGGTTTAATTTGCTTTTCTCTTGCCTTACTTCGGATAACAATTGACTCCAACTGTGACCAAGCTTTGAATAAAATTTGTGTCGGAATCATAAACGCGACTTTTGCCGTTTGTCGCTTGGTATCTGCCGCAACTACCATCCCCACCACTCCCTGCAATTCTTCATCCCAAACCGGAGAACCACTAAATCCTGCTTCAATCCCGTATCCAGTTACCTTAGGATCTTCCAGTTGAAACCATTGTTTAGCATTTTGATCTGACAATACCCCAGTTGCCCAAACTCCAAACGGAACTTTCCTAGGACAGCCAAATACTTTAAATCGATTATTTGCCAAATTTTCTGATAACAGCAGGCGAGTCTGGTGAGCAGAAGCAGGAAGGTTATCAAGTTTCAAAACAGCAATATCTTCTATGGCTTCCTCGGAATCTTCTAAATCAGATACAGGATGCCAGCAAACCACCCTGGCCGAAAATTTATCTGTCCCATTAAGTAAAGGAAAATCAACGTTTATTTCTCCCTCAGGGCAGCTCTGTATCGTGCTATCAATTGACAATGCCTCTGCTACGACATGAGCACAGGTTAACGCATAGTGTTCGGATACCAGAAAGCCAATACCAACTACTTGGTCTTGATTAAAGAGCCGAATAATTGAACTCTTATGGGCATTAAAATCCATCTTAAATACGGGAAGGGGACTCCCGTTATAAACGTTAGTTTGAGCGGGTTTAAAGTTACCGTAAGATAGGGTCGCCTTATTAAAAAAGATTTAACCATGCATCTGCATAGCCCACTGACTCTAAAGGCTCCACAATAAACAGGTTTCGTCTCCGGGGAATTCCCGCAGGTCAATAAATTGTTCGCGTAGCGTGGCCTACGGCCAGCGAAGCGCGAATCATTGCTAGTTAGACGCATATTCGTATCCGTCAGCTTTAAATATTATTCTCAGATACTTTGGATGAACATCGAACTTCTTCTCGGGAGTCTGAAGTACAAAACAAGGACGATAACGAATAGCTATCCGTCCTGTATACTGCCCGGCATATTTTCCTTTCTTTATGTCAGCTTTGACGATATCTCCTGTCTGAAAGCCTTTAAACGACTTAGCAGAAGGAGCATGAGCCTTTGGAAACCCGTATTTATTAGGTCGGCACCTTTGACGAATACCATGACCTTTAGCTGTTACTGTTAGTGGCTTTGTTCCGTTCAGTAATATTTGCTCAGGGGTGGTTTTACCAACACAAACAGCATCGATCCAGTGAGTTTTTCCGAGACCCCTAGTCTTGCGATTAAACTTAGTCAATCCACCCGAGCCTGTTTCGACGGGTAATCCAGTTGATTTTAGTCTTCTCCATAATTCCCAACGGGTTGAGTTGACGACTGCGGCATCTTTTAAAGGAATTTTTGCTTTAGCTAATACTTTTTTGAGAATTGCTGGTTTTTTCTTTAAAAATTTTTCAATGGGGTCATTACCTTTTTTCTGATTACAACACCGACAAGCAAGGGTTAGGTTGCTGACCCGATTGCTGCCACCTTTTGATTTTGGGACAATGTGTTCAACTTCTAAGGGCGTATTCATAGCACCACAATAAACACAACTGTGTCCCCATTTGGCAAGAAGGTACTCTTTAACCTCAAACCCGTATAGCTCGCCATGTTGATATTCAACGCCTGATACTTCTGGATTTTGCATCTTCTGAGTATCAAACCGCACTAGCTCTTGAGATATTGCAGTCACTGGACACAACTTCCTCAGTCGTCTTACCCAAGTCTCAACGTTAAATATTCGACTCATTAGTGACGGAGGTAACCACCCTTCTGGGCGCTTCCGATTAAGAAATCGAGGCTTGCGGTAACGAGTTTTTCTGTTTCGCCTACCTCGCCTTAAGGCTCTTCTGGATTCTAAAGAATTCTTGATACTCTGTCCTCGATGGTTAATTTCTAATGCACTTGTCACTCGTCCAGTCTGTTCTTGAATAACAGCTATTCCGGTTGTTTTTGAACCAGGATCTATTTTGAGTCTGTGTGGATGAGTTACAGAATTATCAACACTCCTGTCCTGCATGATAATAGTGAATGGATAGCGCTTAAATACTTTAGCCCTTCTTTTCTTAAGTAGTTCCCTAGCTCGTGCCGGGTGGCATGGATCCAGGGGTTTTTTATTTTGATCTAAAACGAAAACTCGCATTACTTTGAACACTCCACGATGTGGGTAAAGTTTGCCTCGACAATGTTATAAGAGCTTTTTAGGTTAACAACACTTCCTTAACTCGCTACAGATGTTTAATTGTTAACAACAGAGCTGAAGGCTGGCACGCACCTACAGGTGTTATAACTCAAATAACGTAGACCTAATCTAAGTCTCAGTCTGGTCAACTATGAGCTTCTACAAGCTCCCGCTATAGTCCGATAGGACTTAGCGGTGAGTTATTGACTTTAAGGTAATTTCATAGCTCACTTCGCCACCCACAGAGGCAAAGACGGCTCCCGCATCTGCCGTCAATTTCAAACCAAATTTTACCTCCACTTCATCAGCAGGTTGGTTGAGGTCACGCAATTTGGTGATCACCGCAGAAGCCACCGGTTTGATTTGATCTAGAGCTTCTTCAAAGGTCTGCCGTGCCTTGAGGACTTTTTTTCCCGATCCCAGGGAGACTCGCTCAATACCACGGCTTTCTGGTTCTTCCACTTCTACCAGAAATGTAGTTCCATCCGCTAGAGAAAATTGCGCTAATTTTTTTTCTTCCATTGTTTGTGTCTTTTTACTCCCATTCACCAATTCCAGACAGGGTGAATCTTATTTTAGCTGTTTGAGCCGTGGCTGGAATAGGCATCTTAGTAGAACTGGCATCTTGCCAGTTTCATTTCCCACCCTGTGGAACTGGCATCTTGCCAGTTTCATGTCCCACCCTACACAAGTCCCATTCACAAATGCCAGACATTGTTGCTCAGCTAGTTATAGCCGTGATCACCCACGCTACGATCGCAAGACTAATTCCAACCGCAACTACCAACACTACAGCCAACCCTGCCAACAGTAAGATAAGAAACAACCAATCGGATTTTTGTGGTGGTGATGATGATACATTTAATTCTTTCTCTAACAGCTCAACATTTTTGACATTTGCCTTCCAGGCCGCATCCACCAGATCCCCTAACACCGGTACAGACCCAGTAACTGTCTCAAGAAGGATATTCAGCACCATCTCCACCAAGGTAGATCTAGACACTCCCAGTCGTGCTGCTTCTACGACAATGTATGATGAAATGATAGTTCCCACAAAATCACCACCCCCTGGTAACAGACCAATGATGGGATCTAAACCAATCCGATAACCTGTTCCTGGGATAGGAATAGCATTGTCCAGTAGGTAGCTTACCCGACGTACACGCCTTAAGGTAGATGTTTTGCGATCATTCCTCATCTTTCCGCCTCCCTGGAGACCCCCGCTATACCTGAAAGGTTAGCAAAAGGACGTGGCATATAAACACCTGGGGAAACCCCAGGTGACAGGCACTCAGGAAAGGGAGGACAGGGTATTAATTTGATATGAATATCCATCCTTTTTGTGAATTGGTGTACAGTACTTGTAACTGATTCCTTGAATCAATCCGTTGGCAGTCGAAATGTTAAACGAGCCAGTTTTACGAGTGGCGACACGTCCAACATAAGTTCCGATCTTTTTGCCTTTAGTAACAATTGCTTTGACAATATCTCCGGTCTGGAAACCTTTGTGGATCTTAGTTCTTGAACAATAACGCTTCGGAAACCCAAATTTATCTGTTCGACAGATTTGGCGAGTTCCATGACCTTTGGCCATAATTAATAAAAATTGGCAATTTTCGACATAAATGGCTTCAACCTTCCCCACACAAGCGGCATCAAGCCAATGTGTTTTAACTAGGTTAAACCGACGTCGATTATATTTAGTCTGGCCTCCCGAACCCGTTTCTACTGGCAATCCAGTAGACTTGAGTTCTTTGTACAGCTTCCAGCGAGTCGAATTGACCGCAGCGGTATCAGCTAATGATCGTTTAGATTGAGACAGGACTCGCTTCAATACATCAGGCTTCCTTGATAAGAATTGTTTGATATCCTGGTTTCCTTTGGCTTGGTTACAATCGTGACAAGCTATTGCCAGGTTACTAACCCTATCGGAACCACCATTAGATCTTGGTTTAATATGTTCGACTTCTAGCCTGGTATCTGTTGCACCACAGTAGGCGCATTTACGGTTCCATTTTTCAAGCAAGTACTCTCGAATTTCGTAGCCGTACAAAGTGCCTTGTTGATACTCAGTACCGGAGATTTCTGGGTTTTCCATTTTTTGAGTGTCGAACCGTACCAATTCTTGAGAAATACCCGTCATGGGACAAAACCGAATTAGCTTTTTAACCCAAGTCAGGATATTATGAACTCTAGACATTAAACTGGGTGCTAGCCACTCCAAAGGACGTTTCCGATTAAGAAAACGAGGTTTTCTATAGCGAGTTTTGCGGTTACGGCGAGAACGTCTTAATTGCCGTCTTGAGGTTAAAGCGTCTCGAATTTTAAATCCACGATGCATTATTTCAGCACCCCAGATAACAGTGTTGTCTTGTAGAATTGCTAAGCCTGTTGTTTTTGCGCCTGGGTCAATTTTTAACTGGTGATTATGAGTCGTACAGTTTCCTACCTCCAAATCTTTTAGGATAATTGTAAATGGATACCTTCTAAACACTTTGGCTCTACCTTGCTTGAGCAATAGTCTGGCTCTAGCCGGACGGCAAGGGTCTAATGGTTTAAAGTCTTTGTCAAGTACAAATACACGCATAATTGTGTTTTCTCCTATTGCTAGGGTGAGTTCGCTTAGCCAATGTTTTTTGAGTTTGTCTTGTTAATAGCACTGTCTTAACCCGTTTATGACTGTTTAACTATTAACCACAGAGCAGAAGACTAGCGACGCATCTAAAGGTGTGATAGCTCAAAAAACGTAGACTCAATAGTCTTAGGCTGGTCACGTCATGGACTTTTTCAAGCCCCCGTTATAGCCGTTAGGCGTGGGCGGTGGGTTCGTGACGGGCTTAAATAGGTTGTTTGGTTGAAGGTTGAAGGCAGAATGTAGAATGTAGAAGGCAGAAGGCAGAAGGCAGAATGGTGAGTTCTAAATTCTCAATTCTCAATTCTCAATTCTCAATTCTCAATTCTCAAAAGTGTTTCAGCTCATATCATGTTTTTTTTGCCTTGGCTAATTTTCTTGGTCTAGGTCTCCGATGGGATGCTTGCATTGCTTCTCCTACTATCACATTCAATTGATCCCCTAATAACAGTAGCAGAGAAGTCATGTAAAGCCAAAGCTGTAAGATAATCACGGCTGTTACGGTACCATAGACTTTGTTGTAATTGCTGAAATTGGCAGTAACGTAGTGCCGAAACAAGCCTGAAGCCACTGCCCAGGAAATGGCTGCTAAAACTGCTCCTGGCAATATCGGTGTGCCTAGCTGCCAACGGCTTGGTCCGTAGCGATAGATAAAGGCAAAGGATGCTGCCACCATACTCAGGGCTACGGGCCAGGTCAACAGACTCCAGAGTGTCAACAAGATGGAAGCTCCACTCGTATCAACGACTGTTTTTAGCACCCAGTGACTGATAAATACCAAAAAAGATGCAATCACTAGCAGTATGATACTACCAATGGTTAAGCCTAGAGAAATCAACTTAGCTTTCCAAAACGGTCGTTGTTGCTCTCGGGGGATGTGGTGGATGTGATCAAGGGCATTCATCGCTGCACTCAGTGCCCCAGAAGATACCCAAATGGCTATGATAAAACTCAGGGAAAATAGACTGCTATTGGTGCTGAGGTGAATCTGCTCGGTAAATTCCTGAATTGGCTGCACCGCCTGAGCCGGACCTACTTCCTTCATCATTTTCAGAGCTTGATTCTGTGCCACTTCACTCAGCTCGGGAGGGTGGTGGTACCAGGTTAATTGTAAGGAATATTCAAACAAGCCAATCGCTGTCAGAATTGCTAAAATTGCTGGAAAAAGCGCTAACATGGCGTTATATGCCATTTCAGCAGATAGACCCATTAAGCGACGTTCCATCGCACGCTTGAAAGTCTTCCTGAGGGTTACCAGATTCAGGTAACCAAAGAAACGGAAGAAACGAAAAAAACGCTTAGATAGCATAGGTTCTGATGTGAGCAGGGGCTTGCTACAAATTAATTTGCCAATTTTACCCGTAGTTTGCCCATTACTAGTGTTCAGTAGTTCAATTGACACACTTTAATATTTTATTGACAGTTTACCGTTAACCCGACCCCCTCAACCATAATTAAATTTGATTAAATTTGATTAGTGCTATAGCCGATGGAGTAGTTGTTGATGAGCAACAATGGGTCGCTTACCGAATGGTTAGCCCAAATCAAGGAACTGAAGCAGCAGCTGGCCGATAGCATTAAAGAGTGCCAGGCTGCGGATAAAAGTGCAGCTCATTGGCGTCAGTTATATAATACTGAAGCTCAGCAACGGCGTATCGAAAGCCAACTTGCTCAAGAGCAAATCGAAACTCTCAAGGCTCAACTGCAACAATTACAACAAGACGGATTTCAACTCAAATCAGATCAACTGGAGACGGTTTCGAGTATTGAGCAGAATGTGGAACAACTGCAAACGGTCGAGGAATTAAGGGCAACCCTTAAGTCAGTCATGGCAGAACGCGATCGCTTAATCGATGCCTTAAAGACTGAGCAAGCCAACCATGCTCAAACCCGGGAAAACTTAACGGTTGTGATTAGTGATACTGTTGAGCAACTGGCTAAGGAAAGAAAGAGTAAACCGTCCCAGGTAGAGGAGGTTACCGTCAGCGAGTATTCCCCATCTCCCGATCTTCCCAGCTTCGACAATGAAGATAGTTGGTAAGTATATGCGCTACTTGAGGTGCTACTTGAGGTGCGGTCAGCGGTCAGCGGTCAGCTTCGTGACTTCACTCAGATCAAAAAATGGTTACCTCTTTCATTCACAAACTGATAGCTGATAGCTGATAGCTGATAGCTGATAGCTGATAGCTGATAGCTGATAGCTGATAGCTGATAGCTGATAGCTGATAGCTGATAGCTGATAGCTGATAGCTGATAGCTGATAGCTGATAGC
>NZ_JAAHFZ010000005.1:0-246469 GCF_010672795.1 Moorena sp. SIO1G6
TGATAGCTGATAGCTGATAGCTGATAGCTGATAGCTGATAGCTGATAGCTGATAGCTGATAGCTGATAGCTGATAGCTGATAGCTGATAGCTGATAGCTGATAGCTGATAGCTGATAGCTGATAGCTTACAATCAGCAACGCCTACGAATCGGCTCAACTAAATAATCATACATCAGTTGATATTGAGCTTCTGGTTCTTGCTGCCATTTCATGACTAAACCTGATTTGACCAATAGCTCTAGGATAAAATCTAACTGGTCAGTGGATAATTGTAACTCTGCTCCTAAGTCATCTTTTGTTCGGAATGGTCGAGTACCATGCTTATCCGTTAACAAACCCAAAATTTTCCAAGCCGCGTTTTGGTTTTCTGAACCACAATCAGAAACAACCCCTTCTAAATAGCGCTCCACTAGCTTTTCTTTTGATCCGTTTTGTCGATAAGCTGCTAAGGTAGTGATTTGCTCAGTTTGCAGTTGCACTCCCACTATCTGTAATTCAATCGGGCTTACTTCTCCCACTGGTTCATTCTTAGCTAGGTCGTTTACCAACTCATCGAGTAATGCATCCTCTAGGTAAAATTTAGCTTTAGTGGTTAGATTATAAATAATCGATTTTGCCTCGTCTGGAGAAAAATTCCCGACATAATAAAGGATACCTTTATTAAGAATATCATTATTAATGGCATCCAAATCTACCTGACGAGCGCACTTTAATAATAGGTGTAGATAATCCTCCCGTAAACACAGGATGACTTTGAGATAGGGAATATTAAGACAGTCACGGAAAAATTCAAAGAAGCGTTTTTGTTCAGCTGGCTCTCGGCAAGCAAAGAAAAACTCTTCAAATTGGTCAAAAATCAGGATGTTTATCTGGTTTCGCCGTTGATTTTTTTGCAACTGATCTAGAATAGTAACCAGTTCAAAGTTGTTTTTATAACCTTCAACCTTTAAACCTTCAAGCTTTAAACCTTCAACCTTTAAACTTTCAACCTTCAACGGTGAATAACCTTCACCCTTCGACTCTAGGATACGTTGACCCAGCTCTGTGACCCAGTCAGTGTAAACCTTCAATCTAATTGGGACTACATTACGGTTACCAATGGGTTGTTGTTTTAGGGCAGGGATTAGCCCAGCTTCTAGTAAGGAACTCTTGCCCACTCCAGCTTGACCATAAATTACAGTTAGTTTGTGCTGGGTGCTGGCAATGCGTTGCACTAGCTCTTTTACTTTGTGTTGCCAATCGGAAGCAGTCATGGCCTGATATACGGTAGCGCTACCTTTACTCTTTGTCTGTGCTAAGTGATTCTGTGGTAACTGATTCTGTGCTAACTGATTCTGTTGGGAGGATTTGAGTTTACCTGCACCGATAAAAGCAAGTAAACCATTCTGTTGTGCGATCGCAAGCCGTTCTTGTTTTAATCTAAATGCTGCTTGATATCGTTTTTGTTGCCAGTAGAGGGTTCCGAGAGTTTCCAGGATTTCCAGGTAGAGTTTCGGGTCATCCTGAATCCCTAACTCCCTAGCCCGTTCCAGATGGCTAATCGCTTCGGAATGTTGACCCAAGTGTTGTTGCGCTTGAGCCAGAAGTAACAGATAGCGACCAACGGGAGATTTATTTGTATATTTATTTATAATCTGTTTATCTATTTTAACTACTCCATTGAGGCAAGATAAAGCAGAATTTTCCTGATAGCTAGGGTACTGTTGCTGTTCTTGGGCTTGGATACTTGGGGGATAATAGGACAATTTTTTACTTCCCCCTCTTCCCTCTGCTGCATAGGCCAACAAATCTTCCCTATGGTGGGCAACACCCTGTTCTTCTGTGACTTTTGTTATAATTACATTGGCATATATTGCGTTTGTGTAAGCTTCCTGCCAGCGGGATTTGTGTAGCGCCACTTTTGCTATAAATCCATAATCCTGAGCCAGTTGAACAGGAGCAGAGTAGGTTCTGTGTAGTGCTAGAGACTTTGTAGCTAGACTTGCCAAATCGTCCCAGGCTTCCAGAGATTGCAGTATCTCACCGAGTTGATTAATCAACTTAGCCACTAAATCCGGTCGTTGCTCTTGCTCGAACACCACCATACACTGCTCTAAATACTCTTTAGCCTTGTGCCAATTTTCTCGATAGCTAGGGTCTCCCGGTGGATACTGCTTAGCCTGATCGCAATAGCATAATCCTAGGTGAAACAGGATAACTGCTTGTCGCTCGCGACGTGGAGGGGTAATGGGTTTACGGGATATGAAGGTAGGCAGACCAAGTCCAGGGAGAATCTCACCGTTGTTTTCTGGCTTGCTCTCCTGCTTGCGGGGTTCCTGTTGCCAGAATTCTAAACTTTTCTGATAGTGGGTAATAGCAACATCAATCTTGCCCAATCCATAAGCCTCTCGACCCCAGACAAAGTTAAGACTGGCTAGCAACTCTGGTGGCAACTCGTGGTTCCCACTTTCCAAATCCCGTAAGGCAAACTTAATTTCCGTAGTATAACCAGCACCTAAGATAGCATCATTGGGGAAAATTTCACTGGCACCTAATTCCAAGACTTTGGTAAATAAAGAATTGGCTTTTTGTTGTAGGTTGCGAATTAGTCTTGAGGTTGGGATTTCAAACATAACCGTTGTTGCCCAACTGTGAAAATCTGGTGTGATGCGAATCAGCTTACACAGTACCTCATCGTTAATCCACAACACTAATGGAAACTGGAAATTTTTGCGAAACTCTTCTCTAACTTGGTTAGTGGCGATTAACAGTTCATCAAGGTCCGTGACTGACTCTAAACCAAACACCATCAAGGCTGCTGGCTGTTCCTCCCCGATTTCCTGTCGGAGGGTGGTGTAGAGTGTACAAGCAGATTGGTCTAGGAATACTTCCCGGATTGGGACAGAAGAAATTTTGTGTAGCCTGCGCACCACTCGCTTACGCCACTTGGCATAATTACAGTGTGCTAACATCAGTAAAAACTGTCCCTCACTAGCAGCTATTGCCCAGGCTAGTTCTTCTACAGCATCCCGGTGGTGAGTAGCTACAGGCTCGAGTAGGGGTGAGTTAATCATGATTTTAAGGATATTGCTTATGCCAGCAAGTGCGTATGCCAGCAAGTGAGGTAATTATGTTATCAGGAAATTAAATTCTATCCTGGTAGCAAAATGGCAATTTTTTGTGATTTTTTTGTGATTAGTCATGATCTGATTAAGTGTTAAGTAGTAACACCTAATACCTAACACTACCTAACACTATCTAACACTACTACCTAACAATTATGAAAATTGCCATAGTGGTTTGCCATCCCATGCCAGACTGCTTCTCACGGAATCAGGACTCAGCACTCACCCACTAACGACACCAACGACGCTCCCCCTTATTGACATTAGTATTGTGCTTCAGATAATCCTGTAGCCAATCGCAAGCAAGGGACTGTAGTTGATCAGGATGTCGGATATTGTCTAAATTCCATATAATTACTCTAGCAGATGAATCTGATGATGCAATAGTCTGGCCATCGGGACTAAAACTGAGGCTAACTACACCATCATCATGGCCATAAAAGGTTTGAAGTTGTTTACCTTTCCTGTTCCAAACCTTGACAGTTTGGTCAGCACTAGCTGTAGCAATGGTTTCACCATCGGGGCTAAATACCACACTCCAGACGGTATTCTGATGACCATCAAGAGATGTTAGTTCCTCACCATCACTAACATTCCAGAGTTTAACCGTCTTATCCCTGCTAGCAGAGGCCAGGGTTTTACCATCAGGGCTGAAACGAACGCTAAAAACCCAATCGGTATGACCATCGAAAGATTTCAGTTCCTTGCCATCACTAACATTCCAGAGTTTGACGGTTGGGTCAGAACTAGCCGTAGCAGCACTAGCCGTAGCAAGAGTCTCACCATCAGGACTGAATGTGACGCTATTTACCCAATTTGTATGACCAGTCAGAGTTCTAATCAGGATACCATTCTGATTCCAGAGTTTAACTGTGTTGTCCCGACTAGCCGTAGCGATAATTTTACCATCGGGACTGAAAGTGATACTCCTAACCACTTTCTCATGACCAGATAGGGTGTGCAGTAACTTACCATTCTTATTCCAGAGTTTGGCAGTCTTGTCAGCACTAGCGCTAGCAATAGTTTTACCATCAGGGCTGAAACTAACACCCCACACCCAATCGGTATGACCAGTCAGAGTTCGCTGCAATTGACCATTTAAGCTCCAGAGTTGGATAGTGTTGTTCTTACTAGCCGTAGCAATAGTCTGACCGTCGGGGCTATAACTGACGCTGAAAACGGTATTCTCTTCCCCTGTGGGAATAGGGAGTTCATTACCGTATCGACTCCAAAGTTTAACGGTGTTGTCAGCACTAGCGCTAGCAAGGGTCTGGCTGTCGGGGCTGAAATTAACGCTCCATACGGTACTTTCATGACCGGTAAGGGTTTCCAGTAGCTTGCCATTTCGATTCCAAAGTTTAACGGTGTTGTCAGCACTAGCGCTAGCAAGGGTCTGACCGTCCGGACTGAAAGTGATGCTAGTCACAGTACTTTGATGACTTTCATGGTCATCATTTCCCAATGTCTGATACCGAGTACCGTCCATTTTCCAGAGTTTGACAGTCTTATCCTTACTACCAGTAGCAATCAGTTTACCTTTGGGACTGAAACTGACGCTGAAAACCGCATCCTCATGGGCTTGTATGGTTAGAGGCTTTCTCTTGTACAAGCCATTCCTGTCTCTACGCCAGAGTTTAACCGTGTTGTCAAAACTACCAGTTGCCAGCACCTTGCTATCGGGGCTGAAACTAATACTGAGCACTGCTTTATCATGGGCTTTGAAGATTTGGGGTTTTTTGCCTTCGAGGCTCCAGATGATAACTCTTCCATCCTCGCTAGAAGCAGCAAGGCTTTTGAGATCAGGGCTAAAACGCACGCTCCAAACCCAACCGGTATGCCCTGTCAGGGTTTGAATATACTTACCATTCCGTTGCCAGACTTTAACAGTTTTATCTTTACTAGCCGTGGCAATCAACTTTCCATCAGGACTGAAGGTAACACTTCTGATTTCATCCTTATGTTTATGCTTTCCTGCTAACGTGTAGAGTTCTTTCCCTTCCTTGGACCAGATTTTGACATTGTCGGAACTAGCCGTAGCAATTAGCTCACCGTCGGGACTGAAACTAACATTGTTGACTGTATCATTATGACCTTCTAAGCGGTTGCGCTCTCTAACCCCATAAAAGGCTTGCTGTAGAGAACTCATCGCTATATCCTTAGTGTCAGAGCTTACCCCAACTGACCACTTGAGTTTTTTTCCTGCCTCTAAGGCATCTTTTAGTGGATCCAGGGCATGACTATTGGAACCGTAAAGGGCTTCTGAGGATTTAATCAAAGCTCTGATTTCGTTGTTTCTAGCTTGCGCCCAAAATATAGCGGCAGAGAGGGTTGAGATCGCTAACATACCAACTAGAGCAATAGAGCCGGTGAGTGCTATCTTCGACTTCTGTAACTGGGCTTGAGAAAGCCGATGTTGCTCTTGGGCTTTTTTAAGTTTGGCGAGTAATTCGCTATCTTGCTGCTGGCGAATCACAGAAACTAGATAATCATGAACCAATTGATAGCGGTTAAGGGGACTTTCTCGTAAGAGCACCACTAATCCTGATTCGACCAGGATATTTAAGACTAAATCTAACTGGTCTATTTTTTCTATCGCTAAATCCACTGCCAAGGCGTTTAAATCTTTTTCCAAATCCTGGCGGGTTTTAGGCGGGCGCGTGTTATTTTCTTCGGTGAGTAAATACAAGATAAGTTCAGCAGCTTTTTCATTTTCGGAGCCACAATCTGCGATCACTTCTTGCAGGTAACGCTGCACCAATTTTTCTTTAGGACCTTTTCTCCGATAATGAGCTAGGGTAGTAATTCCTTCAGTCTGTAGTTGAGCTCCTACGATTTGTAATTCAATGGGACGAACTTCTCCTTCACTACTACCTAGTTCTTGCACTAACGTATTGACTAAGGCTTCTTCTAAATAAACTTGAGAGCGCTCGGTTAGTCGTTGAATAATAGATTTAGCATCCTCTAGGGAGAAATTACCTAAATAATAAAGAATATTTTTATTGAGAATATTATTGTTGATTGAATCAAAATTTTGATGACGAATTCCCTGCAACAAAAAATACAAATCATTTTCCCGTAATGACAATATAACCTTGACGAAAGGAATCTGAAGACACTCCCGGAAAAAATCAAAGAAGCGTTTTCTTTCAGTATGATTCTCCCAAATAAAGAAAAACTCTTCAAACTGGTCAAAAATCAGTACGGTTAGCAAATTGCGATGTTCATTTTGTCGCAATTGCTCTAAAAGGGTGGCTGGTTGCAGGTTAGTTTGGGTGGCTGGTTGCAGGTTAGTTTGGGTTGCCGGTTGCAGGTTAGAATACTGCTGTGAACCTTGGCCTTTCGGCCACGCTTCGCGAACAACCTTCAACCGGTCAACCTTCAACTGAGAAGAACCTTCACCGTTCAACTGGTCAACGTTCAACACAGAAGAACTCTCAAGGTTAAACTGGTCAACTTTTAACGGTGAAGATGCTAAGGATTTCCAGACTTCCCTGACCCAATCGGTATAAACCCTTACCAAAATTGGTACGACATCACGGGTTCCAATTACCTTAGTTTTGAGAGTGGGGACTAATCCAGCTTCTAGGACAGAACTCTTACCTACCCCTGACTGACCATAAATCACTGTCAGTTTGTGCTGGGTGCTGCCAATACGTTCCACTAAGCGCTCTACATCGTTCTGACGTACAGAAGCAGTGATTTCCTCAGCAGGGGTTTCCTGCTCTAGGAGTAAGGTAGAACTTTGGCGTAGATGAGGTTTAAGCCGACCAGGTCCGATAAAGGCACGGAAACCATATTGCTGCTCAACGGAGAATCGTTCTTGTTTGACCCGAAAGGCTTCTAGATACTGCTTTTGCCGGAAATAAAGCGTCCGCAATTTTTCCAAAATGCGAATATAAAGTTGTGGAGAATCCATCGGACCGGTTTCCTTAGCCCTTTCCAGGATAGTGATCGCCTCTTCCGAGAGACCCAAATGCCGCTTCGCTTGAGCCAGAAGCAGTAGATAGGACATCTGATACTGTCCAGAGGTATTAGTTAACCGTGTCAGAAGTTCTAAAGCTTTCCTAGCTGCTTGCTGAGCGCCCATCCAACGGCAGTCTTGAAGGGCGACTGCAGCGATAAATCCATAATCTTGAGACAGTTGCAGTGGATTGCCATAGGTTCTGTGCAGTACCAGGGAGCGTTGCGCCAGACCTTGTAAGTCTTTCCAAGCTTCCAGTCGTTGTAGGGTTTCGCCAAGTTTAGTAATAAACTTGGCAATTAAATCTGGGCGTTTTGCTTGTTCAAATGTATCGATACACTTTTGAAAATACCCTCTGGCTGTGATCCAGTGGTGACGACTTTGGGATCGATTGAGTTCAGCCAGGTTCAGATAACACAAACCGATATGAAACAGCAGTAGAGCTTGACGTTCTCGTGGTGAAGGGGTGAGGGGTTGAGGGGATGAAGGGGTTGAGGGCTCCTTTGACAACGTCCGGAGGTAAGGAGATATTGGGGTAGCTTGACCTAGTCGGGAGGGGAAACTACTCTGCTGTTGTGTTTCCTGTTGTTGTGTTTCCCAGCTCCTAGATTCCTGCTGCCAAAATGCTAAACTTTGCTGATAATACTCTAACGCCTGATCGATCTGACCATTAATATAAGCTTCTCGACCAAGCACAAATGGCAAACTAGCTTCTTGGGTTATTTCTAAGACATCTCCACGAGTTTGCAAATCCCTCAAAGCTGAGTCCAATTCTCGGCAATAGCTGGAACCAAAAATAGCGGTATTGGGTAGGAACTGATCCCCACCGGCATCCAAAATACGAGTAAATAAATAACTCTCTCGCTCTGCTAGAGCTTCAATCAAGTGATTTGAGGAGAGGACAAAATTTGTGGTTGTTGCCCAACTCTCTAAATCCGGCACAAACCGAATTAGCGTTTCCAATACCTCGTCATTTACCCATAACACTAGAGGGAAGGGGCAATGCTTGCGAAACTCCTCCCGTACTTGGTTGGTAGTGATTAGTACTTGCTCCAGGTTGCTCAGGGACTCTAAACCAAAGACCATCACGGCAGCTGGCTGTTCATCCCCTAGCTCCTCCAAGATAGTGGTATAGAGACTCTTCACCTTAACCGACTGGTTCAGGTATATTTCCTGGAACTCAATAGCACAGACTTGCCGCAACTTCCGCACAATGTAATCCTGTAAAGCTTCATAGTTGCGGCGGGCTAAAATCAGGGAAAACTCCCCTTGGGACGTCTCCATTGCCCAGGCGAGTTCCTGCATTGAATTGTTGTTGTAGGCATCCGCATCTTCTACGCGGTATAAGCTAGGCATGATTTGAATCCTTCCGCTTCTGCCAAAATGGGATTAACGTCAAACCAAGACCCATCTTGGTCTCGGTACTCATAGACGAACATGCTGCGGATCAAGAGTTGGTAACCTTCATCTCCAACTACCTTTTTATGTTTAGCGACGTGACACAATAGTTCCCACTCATCATCTGAGATGGGTAGGGTTAGTTCATTGCGCCGGTCTCGAATTACATTTTCTAACATGCCTTGAGACAGAGGTAATCGTCTTTCTTTCTTGATCCAGGTACTGAGAAACCGGAGCAAATTCCGCACATGACCCCCGCTAGCGTAACACAGGCGATCTAAAGTGTCAGGGGAGTCGAACACCTCTTTTACTCTAGCAAGACGCTCCACAGGCTCTAAATTAGGAAAGGCTCTCGCCAGTACCATTTGTCGCAGCAGTGCCATGCCCTGTTCATGGGGAGTACCATCTCGTAACTTTACCGGTACCATTGGTAACACTTTGGGATCTACCACAAAGCGCTGAGTCAAGGCACTATAGTCATTAGAAAATCGTAGCGCTAGGGGCATGGTGTAGACCACATGACAGTGTAACCCCTTTAACTGGGCTCCGCGATCCACAAATAGATATTCCGGCTGATCACGTCCCCAAGGCTTCTGGGAAGCGTCCACCCGATCGAGGTTATCTACAATCACCACTAGCCCTTGTTTCCCAAGTTTTTGGAGGTTTGCGATCGCAGGTTCGAGCAACTCTTGGTTAATCACTTCTAACAACCGATTGGTTTGAGGTTCGAGATATTGCCGTAAGCGACTGCGCAGATCCGGGCTATCCTTAGCCTTAGCCGTAATCTCACCAATCCCAACTGCTAGGGAAACCGCCCCCTCAGTGTCTACTCCAACCTCACCAATCCCAGGAACTCCTACCCTACCGCTTAATTCAATTTCAGTGAGCAACAGTTTAGCCGCACCTGCCAGTAATTTTTTAAAGCCTTTCGGTTCACCTAGCTTAATTTTGTCTAAGCTTTCACTGACGCGACGGGCAATAGCGAGTAAGATGTCCCCGACATCTACATCTCCCATTTCCAAGTCTTGAGAAGATTCAAAATAGACCACGTGAAAGTCAGCTTCCTCCAATTCGGCTTTCAGTCGCAGTAACTCCGTAGACTTACCACAACCAATATGTCCAGTAAATAGCTCGCAGGTCGGCTCATCCATGGAGAAGAAAGTGATATTATCCTTCAACTCTTCAATGATCTTGCCCCCTCGCACTGAGGAAAAATCGATATAATACTTACAGTCTTCCGGCTGATCGACCGTTAACGTTTTGCTGGGATTACAGGCTTTATATAATTTTTGTATGTTTACTGTCATAGGTTTCCTTTTTTATTTTTCATCACCAAGTTTAAAATTTACCTGTCAAGGTAGGGAATCGGGAATCGGGAATCGGGAATCGGGAACAGGTAAAAGTCATAATATTTGATTATTTGATAACTGATTCGATCTCCAATAATATTAGTCATTAGTTATTTTGGCTTAGTTATTTTGGCTTATATGAATAATTATGGTATTAGTAATTGCTGGTAATTCCCCCTTCTATATTATCACTCACTCTAGGTATCAGTGTAGGAATTGTGATCATTATTTTAGGCCATATTCCCTACTCCCTACTCCCTACTCCCTACTCCCTACTCCCTACTCCCTTTGCTATAACAATTTCAAACTGTAACTGATGGCTGTCTAGAAAATCATGGGTAAAATGATCGACGACATTGGTATCAGCAAGTTCCAAATTGTAGAAATCTATAAATTCCTGGTCAAAATAGGGACCAGCGTGCCAAGTTCCTACTTCTAATTTAATAAAGCAGTTACCTGGAATCCGAAAAGCCGCAATATCCTCTAAAACTGGTTGGTCATCCTGATTGGGAGGAGCTACAGCCATGAACCAGTCTTTCCCTTCTAGAGAACCGAGACACTGAGTACATTGGACATGACGAGTAATTTTATCAAACTTACGACCTTTGTGGTGTAGCCGCATGATATAAAACCGGGATGTCCCATTTTCGAGGTTTAACTGAGCATCATCTTGATCATAGGGTTTGCCGTCAACACTTGCAAAGATGACTTGACCGTAGGGCTGAAAGTTCTCTGATGTCACCCATTCCGCGTATAGTTTTTGAATCGTCTTGACTTTACTCATCCTCAGCCTCCGCCGTCAGTAGTTAAGAATTAACAGCTTATTGATTTTAGCTTGTCCAGGTGCCTTGCTGTTACTCTGGCAACTAGTCTTTACTTTTCCTTTATGGTATCCTTGTATAGGTAATTTTAAAAAAAACATCAAAAAAATCATCAGTTTCATCTTTAGGGTTATGGTCGTCGTAATTCTTTATATTATAGTCGATAATTATATCTATATTAATCTCGGGATATAAAAATATTATCCTCTATAGTATCGACTTGATAAAGCCACTAAGCTAACCTTTTTTTAAAGGTATAAAATCCTTAATTTTACACTAAATCATGCCTGAAATTTTAAGATAAATTGATGACTTTTACTTGCTCAAACCAAGACAATGTGGTCTATCGCTTCTGGAAACTGGCGATCATCAATATTCTTTCTACTCTCATGATACCCCTTGCGGGTTTAATCAGCGTGGCTTTCTTAGGTCATTTAGATCAAATCCGCCACTTAGCTGGAGTCGCTCTCGCCACCATCCTGTTTAACTTAATCTACAATAGTTTGGCTTTTTTACGGATGGGAACTACTGGGATAACCGCTCAAGCTGTCGGAGGAAATGACCGAGATGCTATGTTGCTGGTGGGACTTCGTAATGGCTTAATTGCTCTGATTTTAGGTGTAGTTATCTTAAGTTTACAGTATCCTCTCAGAGAGCTTGGATTTGCTTTGTTAAGTGCTACACCAGATGTCAAATTTTCCGGTATTGCTTATTTTAATGCTCGGATTTGGGGAGCTCCTGCAACATTACTCAATTTCGTACTGATTGGTTGGTTTCTCGGTAGAGAAATGAGTGGTAAGGTTTTGCTGCTGTCCATTATCGGTAACACCGCTAATATAGTTTGCGATTACTTTACTATTATTCGGTGGGGTTGGGAAAGCACTGGCGCTGGATTATCCGTAGCAGTTAGTCAATACGTGATGGTTTTAGTGGGCATAGTTTTAGTTAGCCAAGAAATAAAGTGGCAAGAGCTAAGAGCAGTAGCCAAACGAATTTGGAACTTGTTGGATATAAAAGCTACTTTTACCCTAAATAGTAATCTTTTTATCAGAAGCTTAGCGATTCTTTTTACCTTGTCTATTTTTACCAATTTGAGCTCAGCTCTTGGTACCACAATCTTGGCGGAAAATGCTTTGATACTAGAGGTGTTCAGCTTGGCTGTTTATTTTATTGATGGATTGGCATTTGCTACGGAAACTCTGACGGGTAATTTACAAGGTCAGGGAGCAAAAGAGCAGTTAGTCCCTTTATTGAAAATTGTCGGAGGAAGCAGTTTGCTATTGGGACTTAACTTTGCTTTCCTGTTTATCCTGTTTCCCCAGACACTCTTTGGGCTGTTAACAAACCACACTGAGGTGATCGAATCTATTACTGTCTATATTCCTTGGTTACTGTTGGTGTTAGGATTTGGTTCCATTGCGTTTATGCTGGATGGTTATTTTCTGGGCTTAGCTGCAGGACAGACCTTACGTAATTCTACCGTAATCGCCTTGGTGGTGGGATTTGTCCCTATGGCTGTGGCGTCTTGGCAGTTTCAAAGTGTTCATCTTCTTTGGTTAGCTTTATCCTTGTTTATGGCAGGAAGAGCGATAGTACTGGGCGTAAAGTTACCAAGCACGTTGAAGTGAAATATATGGTTTTTCAATTAGGTGAGGTACAAATTTTTTGGGTTTTAGGGAACAGGGAACAGGGAACAGGGAACAGGGAACAGGGAACAGGGAACAGGGAATAGCGATCCGCTGCATCAAGATAGGAAATCAACGTCAAAGAAGACTCTATATTATAACTGCGAGAAACGCTATAAAAGTTTCTCATAGTAATGAGATACAGATAATTTTTTTTCTATTCCCTACTCCCTACTCCCTACTCCCTACTCCCTACTCCCTAAAACCTGTGATGGAATAAGCAAACCGATGACAATAATTTAAAGAAGTATGAAGTATGAAGCATGAATTGTAAAAGATGAAGTATCAAGGATGAAGTATGAAGCATGAACTATCAAGATAGAGGGAATTGTAGATGGCTCGTCAACGTTGGGCTTCAAGAACAGTATTTCTCCTCGCAGCAGTAGGTTCTGCAGTTGGCTTAGGGAATGTGTGGCGCTTTCCCTACCTAGCTGGGAAATACGGTGGGGGAGCATTTCTAGTGCCTTACCTGATCGCTTTAGTCCTAATTGGGGTTCCACTGTTGATGCTGGAATTTGCGGTAGGACAAAAAATGCAACGGGGAGCCATAGGCTCATTTAGGAAATTACACCCCAATTTCGGCAGTCTCGGTCTGTTTGCCCTGATGTCAGCCTTTATCATTGTCTCCTATTATGCAGTTGTCATGGGCTGGAGCTTGATTTACTTTCTGGCATCCTTTGGGGTCAAGTGGTCGAGTGATGCTAAAAGCTACTTCTTTGATAGTGTTCTGCAAATCAGTGATGGGGTCAACGTATTAGGTGGTATCAACTGGCCAATCTTATGGTCTCTACTTGTAGTCTGGGTCTTGATTTATTTCTGTGTTTGGAAAGGCACGACCAGTGTGGGCAAAGTCGTTGTCTACAGCGTGCCACTTCCGATTATTTTACTGGGGGTATTGCTATTACGAGCAGTAACTTTACCAGGTTTCCTCAATGGCTGGAAACTGTATCTTACTCCGGTTTGGAGTGCATTAGTTGACCCCGAAGTTTGGACAGCTGCATTCTCACAAATTTTCTTTACCTTATCTCTGGGATTTGGAATTATGGTGACTTATGCTAGCTACAAGAACTCAGAGGATGACATTGCTAAAGATACCTGGTTAACTGCCTTGATCAACAGTGGTATCAGCTTATTTGCCGGTTTTGTGGTGTTCGGAATTTTGGGATATATGGCAGGAGTTACCAACACCCCCTTGGCAGAGCTGGCTGCTTCTGGTCCGGGTCTAGCGTTTGTGGTTTTTCCGGAAGCTTTAAGCTTAATGCCCTTGCCTTGGCTGTTCAGTCTGCTGTTTTTTGTGATGCTGCTTTCCCTAGGCATCGACAGCGCTTTTTCCCTAGTAGAAGCTTTGAATGCGACTATCCTCGACAAACAACAACAGGGAAATGTTGCTAAGGTTTCAATTGGGGTTTGTCTAGGGGGATTTATTGCTGGAATTATTTACACTACCAGAGCTGGATTATACATTTTAGATATTGTAGATCATTTTGTTACTAACTATAACTTGATGTTGGTAGCTATTTTCCAATCTATCCTAGTGGGATGGGTGTATGGTGCAGAAAAGCTGCGACGATACATGAACCAAGTTAGTGATTGGACGGTTGGTAAATGGTGGAATTTTTCTATAAAATACCTGATTCCTATGGCTTTAGTCGCTTTGCTAGCAACCCAGTTTTCAAAAGATATTAGGACTCCCTATGAAGGATACCCAGCCTGGGCTTTAGGACTTGGCTGGGCAATTGTGTTTTTGCCATTACTTATTTTCTTGTCTTTGCTGGTCACAGACAAAACATTGATCAATGGGAGAACCGATTAATTTTAATGATTAATTTGTAAGCCTTCAGCTGTCAGCTGTCAGCTGTCAGCTTAAAATAAACCTCAATATTGATAGATTAATGAAAATGCCATCAATTTGACAATCAACGGGGACTCACCAGCACAAACCCCCGTGTCTTTTTAGACTCTGAATCCTTAGTCGCCATTGCTTGCCACAATTCTTCAGCCTTGACCCAGACCGGAGGATATTTGTAACGAGAGACATCTAGGATCAGAAAACGGTCTGCTTCTTGGTTGTAGGCAGCTAAAGGAGAAATATGTCCCGGACCTTTCTGAGCAATGGCTTTGCGTGAGTAATTGACTAAGACAAAATTTTCCGCTTCTTGCAAATTCTTCACCACTATGTTGCGAAACTCATCCAGGGTCAAATCACCACCATGGTAAACCTCTGCTCTAACTGGATAAGTTTCCAATAATCCTGCTAATTGTTCCAAAGTCATGCCCCGACGAGCAATCACCTCAGCCATGCGCACTTGCTCAGTTTTGGCATTCAAAACATTCTTCTGGGTGAAGCGGTTAGTCCTAAATTCGGGTGCTTTTGGAGCTTGAATTGATAAAGCATTCAGCACCATAACCATACTAGCTACTCCACAGTAAGTAAGCTTTTCCTGAGTCACAAACTGAATACTTAGGGGCAAATAGTCTTCTCGGGCTTGGCTTGCCATCAGTAACTGTTCGCCGTGATCGGAATCGAGGTTAATCAGATTTTCGGTCAGTGGAATTGTCTGGGCTAAGCATCCTCCCAAGCATCCTCCATTGATAAGGAAAAACCCAATTAGAGTGGCTTTTAGGGGTATACGGAATAGTTTTAGTAGATTTTTTTGAGCAGATTTTTTAGCATCGTTGTGATTAATCATATCTAGCAATTATTATACTGATGAGGTACAAATCTCTGGGTTTTAGGGAGCAGGGACTTCGGAGCAGGGTGTAGGGTGTAGGGTGTAGGTTTTTTAATTTGACGTCAGGTGTCGGGTGGGTTACTCTTGCCTGTTGCCTGTTGCCTGTTGCCTCTTGCCCTTTGGGAGTATGTTCACAAATCAAATACAAACGCTATATCTGATTAAATCAGGACTTACGCAGTTAAGTGGATTTCGCCCCCCTAGGGTGTGTTTTCAAAGTTTTCCGCAAGATATTAGATCCCCCCCAGCCCCCCTTATTAAGGGGGGAGCCATACTCAAAGTCCCCCTTTTTTAAGGGAAACGGGGGTACTCGGAGTTTGAAGACACGCCCTAGCCCCCCAATTTTTCGGTGCGACCCGTGGCGAATTTAATAATTAGATGCGGAAAGCGCACCGGGAGGGGTAATGATGTCAAAGTACCCCATAATTGGGGGATTTAGGGGGCAAATGCGTAAGCCCTATAAATGTGAAAGCCCTGCTTAACTGAAATTTAATAAAACTTCAGTGATACTTCATCAAAGCTTCACCTACATTGGCCGGATTTGTAGTTAGGATATCTGAGGTCGCAAATATTATCCTAAATATCTGATTGGTAATTTGGGTTGAGATTATAATCAGTCAAACCCTTATTATCGAATGCTTGAGGCTGTTAGCAACTTGTCACAATTAGTAGGTGGATGGCAGCCACCTACTAATACTAATGTGCAGGATGCTAACAGTAATCAATGGGATTTTAGAGGACTGCTGAGACTAGTAGCCATTTCACCAGTGGCTACTGTTACAAACCAACACATTATAAAGGGGCATTTTAGCATGTTTGATATCAAATATGCAAGTTTTAACGATCTCGATAAGTCGTTGAACTTTGGGGAGACTGAGGTACACAAAGTTCTGGGAAGTCACTCCAAAACCTCTAGCACTATTGTCTTTATTGACTCAGGGGTTGATGATTATCAGAGTTTAGTTAATGGTACGGTACCCGAAGCTGAGGTGATTGTCCTGGACTCTACACAGGATGGCGTTGAAGAAATTACCAAGGCTCTGCAAGGACGCACTGATATTACTGCTATCCACATCGTTTCTCACGGTTCACCGGGATGTTTGTATTTAGGGAATAGCCAACTTAGTCTAGATACTTTAAACTATTACGCCCCTCAATTAAAAACTTGGTCAACGACTGATTCACCCACTCCTATTCTCCTCTACGGCTGCAATGTTGCTACGGTCGATGCTGGTACAGAATTTTTGGAACGACTCCACCAAATAACTGGTACTGAGATTGCTGCTTCTGCGAACCGCACGGGTAATGCTGCCTTAGGTGGTGATTGGAATCTAGAATGTTGTACGGCTGAGATTGCTGTAGATTCAGCATTTTTGCCGGAATTGATGCAGGTATATCAAGGAGTTTTTGCCAGTCTAACTGTAGACACTTTGGTAGATGAAAACGATGGCAACCTGAGTCCTGGGGATGTTTCCTTGCGAGAGGCAATTGCTTCTATCAGTGCTGGAGGGACTGTTAACTTTGCTTCTAGTCTTACAGGTGGAACCATCATTCTTACCCAAGGTCAACTAACGATTGACAAAGACCTAACCATCGAGGGTCTGGGAGCAGACAAGTTGACCGTCAGTGGTAATAATGCCTCCCGTGTTTTTCGGATTGACGATGGAAATAGTAGTAACCTCATTAATGTTGAGATTGAAGACTTGACCATTACTGGTGGACGAATTAGTCGCTTTGGTGAAACGGGTGCTGGCATCTTTAACACAGAAAATCTCACATTAAATAGCAGTACTATCAGCAATAATAAAGGTAGGACTGGTGCTGGCATTGCTAACAATGGGATCTTGAAACTATTTGGGAGCACTGTTAGCGGCAACGAAGACCCTAGCTTTGGGTCTACTGGTGGTGTCTTCTCAGGTGGCGGTGGTATCCGCAATTTTTCAAGTGGAAGTCTTGAGATAGATAGCAGCACTATTAACAATAATAAGGCTTCTCGGGGTGGTGGTATTTACAATGGGGGTAGCTTAAAGGTAATTAATAGCACCATTAGTGGCAATGAATCTGCTGATGGAGGCGGCGGTATCATAATGCTTGGATCTAATCCAACAGCAAATGTTAGTTTTAGCACCATCATTAACAATACAGGAAATATAGGAGGTGATAATTTTGGTATTAATGGCGGAGTTTCAGTGCCAATAGGTACCTTTGTAGTTAGTAACAGTATTATTGCTGGAAATAATACTGTTCGATTTTTTAGGAATAACGCTGATGTGAGTGGGAATTTCACTAGTGAAGGTAATAACCTAATTGGCAATCTGCAAGGTAGCACTGGTTTCAATGCCAGCGAGGAGTTAAGTGTATCCGTTGACTCAGTTATCGACACCACTTTGCAAGATAACGGTGGTCCAACTTTCACTCACGCCCTGCTTGATGGCAGCCCAGCCATTGATGCTGCTAATCCTAATGCTGGTGTACTGATCGATCAACGTGGTGTAACTCGTCCTCAAGGTAATGGATTCGACATCGGTGCCTTTGAGGCTATACAAGCAACCCCCAACGACGATAATCTAACCCTCACCCCAAACAACGACACCATCAATCTGTTGACCGGTCAAGATATTGCCAAAGGTCTAGCAGGTGATGATTTTATTGACGGTGGCGGCGGTGATGATAAGTTATTTGGAGAGGCTGGCAATGACACCCTCTTAGGCGGCCAAGGTCAAGATAAACTCTTTGGCGGTAGCGGTAACGACCTCCTCAATGGTGGTCAAGGAGATAACATCCTGACTGGTGGCACTGGAAAAGATATCTTTGTCTTGTCCACTGCAGGCAAGAACACTATTGAGGACTTTGAAGATGGTCAAGATTTGTTGAAATTAGATGGAGATCTAACCTTTGGGTCACTTTCTATCTTTGAACAAAATGGTAATACCTGGATCACAACTGAAAATAATCAACCGTTAGCTACATTGAATGGTGTGAGCGCCAATATGATTACGGTTAACGATGTTATTTTTTAATCTAGCGTAAGCTATCAGCTATCAGCTATCAGCTCATGCGTGGCACAGGCTTCTAGCCTGTGCCACAGTACTTGATCTGCTTATGGGTATAGGATAAGCTACAGCAAACAGCTTTTGAATAAGCGACTGCATCAAGACAATAGGTAAGCAAAAGTTTAATCTGAGTTACGGAATGCTGACCGCTGACAGCTGACCGCTGAATGCTGACATCTCAACCATGATCACACAAACTAGAAATACGCTCTTTGCCAGAATAAACATTAAACCGTTTTCCCCGCAGAAATCCCACTAGAGTAATCCCAAACTCTCTGGCTAGGGTTACCGCTAGACTGCTGGGAGCAGATACTGCGCAAACAATCGGTACCCTAGCCATCAGACATTTCTGTAAAATCTCAAAACTAGAGCGCCCACTGACCATCACAATGCGATCGCTTAAGGGCAGTTGATTAGTTAATAAGGCTGAACCCACCAATTTATCCAGAGCATTGTGACGTCCCACATCTTCTTGTAAGGATAGTAACTCTCCTTGGGTATTAAACAACCCAGCAGCATGGATTCCCCCAGTTGTGGAAAACACTGATTGGGCGGAACGCAGCTGTTCCGAGAGGCTGTAAATCACCTCAGTACTGACTTCCAGGCTATCAGACATCACTGGACACCCTCGCAACCGTAGTGCCTCAAGACTGGCTTTTCCACAAATTCCACAGGCGCTAGTGGTAAAAAAGTGACGTTCCAGGGGCTGCAAATCTGGAGTCAGTTCCTCCCTCAGGGCCACATTCACAATGTTATAGCGCTGTTGACCATCTCGATTAGCATCCACACAGTAGCTAATCCGTTGAATATCATCCCGATGCCTTACAACTCCTTCACTGTAGAGGAACCCGGCTGCTAGTTCAAAATCTGCCCCTGGGGTGCGCATAGTCACAGCTACGGTTTTCTGGGGAGAGGTCAGGCGAATTTCCAAGGGTTCCTCTGTTGCCAGTTGATCTAAACGCGATCGCACTTGGCTGTTTTCCAATACCCAGACTTGGGATTTAGTTTTGCTACGGTGCTGATTCATAGTTGGTTGATAGCAGTTTTCAATACCCAATTGGGAACTGCTATATGACCTGATCGGTAGTTTAATGATTTGGCTAATCTTATCTAATAGTATCTAATAGTGCTACAAATTTTTTAGGCATAGGATAGGTGCTTCCCAATCTTTTGTATAGCAGTCGAAGTAAAGGTTAAGAGTAAGCATTCAGATATCAGCCGTTGGCCTTGGCCTTTGGGCCACCCTACGCGAATGGCCACGCTACGGGAATGGCTAAGCTACTTGAGGAGCTTTGTTGCTAATCTCTGTTACGGAAAGCTGTTCGCGTAGCGTGGCCATAGGCCAAGGGCTTTTCCCCAGACTTTAAATTCGATACAATCTCGAACTATTAAATTATCCCGAAACAGGTTTATTTTCAGCATGATAGCTGACAGCTGACGGTTAATACATATTTATCTTCGCTGTTGCCTGTTCCCTATTCCCTGTTCCCTATTCCCAAAAAAACTATGTCCTAAACTCTACTTTTATTGCTCTAATTAGTAATAAATAAAAAATTAATATTACGTAATAGTTTGTCTGCTAAAGTTTATGGTAACGTGATCAAGTAACCAGATTTTAACGTTACTCCAAACTCATGCTGCGTCAACCCAAAAAAGGCTGGACTCCTTCCCACTGGGCAAACTGGAAACCATTCGGTATTGGTGAACAATACCCGAACAATTATTGGGAAGTCTTCAGAGCAGCTTGGGAAAACCGAGACCAGTTATCCTATGCTTGGGATATCTTAAATCAGGGAGTGTGCGACGGTTGCGCCCTTGGCACTACTGGTATGAAAGACTGGACTCTTGATGGCGTCCATGTCTGTAATGTCCGGCTACGGTTGTTGCGGATGAATACCATGGCAGCATTTGACCCCCAAATCTTAGCAGATGTCTCCCAGCTTCAGAGAAAAAAAAGTATCCAACTGCGGGATTTGGGACGGCTTCCTTACCCCATGATGCGGCAACGAGGGGAGAAAGGATTCTGTCGAATTAGCTGGGATAAAGCACTGGAATTAATCAGCGATTCCCTACGGAATAGTTCCCCTTCACCCACCGATAGCAGCACCAACCGATTTAGCGTTTATCTAACCAGTAGAGGTACAGTAAATGAAACCTACTACGCTGCCCAAAAAGCAGTGCGGGCGATCGGGACTAATAATATAGATAATGCTGCTCGCATCTGCCATTCTCCCAGTACTGCTGGACTTAAAGCCGGATTAGGAGTAGCAGCTACTACTTGTTCTTATAAAGATTGGATTGGCACAGATTTATTAGTATTCATTGGCTCTAACGTTGCCAACAATCAACCAGTTACAGTTAAGTATCTCCACTGGGCTAAGAAGGCTGGTACCAAAATCGTGGTAATTAACACTTACCAAGAACCAGGTATGGAACGCTATTGGGTGCCTTCGATACCAGAAAGTGCCTTATTTGGTACTAAATTTGCCGAAGACTTCTTTTTAATCAATATGGGTGGGGATATGGCATTCCTCAATGGCACGCTCAAGGAGATGATTGCCAATAATTGGGTAGACTCATCCTTCATCAAAAATCATACGACTAATTTTGAGCAATTAAAAGCAACCCTAGCTAACCAATCCTGGGAAGAACTAGAACAGCTTTCTGGTACTTCCCGTAAACATATGTATGCCTTTGCCAAGATGCTAGCTGAAGCTGATAAAGCTGTGTTTGTCTGGAGCATGGGTATTACCCAGCATCAGTGTGGGGAAGATAATGTGCGAGCCATCATTAACCTAGCCTTAGCCAAAGGGTTTGTTGGTCGAGAAGGCTGTGGCTTAATGCCGATTCGGGGGCACTCTGGGGTGCAAGGAGGAGCAGAAATGGGATGCTATGCCACGGTTTTTCCTGGTGGCAAGCCCATTACTCCAGAAAATGCTGCCAAGCTCAGCCAACAATGGCAGTTTGAGGTCCCCACCACCAAAGGATTAACAGCAGCAGAAATGATTGATGCTGCCCATTCAGGGGAGTTGGATATAGTATTTTCTGTAGGAGGCAATTTCCTGGAGGTGTTGCCAGAACCAGAATATATCAAAGAGGCACTACAGCGAATCCCTCTGAGAGTCCATATGGATATTGTCCTCTCCAGTCAAATGTTAGTAGAACCTGGAGAAACCGTAGTCTTGTTACCCGCCACGACTCGCTACGAAATCCCAGGGGGAGTAACTGAAACCAGTACCGAGAGAAGGGTGATTTTCAGTCCAGAAATTCCTGGCCCTCGGATTGGGGAAGCCCGTCCGGAGTGGGAAGTGTTTATGGAACTAGCACGGCGAGTGCGTCCGGATTTAGCAGATAAATTACACTTTGATAGCACAGCCGCGATTCGGGCAGAAATTGCCCAGGTTATCCCCCAGTATGCTGGTATCCAACATCTTAAGGAAGCTGGTGATCAGTTCCAGTATGGCGGTTCCCATCTTTGCTTTGGCTGGAATTTCCCCACAGCCGATGGGTTAGCCCATTTTTCCCCCTTATCTCCACCGAAGTTAGAACTGCCAGACGGTCATTTCCTAGTAGCCACCAGGCGAGGTAAGCAATTTAACAGCATGGTGCAAGAACAGAAAGATGCCATTACTGGTGCAAAGCGAGAGGCGGTGCTGATTAGTCAGGTAGATGCTAAAAAACTGGGATTAAACCATGGCGATGCCGTAATTCTGAGGAATCAACAGGGTCAATTCCAAGGACACATCCATATCGCACCGATTACACCAGGAAATTTACAGGTACATTGGCCTGAAGGAAATGTGCTATTGGATAAAGGTAAGCGATCGCCTGAAGTAGATATTCCAGACTACAATGCTTTGGTTCAACTGGATAAGATTTAAGGAGATAGTATCGAGGTAAGCATACAGCCGTCAGCTGTCAGCCGTCAGCTGAATGCTTAGTAATTAGTAATTGGTAAGTTAAAAGTTATCAACTTACAACTTACAAGTTATCAAGTTTCACGTTACAAGTTTGAATAGGGATCCGTGTAGGAATTGTGATAATTGTTGTTCCCTACTCCCTACTCCCTACTCCCTACTCCCTACTCCCTGTGCTATATAAGTAGTCAACCGGACATGATATTAGTCAGCAACATATCGCCATCCTTGAGGTTCATATTCCCGTTGAATTCGCACCATCCAGCTACCATAGGGAAGCTCTATGGCCTTATGCTCTTCGTGAGTTAAGGTTGCTGTTTCTGAAACAACTTGTAGATAAAGGATGCCATTTTTTTCGTATAACTGAGCAACACCATCACTGATGCGATGAGAATGTCCAGTTACCTCCCCTTCTGCTAGGGTTAGGTGAGGTAACTGTTGTCCATTGATTTGCTCTACAGGAAGTAAAATAACGTCCCCTTGTCGAATAGGTTGCATAGCTTATTTGATTAGTTGTTAGCGTGATTAATTGTTAGTTTGATTAATTGTTATCTAGTTATCGATTTAGTTGGGAAAGGTCATAGATCATGTCGGGATAGTTACCCTTAATAAAAATCTCCCCCATCTCCCCATCTCCCCATCTCCCCATCTCCCTATCTCACCAGACTTCCCACCCTCCCCACCCTCCCTCTAATTATGGGTATTCAACCTGACTTGATAATAGGGGTTCTTTTTCCCCTTACTATAGCATTTCTCCTAGTAATGATGTACAGTCAATTGGCTTATGCCTACTCCCTATTGCCTACTACCTATTGCCTAAAACCTAGGACAAAGTACTTGATAAGTATGAAAAATAGGTTTTATAAACGAGTTGTGAACATTCAGAAACCCAAAATCCTTGTGAGTACGGGTATCCTGCCCCCGTGAAATTTCACAACCTATTTAGAATTGCTATAGACAATCAAAACTCAAAAGTGGTCAATTAACAATTAACAATTAACGTAAGCATTCAGCGGTCAGCGGTCAGCGGTCAGCCGTTGGCCGTTGGCCACGCTATGGGCATAAACTTTTCCCGTAGCGTGGCCACAAGCCTTTAGCTGATAGGTAAGCATTCAGCCGTGAGCCTAAGGCTCACGCTACTTGAGGTGCCGTCAGCGGTCAGCGGTCAGCGGTCAGCGGTCAGCGGTCAGCGGTCAGCGGTCAGCGGTCAGCCTTCAGCGGTCAGCGGTCAGGGGTCAGCTATCAGTTATTAGCCTTCAGCCGTCAGCTGTTGACTAGACCTCTTGCAAAAGTATTTTTCTAATAGTGTTCTTGATGCAAAGCGCGAGTGGGGGAAACCACGGCAGTTGCTCATGGGGGGAACCACGGCAGTCGCTCATGGGGGAAACCCCCAAGACCGCGCTGCCTCCCCAAGACCGCACTGCCTCCCCAAGACCGTAATGGTGCGTTTGACCCGTAATTAAATTCGCCACGGGTCGCACCTCTGCATCGCTTTGCGTCAATTCTTGTCCACTGTTCCCTGTTCCGGTGATCCGCTGTTCCCGACAACTGCCGCGAAGTCTACTGAAAGCTAATAACTGATAGCTGATAACTGATAACTTATATAGCGGTTTTTAGCCTAATGAGGTACACAAAACTTTTTACCTCTTTCCTCTTCCGACTTTACTGCTCCCTGCTCCGTTCGCGAAGCGTGGCCTACGGCCTCAGTCCCTGCTCCCTAAAAGCCAAAAACTTGTACCTTACTAGCTTAAAAACCGCTATAGCTGATAACTGATAGCTGATAACTGATAGCTGATAGCTGATAGCTGAATACTTAAGCTGATAGCACCTCAAGTAGCACCTCAAGTAGCGCATTAGCTGATAGCTGAATGCTTACCAATTAACGATTAACAATTAACAATTAACTAACAATTAACAATTAACTTTTGTAAATTGTTTTAATTAAACTTGATATAAGTTAATAAATTGTTACAATTATAGGTATTTATAATCTATAATAAAACTAATATGACACGCCAGCAATTGAAATCGAACCTGCCAACAAAAATTTGCCCTGTTTGTCAACGTTCGTTTACATGGCGCAAAAAATGGCAAGATTGTTGGGAGGAAGTCAAATATTGCTCAGAGCGCTGTCGCAGACGGAAATCTGGCGTGAAGCAGAGATGAGGTATCAAGGATAACCAGGGCTGGATCGAGAAATTTTCTTAGTCAGTTTTTCGGGTTTTGTATATTTTCACACTTGACACATCAGAGTCTCATAATTCACACTAAATGTTTTAATCCTTAATATTTTCTTCAGTATTGTGTATGTTTGTGAAGACGGTGTGTCCCAAAGTCATTATCCACGGTGGTGCTGGTAGTTCTATAAAAGGCAAAGGAGGGGCTGATGCGATTCGCAAGTCCCTCCACTCAATTATTGAGGAGATTTATGCCTTGTTAGTGAACGGTACTAGTGCGACTGATGCTGTTGTCCGAGGTTGCCAACTGTTAGAAGATGACCCCCGCTTTAATGCTGGAACCGGTTCAGTGTTGCAATCAGATGGGCAAATCCGGATGAGTGCGTCCCTGATGGAAGGTCAATCTCAACGCTTCAGCGGTGTGATTAATGTGTCGCGAGTGCAGCATCCGATTGAGCTGGCAGAAGCGTTGCAAGGCTCCGATGACCGCGTGCTGTCGGACTATGGAGCTGCAGAATTGTTACGAGACCTTCAACTCCCGGTTTACAATCCTATGACGAAGCTGCGGTTACAAGAGTGGCTCCAAGAAAGGCAGGCCAATTTTAGCCATAAGATGGCGGGAGTTATTGCTGAGGACGAATTGGTGACGAGCTCTGAAGCTCGACGGGGAACCATTGGTGTGGTTGTACTAGATGGCCGGGGTCATCTGGCAGCAGGGACCTCTACTGGTGGTAAGGGTTTTGAACGGATTGGTCGCGTCAGCGACTCGGCGATGCCAGCAGGAAATTACGCTACTGCTGATGCAGCAGTGAGCTGCACCGGTATCGGGGAAGACATTATGGAAGAGTGTCTAGCAGCACGGATTGTGGTGCGAGTCACTGATGGTTCATCCCTGGTGAATGCAATGGAGCGTTCATTTAAGGAAGCTCGGAAGAATCAGCGAGATTTTGCCGCTATCGCTCTAGATGCTAATGGTGCGATCGCATGGGGCAAAACTAGTGAAGTTCTGCTAGCGGCTTATCATACTGGGGAAAAGATTGTGGATACGTTGAATATGACTAAGGATGTGGAATTTCTCTCGATTTAAGGGTATCTGACAACTTACGGATACAGGATGCTGAAATCTTGATAGTTATTATTAATGGCTTTTCGGTACCTGTTAGACTAAGCTATATACTTTAGTCGCCTCAAACTACTATTGTTTATAGCTTTGAGATTTTGATAATTGATTTTTTATACTAAATAGTATCTCAATGGCTAAAAGCGTTGCCTAGCAATACTTTTAGCCATTTTTTCTGAGAGCGACTGCAGTCCCTGCTCCCTAAAACCCAAGACGAAAGTACCTAACCCAATTGAAAACTGCTGTATCGTAAGTAATCAAGCAGACATGATATGAATAGTGCTAAAATGCTCAAAAAATTAGACAAGGTTTTGCTATTTGCTCTTTTCTTGGGTCTAGTTTTCTGTATCTACGGGATTAATTGGGGATGGGTGGAAGAATGGAATCCTGACCAAATGGGCTTTAAAGAACTTTTTCAAGCTGGAAAATTACCTTTCAATCCAGAATCATTTCAGAAGCCACCTTTTCATACCTATTTTGTTTACTTTTTATCTGTTTTACCCTTTGAATTAATCGGCAATACTCTACATCTATCCGCCGATGATATTAATCCAGCTAAACTCCTCTGGTCAAGAATGCTAACAGTTTTTCTGTTTTTAGGTTCAATTATTTTAGTCTATCAGATCTGCAAGAGGTTTTTTGGGGTTTTCCCAGCTCGCCTAGTGACAATTATTTTTGCTACCAGCGCAGGCTTCATCAGCTTTAGTCATTTTTTGACAACAGAGATTCCCGTAATGTTTTGGATGTTATTATCCTTCTATTTCGCTCAAAATATTTTGTTATCTGGCAAGTTATCGGATTATGTTATAGCTGGTTTTTGCACGGGAATTGCCACAGCTACTAAATATAATGGTTTGGCAATAGGAATGGGAATTGTTGTTGCTCATGTTCTTTCCATTACTTCAATATCATTGAGGCAATGGAAAAAATTACTGTTCGACAAAAAACTTATTATTGGTCTTTCGATGGTCGTTATTGGTTTTTTGGTATGCAATCCCTTTGCCTTACTTGACTATTCTACTTTTTGGGAGCATTTTTGGTACAACTATATTGTCACCCCTGTCTATGGGGGAATTGCAGAAGGGAATAGTTTTGGGGAATTTGTTGTCGCCATCCAAGAAATTATCGGTTTACCATCATGGTTAGTGTTTTTGCTTGGCTTATTATTTTGTTTTTATAGTCTTGCTGTAGACAAGGAAAAACCCCTCGAACATAAAGGGATATTGTTACTTTTTAGTGTATTTTTATTATATTATTTTAAGTTTGGCTCTTTTCCGAGAATGGAAACTCGCTTCGTAATGCCAATAGTTCCTTTTGGTTTAATTATTTCTGGTGTATTCTGGAATAAAATCAAGGGAAATCGGCGGTTAATGATTGGACTTTTACTAGTTATTTTAAGTTACAACTTGATTTGCAGTTTTTATGTGGGTAAGCGTTTTACAGAAGACCCTCGAATGGTAGCTCAAGAGTGGGTAAAAACAAATATTGAAAAGGGAAGTTCAATAGAATCGAGTGCCTATTCTCCACAATTTAGTAAGATACCAGGGGTGATTTTAACAGAACAAATAATGCCAGATATTAGCGGACGTAAAAAAAAGTTTAGCCGTCTATTTAAAGATAATCCCTGGATCATGGCACGCCTGCAGTGGTCAACACATATACGCTGGGAGAAGGAAGATAGAGAAGAAGATACACAATGGTATAACCTTGAGAGATTGAAAGACCGAAAACCAGACTATATTGCGGTTAATTCCCGCTACTACAAAAGATTTATTGTCCGTCTTAAAAATGACTATCCTTCCCTATACAAATTTTTTAGCGATCTTTTAGAGGAAAACTATCCTTATCACATTGTATTTGACCAAGAATCTCCAAAGGTTCCAGAATGGATTTATCCTAAAACTATTGATTTTCTTCAGAATAGAATGGTGATTTTTGCCAAAAATGATCTGACCTATAACTAATAACCTACTTTGGGTTCTCCAAATTCCATAGAGCATCAATCCCACTACCAACATAGTCTGAGGCTTGGTGCAGCTCAATCCATTGTGCAAGAGCACTGGACACATAACTAGATGGTTTACCTAACTCAGCCAAGGTCTCAGCAGCTGAGGCTCGTACACCAGACTCCTCATCTTTGAGGCACCCCAGCAAGGCAGTGATCACAACTTGTGAAGAATTACCCAACTGGCTTAAGGCTTTAATAGCGGCACAACGTACATCAGAATCTTGATCCTCTAGCTGTGGTAGTAGGGCACTGATCACTGTTTCAGAAAGGTTACCTAACTGACCATTACCTAACTGACCTAAAGCAGTAGCAGCGGCACAACGAAGATCAGAATCTTTATCTTTGAGGCATGTGACTAAAGCACTGACTACGCTTTCACTATGCTGGTCTAATTTACCCAAGACCGAAGCACTCAAGCAACGAACACGAGAATTTTGATCGTTTAGCCTTGTCAATAAGGCACTCACAACGGTTTTACCATGCTGCTTCAATTTGCCCAATGCCCAGATACTGGAGTAACGAACACGAGCATTTTTATCGTTTAGCCCCATCAACAAGCTATTCACTACTGGCTCAGAAACCTGATCCAATTCACCTAATGCTAAAGCTGCTTCAGAACGAATGGTAGCATCGTCATCTTTTAGCCAGCTCAGCAATGTATTTACTAAGCTTTCTGAAGTATTGTCTAATCTGACAATAGCGCTTAGTGATAAGTTCTGAATATTTTTTTGAAGACTAGTGTGCTCGGTAGTAGTGAGATAATAGTCGGGATAGTCTAATTTAGTTACACTAGTTAATCTATCACTAGTTAATATCTCACTGGCCTGGTGACGCACGGTATTATTTTTATCTTCTAGCCCTGCCAAAAAGGTTTTGAGGACTGTCGGGTTTTGCCCTAATTGTTTTTGCCCTAATTGGTTTTGCCCTAACTCGACTTGGCTTTCCTGGGATTGTGTATCTTTATGAGAGTTTGCTATATCTTTCAATACTTGTAAAACGTCAAGTTTAATCTCAGTCTGATTCAAGTCGGAAAGGGTTTGAAAGACCTGCTGATGAATTTGGTAACCAACGCGCCGTGAATCACTGGCTGCTAGGGTAACTAATGCTGCTAAAATTTCTTGCATTAGTGAATTATCTGCTATCTTCAAGGGTTGAGGATTTTCGGCAATGCAAGTGGCAGCAAATAATAAATCACGATGTAACCAAGACTCATACTCACTGCCATTATTGAAAATTTCCTGAATTGCTTTAGCGGCTTTTTTGGGTTTAAGCTGAGCAATTAGTAGGAGCAAGACGTCTTGCGACTGGGAGTCATGGAGATAGTCTTGGATATGATTCAGGATAATATCAAAATTCCCTTCATTATCGGCTTGATAGTTAATTTCTTGAGCACACAGATAGTCTTGAAATATTTTATGGATAAAGGCGTAACCATCCAACCCTTGTTGTGTTAAAATGCCAGTGCGATGCTCCTTTGGAGCCGCTACGCGAACGCTAATTAAATTAACCAACCGTTTGGCTTCTGCCTTGGCCTCGTATAACTGAATCTGTTTCATGGTTTTAATTTCTCTACCAAACCAAGCGATCAGTTCATCTCGATTAATTACTATCCTACCTTCTTTCTCCGTTTTATCTTTTTCCTTTTTACTATCCTGGGTATGCATCCAATACCCGAGACGTTCCATCAATCGTCTGCAATCATTCAATCCCAGATATTTCAGCGTCTGATTATTACTAATATCTGGTTTATTAATATCTGGTTTATTAATATCTGGTTTATTATCCCAGGAGGTTAATAACAGGTCTACTGCCTGGTCATAAAGCTGATAGCGCTCCAAAGGCAATCGGAAATGATAGCGGTGAATTAGGGTAATAATCGTTAACAATAGGGGATGTCTTGCCAGGTTTCTAATCTGATCATGCTCAGATAGTAGGTTGATCAGGCTTTCTTTCAGTCGTTGTGCTTCTGCTTTGTCTTGAATCTGACTATAGTACCAGCGCTGAATAAATTCTTCAATTTTACTGTCATCAAATAACTGAAGTTGATAGTGATAAAATTTTTTGTTCCATAAAAAATCCCAGGGGTAATTTGAGTTAAGGTAACGGTCGTTATCGGAGGTTATAATTCCCAATTGTTAGGAAATTGCTGGATAAAATCTTTAATTTGCCCTACGACTTGCTCACCTTTGGCTGGTTCTGTGACTTGATCGAGCCCATCGAGCAAAATCACTGTTCGTCCATCCTCCAACCAATGTTCAAAGAAACCTTTAGGCAGGGATTTCAGTAATAGTTTTTTTTCCGCAAACTGCCGTGCATACTCTAGAATACTGATATCTGAATACTCGACCCAATCCCGGATATCAATTAAAATCGGCAGCCAGTCAATATCTGGCGCTAACCCAATTGCTTCTGGTTGCTTCTGGGCTAACATTACAGCAACATAATTCATTAAGGTGGTTTTACCTGAACCAGGCGCACCCAGTAGCATCACGTTCCGGGATTTAGTAGAGGTAGCCTGCCAGGTTTTTACCGCTAATAAAGATTGGGCAAGAGTTTTTTGTTGAGCCGTTTGCGTTCGCAATGGTTGCCATGGCTTACTGGGTAATGCTATCTGAGGATGATCCAGCCAAAACTCTACCGGTCGCTGACTACTAGGAGGATGTAACACTTCCACCTCAGGCATGACAAAAATTTGGTCAAGCTTAACGGCATGGTTTCCATCCTGGGTCCCTACCAACATCCCAGCAAACTTAACCTCATCAACCCTGTTGGAAATTTGCAGGAAATAGTTTTCCTTAGTTAGTTGAAATTCTAAATAACTGCTGGTTTTTTCACTATAAGTCTTGACAAAGGTTTCCATCCACGGAAGAATAAAACTATCTTGTGGTTGAGTGGGGGCATAGTTTGAGGCTACCTGCTTAAATTTCTCCACAAGTAGAGGGGTTAAGGGTATTTTGTTATCCTCTTGGAGGGGTTTGTGTAATTCCTCCTGTACTTCCCTATCTTGGAAAAAGTCTTCCAGAAAAAACGCGATCGCATCAGGAGCGGAGTAATAAAAAAGGCGCTGCTCTGGTGCCAAAGGTTCTTCTCGCATTAGGGCAGCTTTGAGTCCTTGCTCTACTGCTTTGTGGATGTCGGCAGGAGTTAGCCTAGTTTGAATTTTTCTCCCTAAAATAGGGGCAACAGATTCAGCAACAACAGAAGCAATTTCCCAAGTCATAGGGCAAGCTCCATTTTCCGTCAACAAACAATTATTATCCTAGTCTTTAGTCATAAGCTTGCTGCTTCTTACTTCTGTTACCCCTATTGCCCCTCTTGAAACACCCAATTTGGTAATTCACCCAACCTCAGCATTCAGCCGTCAGCATTCAGCCGTCAGCCTTTGGCACATCAAGTAGCACCATCTGTAGCCCATTAGCTGATAGCACCTCAAGTAGCACCATCTGTAGCCCATTAGCTGAATGCTGATAGCTTACCACCCAACAACCTGATCAACTTACCGCCATCCCTTATCCTTGCTCAGCTGTTGGAATCTTCAGTGGTCTTTAATCGCCAACCGGGTTTAACGACCTGATTTCTACTACGAGCAATCACCAAGCTATCGTTTGGCACATCCTTGGTAACCACAGAACCAGCCGCCACCGTGACATCCTCTCCTAAGGTCAGTGGTGCCACCAAAACACTATTCGAGCCAGTCTTAGTGCGATCGCCTATCTGGGTTTTATGCTTTTTAACACCATCGTAATTGGCAGTAATGGTACCTGCGCCAATATTCACTCGTGACCCTAGGGTAGCATCTCCCAAATAAGATAGATGAGAGGCATTAGTGCGATCGCCAATCTGAGTATTTTTCAGTTCCACAAAATTTCCAATACGGCAGGATTCTCCTACTTGGGCATGACCCCGAAGATGGGAATACGGACCAATACGGGTGCCATCTTGAACCACAGAATCACTTACCACTGAATATAGCACGGTCACCTTATCACCCAACTGGCTATTTTCAATCAGACTCCCTGGGCCAATCCTGCTACCAGCACCAATCACCGTCTTACCCCGCAAATGAGTTTGGGGCTCAATGGTGACATCAGGTTGCAATTGGACAGTCTCATCAATGGTGATACTGTCTGGGTTAATTAATGTCACCCCTGCCTTCATCCAGCCATCCTTAATCCGCTCTTGCAAAATCTGCTCAGCCATGGCCAGCTGTTTACGGTCATTAATCCCGAGAATTTCGTGGGTTACTTCCACATCCACTGCCATTACTGGATTAACCATGGTAACCGCATCCGTTAGGTAATACTCATTTTGGTCATTATCCGCAGACAGTTTTGGTAGGACCAAAGCCAATTGAGACCAGTTGAAGCAATAGACACCAGCATTGATGCGGTGATTTTGCTTTTGAGCATCAGTGCAATCCCGGTGTTCCACAATCTGTTGCAGCTGATTGTTACTATCACAGAAAACCCGTCCATAGCCCGTGGGATTGGGCAAATGGGCAGTTAGGATCGTAGCGCCATTGTTATGGGCTTGATGGCTTTCTAATAGTCGTTTAATGGTATCGGGACGCAACAAGGGAACATCACCATTTAAGACCAGTAAGTCTCCCGTATCGTCTGCCAAGTGGGGCAACAGTTGCTGGACGGCATGACCAGTACCCAATTGCTCTTTCTGTTCAACGAATTCTACATCCGTGTAGGCGCTCAGACTTTCTTTTACCCGTTCACTCTGATAGCCACAAATCACGATCACTCGTGAGGGGTTAATAGAAACACAACTGTTGAGCACTCGCTCCACTAGAGTTTGTGAACCCAAACGGTGACAGACTTTGGGCAGGTCAGATTTCATGCGAGTTCCGCGTCCTGCCGCTAGAATTGCTACTGCAACCATAGATTAGCTTTTTGCTTCCATCTTTGCATCCCTATCATACTAAGACTTGACTTCAGTTCAATGTCATAAATTGGCAGTTTTGTTAAAGATGCAACAGAGAGAATTAAGAATTAAGGATAAGAATGATGAATTTATTGGGAGAATAAATAGGATTATTCCGGATTAAACTCTGATTAATTGCTAATTAGCTTAAAATTAACTTATTATGACTATAGGAATGGAATCGGGAATCGGGAATCGGGAATCGGAACCCACCCCTAACCCCTCCCAGGAGGGGAACGGGAATCGGGAATCGGGAATCGGGAATCGGGAATCGGGACTGCATCGCTTAAACCTGTCTTGCCTTTAGCATGCATGCCTATTGCCTGGCGTTGCGTCAGTCTTTGAATGAATAGGAGTAGAGTGGGCATCCTACCCGCGCGAAAAGATCAAGGGACGGGCAAGATGCCCATTCCACAGCAAGATGCCCATTCCACAGCAAGATGCCCATTCCACCAAGATGCCCATTCCACCTCACTCTTAAAATCATTCAATTATTAAGCAACACCTTTTGCCTTTTGCTACTCCCGACTCCCGACTCCCGACTCCCGACTCCCGACTCCCGACTCCCGACTCCCGACTCCCGACTCCCTGTTCCCTATTCCCTATTCCCTATTCCCTTTGCTCTCTCAACCAACGCTTTTTCCAATGAGAGGTTGCTTCAAGTAAAGAGTTTTGCTGCTCTAGGCGGCGTCGGTGTAAAATGCCTGAGGCTGAGTCAGATAAATTAGGGTCTCGGTAAGGCACAGCAGCACGAGTTTCCAAATGTTCTTGCTCTCGGATTGATAAGCTAGGTAAATCAGTTTCAGTAAAGCTAGCGACAGTACCGGGTTGCCGATTTCCCACTTCAATGGTAGAGCCAATCGTAAACCCAGCTGTGATCAGGGCAATTCTAACTGCTGCGGCACAAGAGTAGGTGGCTAGTCTACCGGTGTCTGAGCAACATTGGGCTAAGTGTTGAATAAATTCTAGGGTCCATAATTGAGGACAGTTAGGTGGGGAAAAGGGGTCAAGAAAGATAGCATCGGCTTGGAAGTTACCTTGTTGCACCTGTTGGATAGTCTCTCTGGCATCACCGAGATATAGTTGAGCTTGGAATTGCTCGGTTTCAACCAGTCCAGTAGTTGCCAGAGCCTCTAATAGTTGGGGGATAGGATCACGAAAGTGATTCAGCCAACCCTGAGCGATCGCAGCTTGTGGTACGGTAGAGTCTAATTCTAGGGCAACCAGTTGGACATGGCAGTGGGGATTTTGTGTCCAAATTTCCCCTAGGGCAGCAGCGGTGTTGTAACCTAGACCATAACAGATATCCAACAACCGTAGCACTGGCTGTTGGGCTTTTTGGGCTAGTTGGCAAGGTTTGACAAACTTCACCTGGGCTTCTTCTATGGCACCTTGTCGGCTGTGATAGGATTCACCAATTTCTGAACAAAAAAAGGTAAATGAGCCATCAGCAGTCATTTCCGGTGTGAATACCTTGTTATCGGGCATTAGGGAGTAGGGAGTAGGGAGTAGGGAGTAGGGGTAAGAGGGAACAGTTGATGTAGGGTGGGCAGTGGATTAGACAGATTCACCAAGCTGGCTATAGGGTTACTCGGCACTGCCCACCATCTGCCCACGATTGAAGGTGATGGGGTTGTTCGCCTTTGGCGTTCCTGTCGGGTAGGTTATTTGCCCAACATCGAACATGTAACCTGCTAACTTTCAACGCTTCTAGTTGGTAGGCACTGCCCACCATCGGATTATTGAAACTCCCCGCTCTAAAGAGACGGGGAGTTTCAAAAGAATTGGCGTTGCTGAATTAAGGTATAATTTAAATAATTACACAGAGAAGGATCTGGAACATCCCAAAATTTAAGATAGTGAATTACCAGAATGTCGCCACATTTCCTCGGATTTGGAGTAGCAAAAACTTTTTCGCTTGATAGACTATTTGGGTCCTGATCTTAACTAAGCTGTTGTGCATTTTAAATGCACAACAGCTTATTACTTACGACTCAAACGCCGAGGTCTAAACTTCGGTAGTGGTAAACAAGTAGCTAAACCACTACATCTTTACCACTACCTAAACTTGTTACCTCGTCCAAACGTTATTCGCGTTTAATGTTCCTATCCCGGCCCACTGTATTTGATTTTGATTAATCAGAGTACCTATGTAAACTCGATCATCTGGGAAGTTAACTCGTATTACATCTGGGTCACTACAGATCACAACACCACGCCCATTTGGACGAGTACCCATAGTGATAGTAACCTGCATATCCTCCACTGTAATCTCAGATTGACCCTCAGATTGACCCCATGTTCCTGCTATACTCATCATTTACCTCTTGCTGTAATTAATTTCAATCAACACATTGATCATAGAAAATCTAACCCTGGCTTGACATTACCCTTGAGGGTACCTTTGATGTTAAGAATTATTACTGACATTAATCGGCATTGCATAGTAGGATTGACTTGGGTTGATTATCTGGCGAGAAATGTGATGCTATTACTCCCGGGAACGCAACTCCTCAAATCAGACCCTGATTCAGCAACGCCTAAGAATTAATGGCAAAATCCTGTTTCTCCCTAAGCTGAGACTATCAAAATTCAATCGAACCAAACCCTAGTCTATGACAGATCCTTTTCAAACACCCCACAGCGGATATCACTGGGACGGTAAGAGCGGACGCTTTTTTGAAGGTTGGTACTATCGGGTGACTTTACCGAATTGTGGTCAGACCTTTGCGTTTATGTATTCCATTGAAGACCCCATTGGTGGTCAACCCTATAGTGGTGGTTCAGCCCAAATTCTAGGCCCTGATGATCAGTATCTGTGTCGTACCTTTCCCCATCCGGAAGAGTTTTGGGGGTCATCGGAATCCTTAGGTCTAGGACATTGGGGTAAAACTAAATTACAAATTACTCCTCAATACCTTAACCCCGATAAATTTGAGTATCAAATCAAGGAAGGATATCAGGCTACAGCTACCTTGAATCAAGGGTTTATTCGGGACCCAGCCAGCGGAGGCTATTGTGATTGGCGCTATGAAATTAAACCGATTTATGGCTGGGGAGATCTGGGAAAAGCCCAGCAATCAACCGCTGGCTGGCTTTCGTTTTTACAGATATTTGAACCAGGATGGCAAATCTTGATGGCCCACGGTTTAGCCACTGGCTGGATTGATTGGAATGGTAGGCTATATGACTTTACCAATGTCCCGGCCTATGGGGAAAAAAATTGGGGTCGTGCTTTTCCTAAGAAGTGGTTTTGGCTCAATTGCAACAGTTTTACCGATCAACCAGACCTGGCTCTGACTGCTGGTGGTGGTAGACGGGAAGTAATGGGCTTGGCAGAAGCAGCTGCTTTGATTGGCATTCACTACGAAGGTAAATTTTATGAATTCGTCCCCTGGAATTCAGAAGTAAGCTGGCAGATCAAGCCTTGGGGAAATTGGCAGATGCAAGGGCGCAATGGTGAGTATGAAGTAGAGTTAACTGGTACAACTGACTATGCTGGTACACTTCTACGAGCTCCCACGGAAAAGGGCTTAGATTTCATTTGCCGAGATACTATGCAAGGTCACCTGAAGTTGGAACTTAAACAACGACGTGGGGATAACGTTGAACCGATTTTGATAGCTGAAAGTAATTTATGTGGATTAGAAGTTGGTGGTGAGCCTTGGGAGAAAACCTGGAATTCTTCTGCTAAATTGCCTTGGGTTTTGTGATACTATACGGCCTTGGTATTTTCCCAAATTCCTCTGCTTCTGGTTAATTCCCTTATATCTACGTTCAAGATCAACAAAAAACCCCAGCGGGTAGCTGAGGGATTAGTCAGGGTGCATCTACTATTTCTGAATCCAAGGGAGTTGTACCTAGATCCGGAAATATTTCCAAAACCTAGGAAAATGCGATATAGCGTTTTTCATAGCTATGAGGTAAACAGTATTTTTTACCACTTCCGACTTCCCTGCTCCCTGCTCCCTGCTCCCTGCTCCCTGCTCCCTAAAATCCACCGGCGTAAGTACCTCACCCAATTTCAAAATTCAATATCAACCCAAAGACCGCAGAAAATTACCTAACCCGACACCAATAAACGTAGCTACTGCATAACCCAGAGTACCGCAAAGAATCGCTGGAGTAACTAGCTTATCCCACTGCCGTGCTGTCGCCATAGCCGCTGCTGTAGTTGGCCCACCCATATTAGCATTGGACGCAATTACTAATTCAGCTAAATCCAAACCCAGCAATCGCCCAACTCCCAGTAGCACTAACAAATGGATGGCGAGAATTAATCCAGCAAAAATAAACAAGAAAGTAATAAGCGAGGGTTAGCCACCTAATTTATTGGGTGGGCGTGGAGCGAGCCGGGATTGATCCCGGCTCTCGTATTAAGGAAGCTGCTTAGTTCGTCCTAAAGTCTCAATAAATTCAGAGAGACTCAAACCAGAGGTCTTCGCCATCTCTTTCACTCCATTCCAAGCCGTCTCTGTGGCCATCACGCTATATGACTTTTTCCTGACACCATGAAGGCTGGGTCTTCCCACTTTTCTTTTGTTTTCTTTCGACATTTTGTTGACATCCTAATTTCCAGGGTATATTATTAGAATAACACAGCTAAAAGGTCGATGCAGCATGTACGGTTGTCAACAGCATTTAATAAGTACTACGCCTGAAAATAGAGCAATATTAGAATTCATTTGCTCAGAAGCGAATAAATTGACCAATTGTGGAATTTACTATTGTCGTCAGATTTTGTTTAAAGCTGGTAAATACCTTACAAATGCTGAATTAGACAAGATAATGAAGACAAATCCTCACTTTAAAGCAATGAGGTCAGCTTGTGCTCAGCAGACACTGCATGGAGTAATTGAGTCGTTCAAATCTTATAAAGCTTTAAGCAAGCTGTACAAAAAAGGTCAATTATCTAACAAGCCTAGAGTTCCCACTTACAGGAAAAAGGGAGGGCTAGCCGTTGTTAGTTACCCTGCTAGATGGGTAAAACAAGTTAAGGGACAGTTAAAATTTACCTTAGGGAAACAAATAAAGGCTTGGTTTGGGATAGATAATTTCATGCTTCCGATGCCTTCCAATATTGACTTTGGGTCAATTAAAGAGTATCGCTTTGTCCCCAGGAATGGGTGCTTGTACATAGATTTTGTTTACGAAAGATCAACTCCCGAACAGGTTCAGAAAACAGACAAAGTATTAGGTATAGACCCTGGGGTAAATAACTGGCTAACCTGTGTTTCTACTACGGGGAAATCCTTTATCTTAGATGGAAGAAAAGTCAAGTCTCAGAACCAGCGTTATAACAAGCGTGTGGCTAGTTTAAAGAAAGGGAAGGAGCAAAGCTATTGGGACGATGAGCTTGCGAGCCTAACCGAAAAGCGCAATATACAAATGCGAGACAACATAAACAAAGGAGCTAGATTTATAGTTAACTGGTGTTTAAGGAATGAAGTCAGTACAATAGTCTTCGGCTGGAACCAACGCAATAAAGACAGTATCAATATTGGAAAAAGGAACAATCAGAATTTTGTTCAAATACCCACGGCTAAATTAAAAAACCGAATAGAACAGTTATGTATTGAGCATGGAATTAAATTCGTTGAAACAGAAGAAAGCTATACAAGCAAAGCTAGTTTTTTAGATCGTGATTTTTTGCCTACACTTGGTGGAAAACCCGAGGGGTGGAAAGAGACAGGAAGAAGAATTAGACGTGGGCTTTACAGATCTGGAAAAGGTGAATTAATCAATTCAGATTGCAACGGTGCGGCCAACATCCTTAGAAAAGTAGCGACACAGCTAGAGTTTTCTTTAGCCGAGGTCGGAAGGGCAGTATTGAACCTGCCCCAACGATACAAACTAGACTCTCTCTCTAGATCGTATCGTGAAGCGGCATCACGGAGCGCGGTTTCAACCCGCGAAGTGATATCCGTTTAGAATCCACGCGGTTTCAACCCGTGGAGAGTTCAAAGAACTGATCCCACTCGTAGCACTATTTCCACATTAGCGCTGGCTCCAATTACAGCAAAAAATACCTGCATCAGCAGATAGCCAATTTTTTCTGCAGCCGTTATCCTACCCAAATAACTTGGGAATACTGTCGCTAGCATTACTATTAAAACTGTTACTACCAAAATTCCCCCTTTGTTGAAGCCCAACCAGCTAGCGAGACCATAACCGACAGCACAAGCAATCATACTAATGGCTAATGCGAAACTTATCTTGATAACAGACAGTTCTTGTCGAGACTGGGAATCAAAGACACTAAACTGACTAGAATTAGAATTATCATGGGAACGCTGGGTAGGGAAAATTCCCCGTAGCCACTTAATGGAAGGTAAAGTAAACAGCACTAAAAAGTACAAGGTCATCACTAAATTATCTGCTGCTACCCCGGCACTCAGTAAATCTCCTGCTCTTAATCCAGTGCTTTCAGCGGTTGCCGCAAAATTAACAGAACCACCAATATAAGTAGCACAAAAAATTGCTGCCAACTTCCAACCTTCCTCTCCTAAAGGAATGAGATAGTAAGCAACTACTGTGCCTAAGATTGTTCCCACTGCACCAATTCCATAGGCAATTAAAGTAGGTCCAGCCTCCCGCACAATCCGAAACAAGTCAGCTTGGAATAGTAGTAAAGGAATAGCTAATGGAACTAAGTAAGACCAGACCACACCATAGGCGGGAGCATCCGGTGGGATAATCCTAAGATTAGATAGGATGAACGTTACCAAAATGGTGACAACAGCCCCAGATAGTTTAGCTCCCCAAGGAGTTCGTTCTGCCCAGAATCCAATTGTTGCTGCTGACAGCAGCACAGCCCATAGAGCGAAATCTTGATTAGGATTTATAAGAGACGTTGTCATGTTTTTTAGGAATGCTTATCTAAAAGCTTTTCAAATAAACTTTCCGATGCCCAAAACGATGTATTTTTAAGATTATCGACAACAACAGGTAAATTGATAAGTTTCATAGTAGCTGCCCGGTCTAAAATTCCCAAAATACCTGTGATGGTTAATCCTCGTTCTTTTGCTATGCGCCTTGCCTTCATATCATCTAGCAAAATTAAATCTGCTGTGAGTTCTTGAGCTAAAAGAATAGCTGCCAGTTCTCCGGGGTCTAGTAAATCTAGAACTGAATCGGAAGATAGGCTAACGGGTCTAATTTTAAGCCAAGGGGGTGGGGTGGCAATCCAAGTTTGCACAGGTGGTGGGGCAGCCACATCTGATAGCTCATCATACACTGCTTGGGGAATAATGATTTGCCCAAACAGTTGGGGTAGCAGGTTAATCTGCCCAATCAGGATTAGGTAGTTAATCGGGGAAGTATTAGAAACAACGATCATCCAGGGTTGGCAAATAGATTGTCGAGGGTTTGGCTATCTTGCTCTAGGTCAGCTTCGGTGTAGGGAAGGTAAGCTTTTTCCTGCTTGAGGAATTGGTAGGTTTCCCAGCGAGAAGAAAAGTTAAGGATTCTGCGGACTTGGGCAGCACCAAGCTGACCTTGACGATAGCGATCAGCCACAATCAGTTCAAGGATTCTGCGGGAGAGGTCACCTACTTGGAGTTGACTAGCGATTTCATCGGGGAGTTGAATGGTAATTTCCATAAGGGTGATCGGAGTCTGTCCATAGATGCAGTTTAACTCCAAAGTTAGGGAGCAGGGAGTAGGGAAGAGAGAATAGGGAACTTCAGATCAGGAAAAAAATCCTGTGTACCTCATAGCTATGAGAAGCCCTATATAAATAGGTTATGAACAATGGTGCTAATTTATCACAACATTAAAAATTCTTTGGATCTCTTTCCTATTCCCTGCTCCGAAGTCCCTGCTCCCTATTCCCTATTCCCTATTCCCTATTCCAAAACTAGTCACTAATTGAAATAAGTTATTAATAATTGATGAATCTTATAGTCAAGATCGGTCAACAAATAGCAAAATTTTTCTGCCCTGACGTTTGGTTACTTAAGGGTTTGAGGAAGGATTGAGGGCAGCAAGCCTAGGTAGATCAGCTGATCAGGTGACAATAAGGCTGAAAAGTAGACAGGGGTTAAGTGATGGGTGTTCGGTGATAGGGATTCTACCCTAAAGAAAGTGAGCTCAAACCAGAGCAAGTCGCCCTCAACAATCAGGCTGAAAACCTGATTAAATCGTTTCTAGCAACAGATGATTACTGGTAATTTTACCCTAAGCTTTAACTCATAAACTTTAATTATATCACATAAAAATTACATTTTGACCCTCTGAGGTGTATCAGTTTAAATTTTCAAGCTATCTTCATCTTATCTTTATAATATTTTTATATTATCTTCATAGTTGAGGGTTGAGTTTTATTAAAAATCTTGATAGATTAAAATCGGCGTTAATTGATAAAAACTATTAATAAGGAGGCATTCGAGATTTAGAGCAGTTCAACACAATGCCTACATTTTTTTCTCGTCCGCTATTTGGTAGTAAGCATTCAGGCGTTGGCCAAAAGCCAAAAGCCAAGGCCACGCTACTTGAGGTGCTTTGTGTCACAGCCTTTGGCCTTGGCCTTTTGGCCACGCTAAGCGAATGACCACGCTGTGCGAACGACGCTGTGACGACGTAACTCAGGTTAAACGAATGCTTACCCATTTTATTCATTCAAAAGCACCATCTGTAGCAAATTAGCTGAATGGTTACCCTTACCCAATAATGCTATACCCGATTTATTGAGCTGCTTCAAGTTTCTGAATTTAATTCAATTTTGGGGCTTTTAACATTGGGTTTTATAGGAGCATTTTATGTTTTAAAAGGCAATTTTTTTTTCAAATAATAATAATTTTAAAAGAAGGAGTTAAAAATGTTTACTCATAAATCCTTCGTAAGTTTGAGTTTAGCAACTACTAAATTTAACTATTGACTACTAACTCCTTCTGCCGAAAGCATATCATTTGATTCTAGAAGATTTAAACTTATGTCTCGCTATTTCAAGACAGCCCTTATCACTGTAAGTACAGCATTAAGTATCGTTATCCCTACCGTAGCTGAGGCAATTACCTTTGGATTTGATTGGACAGGTCAAATTGCTGGCTTTAGCGTTACCGGTTTATTTAGCTATGACGAAACCCAAAGTTACACCGATGGAATCGTCAGGACCAGTGACTTAGATTCTCTGACTGTCTCATTTTTTGATCCTCAAGGCAATTTTTTGAGAAGCTATACCGATAATCATTTGGATCCAGGCGTTAACTTCAATTTTGATACTCAAACAAAGCAAATACTCCAATCGGGGACTTACTTTGACCCAGATGGAATCAACATTGGAGATGGCTCCAGAAGCGATGGTTTAACCTTCTGGTCAAAACCACCCCAAAGTAGTACCCCTCACGTCCATGTAGATGATTGGTTGGATGAGTTTGGTTTTCCTATCGGTTTTAGTAGCCATGAAGATATTGCGTTTCCGACTCGAACCACCCAGGAACTGATTGATACGGGCAAGGTTGGTGACACCTATATTGATCGACTAACTGACTTAGAAACAACAGGACAATTTGCCAAAGTTTCTGCGGTTCCTGAACCAACAACATTGATAGGAGTGTTGGGTCTGGGAGGGTGGCTTTTCTCCTCAACCTTACAGCGTCGGAAACAATATAGCGCTACACGCAAGGCAAGAGGCAAGAGGCAAGAGGCAAAAGTTTACTAAACTCCGAAACGTAAGTAATAGCTTACTTCTGACTTCTGACTTCTGACTTCTGACGCTAAGCGTAGCGCTATAAATCTACATATCCAGGCATCGGGTGCTTCCCTCTTAGCTGGAAAAGAGGTGAAATTTATTGTGTATTTTTTCTTGTACTAGGAGAATAACAATGACAATCAAGACTTTAACTAAAGTAGCAGCAGCGATCGTTGGCGGTAGCTTAAGCTTAGGGGTAGTCGGAATTAACTCCGTTGAAGCAGCAACTGTCAAATATAATTTCACAGTGAATCTGGAAAAGAGCTTTTTCCTGACTGGCTCTCCTGAACTCGATATTGCCCCCAATCCTGATTATTACAACGGTGAGTTTACCTTTGACGATTCAAGTTTGACTAAGGTGGGAGCTGAGAGTTTAGGAGTTGACGATGGTTTGTTAGTTACCCTATTTAGTGATCCTCGAATTAATGAAGAGGACGACGAGCGTTTCCCAGACTTCCCAACTGTCAATTTCCTAAACGGAGAATTACTGGGGCTAGATTACGATGTAGTTTATCATCCTTTTACCGCCGTTGGTGACTTCCCTGGAGATTTTTTCCGCTTTTCTAATGGTGATTTCACTGACGGTTTCGATCCTACCTTCTATACTCCAGAAGACGAGCCGCGCCAGCCCGTTCTCGGAAGTGGAACTGTCACCTATACACTTGTTCCTGAACCAACAACATTGATGGGAATGTTGGGTCTAGGAGGGTGGCTTTTTACCTCAACCTTAAAACGTCGGAAACAATTATAGATTGTTAGCTATCAGCTATCAGCCGTCAGCCGTCAGCTTTTGAATAAGCGATGCAGCGCGGTCTTGGGGAGGCAGTGCCGCCAAAGGGGGTTTCCCCCATGAGCAACTGCCGTGGTTTCCCCCATGAGCGACTGCATCAAGACAACAGGTAAGCATTGGTTTAATCGGGTGCATCTGATCAAAGCTGTTTGACCCGGTGGGTGGAACGGGCATCTTGCCCGTTACAATCGGACGGACTCTCCCAACACTGGCTATTGAGAAAATGAGGGCAAGCCCGTCCCTAACACACCCTACGCCTATGAGGTACACAGGTTTTTTTCCCTCTTGCCTATTGCCTATTGCCTATTGCCTATTGCCTATTGCCTATTGCCTATTGCCTGCTCCCTGCTCCCTATTCCCTATTCCCTATTCCCTATTCCCTATTCCCTGTTCCCTTTCTCCCAATCACTCAAACTGCCAAATCTTAATAGTATTATCTTGAGAACTACTAGCAATGGTAGCACCATCATGGCTAATAGCAACTGTAGTGACAGCGCCTAAATGATCGGTGAGAGTATAGAGCAATTCACCACTACCAGGATGCCAGATTTTGACAGTCTTATCGGCGCTACCACTAATTAACGTATTCCCTTGAGGGCTAATAGCAATAGATTTAACAGCATTCCCATGTCCGGTCAGAGTAACCAACGGTTTCTTTGGTATTTGTAAATACCGATCCCTCTTCAGCAACCAAATCTTAATGGTTTTATCAGCACTGCCACTAATTAAGATTTGACCACTAGGGCTAAAGGTGAGTGACTCTACCGATGCCGAATGTCCAGTAATGGTTGCGGCGAGCTTACCAGTTACTAAATTCCAAAGCTTAATGGTTTTGTCAGCACTACCACTAGCTAGCAGTTGTCCATGTTTACTAATAGCAACTGCGTTAACTGTTCCTAAATGGCCAAACAAAGTTGTCTGTAATGATGCCTTCTTCAGCAACCAAAGCTTAATAGTCTGATCCGCACTACCGCTAGCTATAAGTTGCCCATTGTGACTAATTGCCAGACACTTCACCCAAGCAGAATGTCCACAAAGGGTATGGATTAAATTTCCCGTATCCCCATGCCATAGTTTAATGGTATTATCCCAACTGCTACTAGCAATAATTTCTCCATCTGGACTAAACCCAACCGCTTCAATCACATTTAAATGTCCTGAAAGTTTAGCCACCACTGTTTTAGCTTGCCAGTTAAAGATCGTGATATTTTTATCTGTACTACCACTAACTAGAGTTTCTCCATTAGGGCTAAAGGCGATAGAATTAATTCCACTAGACTCTTCGGAAAAAGTATGTATACATTTCCAAGTAGGAGTATCAAATTTAGGGGGAACTGTTGTAGATAAAGACGTTACTGGTATAGCAGCGAAATCCTCTGGTAAACCAAGTGCTCCGAGGACTTGAGTAGCTGATTGGTAGCGTTGGTTTGGTAAATTCTCTACCATTTTGTTGAGGATGCGAATAAGCGGATCACTCACAGGTTGCCTGAGGTAATCGACCCAAACCCACTTCCCTTCTAGACTATTAAACATATCAAAGGGGTGAACATTGGTAAGCAGATGAATACAGGTAACCCCTAAACTGAACAAATCACTGGTTGCGATCGCTTTTCCCATCAACTGTTCCGAAGCCGTGTAAGCCGCAGAGCCAATCATAGTTCCCGTTCGTGCTAGCACAGTTTTTGTAGTCAGCTTAGCAGCACTGAAATCCACCAGAAACAGTTCGCTCCCCCTTCCCCCCCAAGAATAAAACCTCTTCCTGGTTTTTTGTGTTGGTAAGTGGGACAAAGAGGACTCAGGAGGAGGGCGACGAATGATATTGTGGGGATTAATATCCCGATGAATTACCTGATGACTATGGATAAAGCGCAGCACTGGCAGCAATTCAATCAGGACTTGCCGAACCTGGTTTTCCCTAAAGGTCCCTTCCGTTTCCAGTTCTGTGGCTAAGCTTTGCCCCTCGATATACCTGTGGACTAAAGCAGGTTCTCCTGCGATACCTAATTGGTGATCCGCCTCAAAATAGGCCAGAAGTTCCGGAATCTGAGGATGTTGTCCCAGCACTTGCAGCCTAGTAGCTTCTTGGCGGAAAGACTCAGCCGCTTTCTGAGCATTGTTGGTATCCTGCTGTTGTAAGGATAACTGTTTGATGATACACTTACTATTGCTATCATCTGCCTCATCCACCCCCAGAAAGGTGCGCCCCATACCACCAATACTAATTAGCTTCAGAGCACGGAAGCGTCCGCCTAATCGTAATCTAGTTCCACAATAGGCACAAAACCTGGCCTGATTGGGATTTTGGGGATTTTGGCATTTAGGATTAAGACAATAGCTCATGATATGGGGTGGTCAAGTCGAAGGGTTGCCAAGTCGAAGGGTTAGCAAGTTAACAAGTTAGCAAGTTGACAAGTTAGGAACTCGAAGACAGAGTAAAAGTTGAAAGTTTTCCCCAAGTTCTCCCCAAGTTTTCCCCATTTGTTGTTGAAAGTTTTCCCGAATGTTAACTGTTGCTAACCTACCCTAACCGAACGCCTAAGGCCAACAACAAACTAACCTACCCTAACCGAACGCCAAGGGCGAACAACCTTCCACAAACCAACCTACCCTAACCGAACGCCAAGGGCGAACAACCTTCCACAAACGGGTAGATCTTATTATTGCAGTGTGACCCGGTGGTGCGTTACGGGGCGGGCTATCTATACAGTGGCTACGAGGCGGAAAATGAAGGCATGCCCCCCCTAACGCACCCTACGCAACTAATCTTCAACCTTCAACCATCTAACCTTCAACCTTCAACCATCTAACCTTCAACCTTCAACCATCTAACCTTCAACCTTCCACAACCCAACCTTCAACCTTCAACTAACTAACCTTCAACCATCCAGTTGACGCACCCCTAACCCAAAGGCTGTTACACACTACCAAACGTTGGGATTGGACTACCATTCTGACGATTGAAGCTCGGTAGATCAACGCGGGTGATATTGCGGCTTCTGACCGCTAGTCGGTAACTGACACTCTGGAGTTCTGCGTGGAGTTGTCGGTTTTCCCGCTGTAACATGGTCACCTTCTCCTTAACTGGTGCCATCCGTTCCGAAAACTTCTGGTGATAAATTTTTGGTAGCTCTTGAACCACTTGTTCTAGCTGACGGGAGCGCTCGGTTAATTCTTCTACATTATCCCGCAATTGCTTAATTTCCGTGTCACGGGTGGCAATTTGCTGTTGATAAAATTCCACCTGCTGCTCCACATCGTGCAACTGTTCGCGCAAGACCACCATCTGAGCCTTGTGGCGCTCAGACACCTCTTGGGGTGGTTTGAAGTTAGCATTCCCCTTCACCAAGCGGAATAGTTCTTGAGACAGCTGCTGCACTAACTGGTCTCTAAGCTGCAACTCTTCCCGCAAGTGAGATACTTCCGTTTGCAGAGCTGATCTCGATAGGGTTTCAATCTGCCTCACCATGGCTTACCACTCCAAGTAAATATACAATTTCCAATAGTAGATGGCGACCGGGGGTGTCGATCACTGATCACAATAAATACTGTTGCAGCTAATGTACCATCGAAACCCGGCAGTTGACCATTCGAAAGCACTTGTAGGGTGGGCAAATTGACTCGAATCCAGAGGATTTGGTCAGAGGAAAGGTATTTGCCCACCCTACCCCGATTCCCGACTCCCGATTCCCGACTCCCGATTCCCGACTCCCGACTCCCTTTGCTATAGAAGAATTGTTGTTAATAATTGTTTCTTATACGGTGCGAGTAAGTAATTCTTGGTTTAACCTGGCTTAGCATTTGTATATTCATGAAGCCCAAAGGATTCCCCAAAAAAAGTCTTTTGTAGGGTGGGCAAATCGACAGTATTCCTGATCTAATGGTCAGATTCACAGAATTTGCCCACCCTACGCCTTGTAGCAAATGCACAGGATAACGGTACTGATGGTCAGATTCACAGAATTTGCCCACCCTACGCCTGATATTGTTTTCTTCAAGGGTACAGGGGATGTAAGCATTCAGCCGTCAGCTAATGCGCTACGCGCACGCAACGCGAACAGATATCAGCTGATTGGGGGATGCGTCAACCTTCGACGCCGGTTTACGGCACGGTAGGGATAGTGTAAAACGAGCAGGGATTTTCAACCAGCCGTACCAGCACCCCCCAGCTTGTTTACTACCTCCCATTGATTAGCTGACGGCTGACAGCTGATAGCAGAATACTTACCAAGGAAAAAGGAACTTGCTATGCGCACTACTCATACCTATAAACCGAAATATTCTCACTCTACCTCTAGGACAATTGCTCAAAAAAAGAAAGACTCCAGAGTGATTGGTTATAGAGAAATATTGGAAGCCGAGGAAAGGGAGTGGAACGCCGAAGAGGCGGTCGGGGAATGGGGAAGTATGAGTGCTAATGTGATGCGCACCTTAGAATCAGGACAATACGTGCCCGACACAGCATGGTATGAAAAGGGGCTGCAAGCAAAGCTAAGGATAGGACTGCCGGTTGATAAAAACCAGGAAGGGGCGAAGGTCGGTGGGCATCAGGTAATGCAGCCGAAAAGGATTATGGTGCAGCGGAGAGCACAACCGTTGACGGGGGATACGGTGATAACTGGCGAAAGCTTGAGGGCATCGAGGAGTGATAATCAAAACAAAACTGGCTTGCCTGATCGCCTCAAAGCAGGCGTTGAAAACCTCTCGGGTTACTCGATGGATGATGTGAGGGTACATTACAACTCGCAGAAACCGGCACAGTTGCAGGCACTGGCCTATACACAGGGGACGGATATTCATGTGGGGCCGGGGCAGGAGAAGCATTTGGCCCATGAGGCTTGGCATGTGGTGCAGCAGAAGCAGGGAAGGGTAAAACCGACTAAGCAGACCGATGGTGTGGAAATCAACGACGATGCAGGGTTGGAGAAAGAATCCGATGTGATGGGTGCGAAAGCGGCCAACAAGAACCAAGGCAAAAAACACCACCCAAAGGGCGCAGTTTGGCCGATATGCCTGCGCGCGGATCAGCCGGTGCCGGAGTCCGGTCTAACACGGGCAAACAGACCCGAGCCCTTTCCTGGGAAGAGCTTGCACCCCAGAATCTACTCGAAACCCCACCTGGACGCTCAAAGAAATGGAAGGGAAGTACAGGCCGTCTCGTTCAACTGGGTAAGAAAGGTTTTTAAATTACCGGCCAAACACGTAAGGGAGTGCGGGATTGACAACAGAATATCTTATCATATTTTCACAGATGACTACGATCAAGTTGAAACTATCAAAACAGCAACGAACGATGCTTTTCAAACAGTGGAGGACGGGTGGAACGGGTTACTCAGATATTTAGCAGACAATAGATATTTCACTAAGGTAGTAATAACCACAAAAGAAGACGAAAAGACAAATGGAAAAAGCCGAGAAGGAGAAACCTTCATAACAGTAAATTATAAGTCTAACGAGGCCGAAGAATTGCGCACAACACATGAAGGAACAACAAAAGAAGGACAGGGATTGGCAAACTATAAGTTATTTAAAACAACAATAATCCATGAGCTAGGCCATTTGGTAGACCATGCCCTTACCATTTCCCGAAATCCCACTATCGAGGAGAGGCCCATGTATTTTATCCATTACAGAACCTTAGATGAAATCAAAGAAAAATTTCAAGATGCAGATAATCTCATGATAGCAGATATCCCAACAGTAGAAGACCATGTCAAAGATAAAGACAAACGCCAAAAGCTCAAACCGAACCAAAATAATAGTGATAATACAAATGAAAGGTATATATACAAGTCACTCTACTATAGCGATTTTAAATATAGTACAGTACCGGTAAATTTATATGATAAACGTGAGAAGGAAAATCAAATCGTCAGTATATACGAGTGGGCTAACGTTGGAGATCAGGTAGCGGAGAACTTTGCCTACATGATATTCCAACTTTCAGAAGGTGCAAATGAAAAAAATAGAAACTTCTCATCTACGGCCAATAAAATATATGAAAAGCTTAAGGAGAAAATTGGAGCCCCTCAAATAGCTTAGTGCGATCGCTTTTGTAGGGTGGGCAAAGGTCGATGATAACTGTACAAATGGTGAAACTATTATTATTTGCCCACCCTACACCTATTTTTTTTTTGGTTAGTTGCTTGAAGGTGATCAGGTTGAAGATGATCAGGTTGAAGGTTATTAGTGCGATCGCTCTTGTAGTGCGATCGCTCTTGTAGGGTGGGCAAATATACATGCTCACGGAGCATATGGACAAAGTCTCATGATTTGCCCACCCTACCCCACTTAAATATTTTCTTCCCTAATTTTTAATTTTTAATTTTGAACTTTCAATTGAAGTGCGATCGCCTCTGTTGTTGCTTGAAATTTTGTGTTGATGCTAGCTTAACTCATTTTGGTGCGATCGCTCTTGTAGGGTGCGTTAATAAAATGTAACGCACCATCTATATACAATATATTCAAATTGAAACCAAACCATTCTTAACATATACCATGGTGCGTTACGGCTTCAACGCTTGGTTATATCATATAATCTTCTCAACCAAACCGCCTAACGCACCCTACAAAATCCCAAAATTATATTCATCCTATATCCAAATTGAAACCAAACCATTCTTTACCAATACCATGGTGCGTTACGGCTTCAACCCTTGGTTATATCATCTAATCTTCTCAACCAAACCGCCTAACGCACCCTACAAAATCCCAAAATTATATTCATCCTATATCCAAATTGAAACCAAACCATTCTCAACCAATACCACGGTGCGTTACGGCTTCAACGCTTGGTTATATCATATAATCTTCTCACCCAAACCGCCTAACGCACCCTACAAAATTTCCAAATATTATTCATAAGATATCCAAATTTAAACCCATTAAATTATACCATTTGCGCTTCGGCGCACGCTACGCGAACGAGCAAAATTTTAAGCATTTTGCTGATAGCTGATAGCTTACCTTTCTTTCAATTAACCCTCAACAAAAAAAAATCTAAAAACCCTTGACACATTAATTTGTAATCATTATGATTATATTTATAAAACTAAAAACAATTATTCGACTATGCCTCAAAACTCTCAGCCAAATTCAAACGATAATTCAAACGGATTCGTTGTTCCGTACATTTTAAAAGGGTCTCGCCAGCAAATAACCCATACCGTGTATATCCTTAATGGCTTGGGCTACGCTCAACTTACTGACTGGGGTCCTCTTCAGCCGACGGGAAATCCAGGAGAATTTATTACGATTATGATCAGATATTGGATTTGGCGTTAAGACCTTAAATTTCTGGGGGGGTTTCCCCCCTGGCCAAAGGTTAGCCGTCAGCCGTCAGCCGTCAGCCGTCAGTAGAAATATCGCGCTTTGTAGGGTGGGCAAAGGTCGATGATAACTGTACAAATGGTGAAACTATGATTATTTGCCCACCCTACACCACTACTGAATGCTGATAGCGAACAGATAGCTTTGTAGGGTGGACAAATATCAATGATAACTGTACAAATGGTGAAACTATGATTATTTGCCCACCCGACACCACTACTGAATGCTGATAGCTGATAGCTGAATGCTTACGGACAAAGGCTCCGGTCTGTTTGCGACGCGAACAGATAGGTGAGAAAATTGAGTGCATAAGCGAAAATTCCTAGCCGTGGAAAGTATTTCTGCGGCTATTTTTTTTGGTTAGTTGGTTGAAGGTTAGTTGGTTGAAGGTTAGTTGGTTGAAGGTTAGTTGGTTGAAGGTTATCAGGTTGAAGGTTATCAGGTTGAAGGTTATCAGGTTGAAGGTTATCAGGTTGAAGGTTAGTTGGTTGAAGGTTATGTAAGCAGTCAGCTGTCAGCTGTCAGCCGTCAGCTTAAAATAAACCCAGCGTAGCGTGGGCCGGTGCGCAATGGGCAAACGGGAGAATTTAAGATTGATAGATTAATAAGAGGAGAATTTAAGATTGATAGATTAATAAGAATAGAAAGTGCGATCGCTTAGCGTGCGTCGGTGCGTAATCGCTTTTGTCGGGTGGGCAAAGGTCGATGATTACTGTACTTTTGTAGAAACGATCATGACGCAGCCCACCCTACCCAACTGTTCGCGTAGCGTGCGCATAGCCCATTAGCTGACACCTGACAGCTGAATGCTTACTTCACAGAAATTTGAACAATATCCAACCGTTTTAGAGTAAGAACCATGACTCCAAATAATCCACAGTCAGATCAACGCCCTCCTATTTGGATTGGGCATGTTAGCATGAACTACCCCGCCCTGTTCGTTCGCGTAGCGTGGCCTACGGCCAGGACGGGGTGTCAGCTACCCCATCCTTAGAGCGTGATTTTTGACGCTTCATCTTTCCCAGTTGCTTCATTGATCCAGTATGCTTTCTGGTCTTTGAAGTAGAGCTAGAAAATCCACGTTTATCGAGGTCAGCACCGTACCCCGGCTGTTTTCCTAATGCTGCATTGAACATCACTATTGCGCTTGTCTTGTCTCTATCGAACCCAAAGCCGCAAATATCACAGACGTGGTATCTATTCGACAGTTCAGCCCAGTCTTTGTGAACCTTTCCACATTCTGGACAACGCTGAGATGGCTTTAGTTGTCTAGTCGGTAGTTGAAGAACAATTCCGCCTTTGAGTTCGATTTTGTAGGTCAGCATTTTATTGAGAGTACCGAATCCTACATCCAGAATGGCTTTGTTTAATCCAGCTTTTTGTTTCCTTCTTTTCGACCCTTTCTTGGCTTTCCGGGTCATTCCTTTCGTATTGAGCTTCTCGGTTACGCCGATGTCATAACGACTAGATAAATCTGATGTAACCTTGCGATGCAGCGCGGTCTTGGGGGTTTCCCCCATGAGCGACTGCATCAAGACGTGTTGCCAATCTTTACGCGCGTTACCCGCTTTCCTCTTTAGTTGGGATTCTTTTTTGTTGGCTTTTTTCCAACGCTTAGACGCCTTTATACTTTTTTTGAAATTAGGAGCCTGCTTCCTGCGCTTTTCCTTCCCGGCGGCCTTCACTTTAGGCTCTAGAGTCTTCGTAAAACGCTGGTTGGCTATCTCCTCAAACTCGCTGCCGTTGAAAGCTGTGATTGCTGTTTCAGTCCCTAAGTCATAGGCTACGATTTTCTCGTACGTTAAGTCAGATCCTGAACCATATTTAGTGTCGGGGGTTTCTACTTTAACGGTTATTGAAGCATACCAAGCGTTTACACTAGACTTGTACGTAATTGTTAGAGTCGTTGGTGTCCCCCAAAACTTGGCCTGACCACGCATCTTTATAGTGAGTCCGAGGTCATTCAACGTCAAAGTTCCATCTTTTCCGTCAGTATTAGCCTTCCAACCAGCCTTACTGGGATAAGTCCATCCGGAGTATTTCCGAATTGGCTTATATTTGGGAATTTCACTTAACCCAAGAAAGAAGCGATTATATGCCAGGTCTACCCTCTTAAGGGTCGCTTGCAAGGAAGTACTATATAACTCCTTGTACTCCGGCCAACATTCCTTGAAGGCGGGCAAGCAGTTTTGTTGATCAAGATATCCTATGGACTTTTTATTTGCTTTCCATTCATAGCGGCGATCGCCTATCCCAGCGTTATAAAGCAACTGGTGCATTTTTCTCGCGTAAAACATCTTTGACGCAGCTGTTTTGTTAGGATACAGACGAAATGTATGTCTGAGATTCGCCATGAATGAAACCACCTCCTTGAAATCTTCGTGCTTGGGCTGATATTATTTTAGTATAGTTGATGGTAAATACAAATGTCAAGCACAAAAAGGAAAAAGCCTCAGAAAAGAATGAGGGGAGCACCCGCTCATTATGACGAGCTAAAAAGACAACACGGAATCTGGTTAACAGATACTACTTGGAAATGGTTGCAATTGTCGGCTGAAGACTCCGGGGTAAGCGTTGGAGAATATATAGAGAGTTGGGTAAGGAAACAGGTCTCTGGCATTTGAAGGGGCTATCCATCCCAGAAACGAAACCTTAGGATAGTGGAGCCTTTATGGTTGGTCGGTTATGTATAAAAGGGTTAAAACTTTTTGATTAAGGCTCCACTATCCTTACGGTAACTTCAACACCTGGACGAGGTGGGGGAATTTCGCCCCCTCTTGCCTCCCCTATCTTGTTAAACGTTTCAGACTTCAAAAAATCTCTCGACTTCTTCGAGTTTGTGGGAATGCTTAAGGTTGCTGAATTTCCAGACTTAGCAGTGCTTGAGTTGAGAGGGGGAACCCATCTGGTGCTTAGAAATAAACCTGAAGCGGCACCAGGACAAGCGAGTTTTGATCTGATGGTTGATGATTTGAAGGCTCAACAAGTCGCCCTGCAAGAGGCTGGCTATGCACCGAGCGAAATTCGCGAAGGGCGAATACACAGTGTGTTTGATGTCTCTGAACCTTCAGGAAACATAATTAGCTTTTACGACAGCCATGTGGTGGGGCCAGTCTAGAGGGAACTATTTTTTTTGGGTTATCAGGTTGAAGGTTAGTTGGTTGTTCGCGTAGCGTGGCCTTTTGGCCAAGGTTATGAGGTTGAAGGTTATTAGTGCGATCGCTTTTGTAGGGTGGGCTGCATGTCAATGATTACTGTACTTTTGGTGAAACTATCATGACGCAGCCCACCCTACCCAACTCATCGCTGTTCGCGTAGCGTGCGCGTAGCGCTTTAGCTGAAAGCTGACAGCTGACAGCTTACCCTAAATCTGCCTACGAAACGCTCTAATCGCTTCTCCCGCATCGGTTTCCGCCATCAAAACACAGTGTGTGAAGCAATCAAGATCCAATTCACTCAGTCCGGGTAGCAAGCTACGCTCAATTGGGACATAACTGCCATCTTGAAGATGATAAAGCTTTAGTAATCCATCTTCCCAAAACCAAACCTCTGGAACACCTAAAGCTTGATAACGTTCTAACTTGCTGATGCCACCACTGCTAAAAACCACTTCAATGGACAAATCTGGAATTGGCTTAACACTACCGATGCAGTAAGACTCATCAGCTTGGGCAGAGGCGACGCCTTCTTTTTCCTGAGTCATTGAGCGAGTTGGCTGAAAGAAAATACCCTTTTCCGTCAGAAAGGTTGTGATTAAGTAACCGATGATACTGGCAAAAATTTCATGTTCTCGTCCTGGCATCAGAATCTCGATTATCCCATCAAAGTAAAACAGCCGAACACCAGGAGAACCATCAAAGCCCTTCTGGATCAACTTAAACTGTTCCCAGCTGCCATCATGTACGATGCGTTGATCGGTGGTTTGGTCGAGTAGTTGGGGCATCGCTCTCACCTCCGGCTATCCTTACCAGCCATTGTGACATAGTCAGTCAGTAGGGTGGGCAAAGGGAGATGAGAACTGTACTTTTGGTGAAACTATAATTATTTGCCCACCCTACACCAGAGTCAGTAGGGTGGGCTGCATGTCGATGATAACTGTACTTTTGGTGAAACTAAAATTATTTGCCCACCCTACACCTACTGTTGACAGAATCAGGTATTCGATGGGCTACTGTGCTAGAAAAAATAATAAATAGAGTCGAACTAGTCACCATTAACTAGTTACCAAAATGAACTATTCCCAGATCATAAAACTTGGCTTACTTCTGACTTCTCTGATAGTTGCTATTTGGATTGGCGCGATCGCTATTTTCTCGATCCAAAATATCACGGAAGTATCCGTGAAGTTTTTAGTCTTCGAGTCAATTGATCTGCCAATCGGTGTTGTCTTGGCTGTTAGCGTTGGTATTGGTCTTCTTGGGGGAGCGATCGCACCTCTAGTGTGGCAGCTTTTGGGGAAATCCTTGAAATTCCTAGACTCTGAGGATGACCTATACTACGATGAGTAGACTTGGACAATCTATTCGTAGTCCATCCGGTCATAAAGTCTATCATCATATTGATGAGACATAAACTCAGAGCGCCGTCTCGCTGGTAGGGAAGGAGGAGCACTAGAGTAGGGGTGTTGGACCACGTAAGTTGTACGAGGAGGACGCTGTGGTCGTGATATCAAGGCTAACCCGCCAATCACAACGGCACCACCACCAATGGTTACCGCCATACCGCCAAGTCCCCAAAGTATTCCTGACATGAGGGTATTTGCGGTTTCATTAGTAGTTTTACGATTAGGGATTAGTTGCTCAGGAGCCCTGATCACACTGGCATCAACCTGAGCAGTTAGATTGTCTAGCAGTAACTGCTGATTGTGAAGTTGGGCTTTGAGCTGTTCAGTTTCAGCTCGTTGTTGCTCAACCATAGCTTTGAGCTGCTCAGTGTCCCGCCGCTGCTGTTCAACATTGAGCATATTATTTAAATTATTATTTAAATTATTTAAGTTCGGTGAAGCTAGAGCCTGGTTTGGCGGTTGATCTGTGTAAGGGGAATTATAGGGATTGTTAGGGGAAATTTGGAAGGGTTGGGAAGAGGGAAGGTTATTCGCCACCATATTGCCTCCTCCTTTGAGGAGAAACAATGCTGCCATTCCGGCAAAGGCAGCCCCCGTCAGGAATGCCATACCATCACTCATTAATATTGCCTCTCAACTGGAACCGAATTACAACGAATTGCCACTACTGCTAAGGTCGCATATTTTTTTGTTAATTTCACCCTTAACGTGGGGCAATAAGCCCTTTGCCCATAGCTTTGGGTAATTTTCGTGTGTCAATGGCAACCTAACCCTAAATTGAAATCTAGATTGGTGCCAATGTCTACCCTAGCTCATTTTCAAAATTTTGCGATTTCTCGATCAACTTTCCCTAATTGCTATGGATAATGGTGTGGGCAAATCCTTTCCGCCCCCTAGGGTAACCTGGGGAGAGTCTTACCCAGTCAGGAATTGAGTGACATGAGGGGTCAACCCTTTGGCCGGTTCTCAATGGTTTCATAGCATCTTCGATAGATGTTTTGAGCAAGTTATCAAACCTTGACATTTGAGTTGGGAGTGGGGAATCGGGAGTGGGGAATCGGGAATCGGGAGTCGGGAGTGGGGAATCGGGAGTGGGGAATCGGGAAAAGCGGGAAATGGGGATAATTATCCGGGAAATTATTGTGTATGGTGATACATATTTTGAGGAATTTATACGTAATATAGCGCTACGCGCAAGTCAGCAAGGTTCTTGCGTCAGAAGTCAGAAGTAAGCTATGACTAAGTTTCAGAGTTTAGGAATGTCCTAAGCTTAATGGGTAGTGCTATAAAAGTACCTACTCACCCCTTTCTCAAAAACCTACCCTTGTAAGCGACTCCCGATTCCCGATTCCCGATTCCCGATTCCCGATTCCCGATTCCCGATTCCCCACTCCCGATTCCCGATTCCCGATTCCCGATTCCCCACTCCCGATTCCCTTTGCTATAGCTGCATTTGCCTAAGCACCTCCCTAATCAGATCAGTTGGCACCTGATCTGTCAAGGTTACTTCACCAATCTTGGTAGGCAAAACAAATCTTACCTTACCCTCTTTTACTTTCTTATCCGTTTGCAGGGTATCAATAATCGCATCAATATCTAGCCCACTGGGTAACTGAGTAGGTAGTCCAGCTTTTTTGATTAAAGCATCCTGGCGTTCGGCCTCTTCTGGCTGCCACATCTGGAGTCCCACAGCAATCTGGCCTGCCGCTACCATTCCAATCCCTACCGCTTCCCCATGATTCACTAACTTGTAGCCTGTTAAGCTTTCTACGGCATGACCAATGGTGTGACCATAGTTCAAAATTGCTCTGATCCCAGCTTCTTTCTCATCCTGACTGACCACATCTGCTTTAGCTTGACAAGACCGAGAGAGAATTGTTTCTAATAAATCCTTCTTCAGGTAACGCAATTGGTCAAGTCGCTTTGATTCCTCTAGTTTCACAAATAGCTCTTCATCCCAGATAATCCCATACTTAATCACTTCTGCCATCCCTGCTCGCAATTCTCGGGCTGGCAATGTTTTTAAGACCGAGGGGTCAATTAAGACAAATCGTGGTTGATGGAAGGCACCAATCAAGTTTTTGCCCTTGGGGTGATTGACCCCAGTTTTGCCACCAACTGAAGCATCAACCATGGCCAACAGCGATGTGGGGACCTGGACGAAATTAATTCCCCTTAGCCAAGTAGCAGCTGCAAATCCTGTCATATCCCCAATTACCCCACCGCCCAATGCCACTAGAGTCGAGGAGCGTTCTAGGCGGTTTTCTAGGGCAACATCATAGATCTTTTGGATAGATTTGACAGTTTTGTATCGTTCACCAGCAGGCAGGGTGAGGCTAGATACCTGATATCCCACTAACTCCAAGGCTGCGATCGCTCTTTCCCCATATCTTCGGAAAATTGCTGGATTAGATACCACTAAAACTTTTTTACCCAACTGTAGACGGCTCATCCAAACCCCAATATCATCTAAGCCACCTGTGGTCATCTTGCCATCAGGAAGGTGTTGTGCGATCGCAATATCATAGGAATGTTCTGGTAGAGCAACGGGAATAACTAACTTCATGAGGAGGAGCCTTTTTCCTGGTTAACTATGGCGCTGTATATATCTACTTTTTGTATCTTTTATAGTAGATGTAGATATATGTTAGAGGGATTGCAGGCAACCCCTCTACAGATCCAGCCTTTAAAGTCCAGGCTTTAACGAAATTTGGCATCATTCCTTGGCACTAGCAAACCCCAACTGGTTGCCGCAGCCTCTTTTGGGCGTTTGCAGATAATACGGTGACCTGACCGTGATCATCCACATCAACAACTGCTGTATCCCCCTCTTGAATCTGACCAGATAGCATGGCTTCGGCTAAGCTATCTTCTAACAGGCTCATAATTGCCCGTCGTAGAGGTCTAGCACCATAGCTCGGTTCGTAGCCTGCTTTGACTAAGTGGTCCTTGAAAGCCTCTGTGACTTCCAGGATAATTCCTTTCTCTTGTATAGAGCTAGAGATTTCCTGAAGCAGAATTTCCGCAATTTCCTTAACTTCATTCTTCTTGAGCTGACGGAAGACAATTATATCGTCAAGGCGGTTGAGGAACTCAGGACGGAAATAGTCTTTCAGATTTTCATTGACCTGAGTGCGGATCTGGTTGTACCTAGACTCCTCATAGGTTTTTGACGACTCAAAGCCAAAAACACTACCTCCTTTTTCAATCACTTTAGAACCGATGTTGGAGGTCATGATTAATATTGTGTTCTTGAAATCTACAGTACGACCTCTAGCATCGGTTAAGCGACCATCATCTAACAGTTGCAACAGTACATTGAAAACGTCAGGGTGAGCTTTCTCGATTTCGTCAAATAGTACCACCGAGTAAGGCTGGCGTCGGACAGCTTCAGTAAGTTGACCACCTTCGTCGTAACCCACAAACCCTGGGGGAGAACCAATGAGCTTGGAAACAGTGTGGCGTTCCATATATTCCGACATGTCAAGACGAATCATCTTGTCTTCTGACCCAAACAGGTAGGAAGCCAAAGATTTAGCCAGTTCTGTCTTACCAACTCCAGTCGGACCAGAGAAGATAAAGCTAGCAATCGGTCGATTGGGATCCTTTAATCCAACTCTTGCCCGACGAATTGCCCGAGACACAGCAGTAACAGCTTCGTCTTGACCAATGATCCGCTCGTGCAAGGTTTCTTCCAAGTGCAGCAGCAGAGCTGATTCAGATTCCGTCAGTTTATTGACCGGTATCCCAGTCCAAGACCCTACAATCTGAGCAATGTGTTCTTGATCCACAATCGGAATAGTTGGGGATGGGGATAACTTACCTTCAATTCCCTCACTCTCCCACTCTGATTCTGCTCTAGCCCTTGAGGAAGGTTTTGAGTGCATCAAGTGAACCCGACTCCCAGCTTCGTCAATCAGGTCAATGGCTTTGTCGGGTAAATAGCGGTCCGAGATATAGCGGTCTGACAATTGAGCTGCAGCCAGTAACGCTTGGTCGGAAATCTGGACTTTGTGATACTCCTCGTAGGTTGAGCGCAAACCATGGAGTATGTCAATGGTATCCTCTACAGAGGGTTCCGAGACCATGACTGGCTGGAAACGACGTTCTAGTGCTGCGTCTTTCTCAATATACTTGCGGTATTCATCCAGAGTAGTAGCTCCCAAACACTGGAGTTCACCTCTAGCTAGAGCAGGCTTAAGGAGATTAGCCGCATCCATACCCCCTTCTAAGGAGCCTGCACCGACTAAGGTGTGAATTTCGTCAATTACTAGGATAATATTCCCAGATTCCTGGACTTCAGACACAACCTGCTTGAGCCGTTCTTCAAAGTCTCCCCGGAAGCGAGTACCAGAAACCAATAAAGCCATATCTAGGCTAATCACTTGTTTGTCTGCCAACAGGTCTGGAACATCTTGAGATACAATCCGTTGGGCTAGACCTTCTGCGATCGCAGTTTTCCCAACTCCAGGTTCCCCCAGTAATATCGGGTTATTCTTGCTACGACGACCTAAAATCTGCACCACCCGCTCGATTTCCTGCTGACGACCAACCACCGGATCCAGTTTGCCCTCTGCAGCTAACTTGGTCAGATTAGTCCCAAATTCTTCTAAGGTAGCTTTCTGGTTTTGAGTATTCCCTATAAACGAGGAACCTTGTCCCTTAGCAGTCGTTGCTGCTGTTAATTCTGCTATCGTACTAATGACATGGGTGCGTAATTCTGTTAGGTCTACACCCAGGTTTACCAGTACTTGAGTCGCAACGCTGTTCCTGTCTTGAATGATAGCTAGCAACAAATGTTCAGTATCGATGTAGTTGTGTCCAAGTTGCTTAGCTTCCTGGAAAGATTGCTGAAAAACTTCTTTGGCTTTGGGGGTGAAAGGGAGTTCTGAGCTAAACATTCTCGAACCCCTACCCACAGTGTTTTCCACCGAGTAGCGAGCATCTTCGAGGGTAACACCAAAATCCCTCAGCACTCTGGCTGCCACAGCTGTTCGTTGTGCAATCAAACCCAACAGCAATTGCTCAGTTCCTACGAGGCTGTGTCCCAAGCGACGGGTTTCCTCCTGAGCCAGCATGATGGATTTGATCGCTTTATCTGTAAAATGTTCAAACATCCCCGGTTCACCTTACCGAATTTAAGCAGTGGGTGAGAGATCACCCTGGTGTAAAGTTTTATGTACTTTACTTCCATCAATGTACCCATCTGTGCTTAAACTCAGCAGTCGGTAGAACCGTAATCTTGAGGAGTGGTTGCCGCCAATAGCAACAACCAACACCTAGAGCGATCGCTTAGGTAGGGAAACATGTAAGCATTCAGCCGTCAGCATTCAGCTGTCAGCATATGCGCTACGCGCAAGCTACTTGAGGTGCCATCAGCTTATTTAAAATAAACCTTGAACGGGAGAATTTAATAGTTCGAGAAAAGTGTGGGGATTTGCCCTTGGCCGTTGGCCACGCTACGGGAACAGCTTTGTGGCACAGGCTAGAAGCCTGTGCCACAAAACTGATAGCTGATAGCTGATAGCTGATAGCTGAGAGCTGATAGCTGATAGCTGATAGCTGATAGCTGATAGCTGATAGCTGAGAGCTGAGAGCTGAGAGCTGAGAGCTGAGAGCTGATAGCTGATAGCTGATAGCTGATAGCTGATAGCTGATAGCTGATAGCTGATAGCTGATAGCTAACGCATTTTGGTCAAGCTTTCAGTCTTATCCAAAAACATCTCGGTGAAAATACTCATCACTGTTCGTTTACGCACCCGGATATTGGCACTGATAGACATACCCGATTGCAATTGCACTTCTTTGCCATAAGCTTGAATGAACTGTTTATCCAATTTAATTTTGGCAGGGAAAGTATAGTCTTGACGCAGTTCCGCAGGATCCGGTGGTAGGGCATCAGAACCAATAGATAGTACCTCACCTTTTACATCACCAAACTCACTAAAGGGAAAAGAGTCAACTCTGACTTCGGTTTCCATACCTTCATCCACAAACCCGATGTCTCGGTTGGTAAGATATACCTTAGCAATCAGAGAGCTACCGGGAACAATTTTGAGCACTGGCTGAGTGGTATTGGCAACAAAACCAGGAGTTGAGGGTTGCAAATCAAAGACTGTTCCATCAACAGGAGCTCGTAGTTCTTGATAGCTTAGGGTTAGTTGAGCCTGCTGCAACTGGCTATCAATTTCTGCCATCTGCTTATTGTTATCAACAATGCGTTGGTTTAATTGACTGATAATGCTAGCTATTTGGGTGTTTATGCTATCAATTCTTTCTTTATTCTGGGCCATCAAATCAGCCAGTTCTCGTTGAGAAGACGCAATGGTACTGAGTAGATTCGCTCTGACCCCAGCAATTTCTTTTTGCAAGCGTTTTTCTTCTTCAATCCTAGCGTTTACCTCAGTTTGGCGATTTTTGACCTCATTTTGCTGCCTCAAGAACTGAATCTTAGAAAAGCCCCCTTGTTCATACAGGGGTCTGAGGTCTGTCAGAATACCCTCCTCAACTGTTAGGATGTCTCGGCCATTGGCAAGTTGAATCTGATTCTGTTTCAGCTGTTCCTCTAGGGAGCCAATTCTACTCTCAAGTTCAGCGATCCGAGCGTCAAGTGCAGCAGTACCATATTGTAAACGAATTCGTTGTTCAGGGTTAAGATTAGCCCTAGAAGAACCTCCACTAAGTTGAGCGCGATAAAGTCCAATTTCTGACAGTAGCGTGTTTCGACTAGCGATCAGAGAAGGCAGTTGTGAGGACAGTTGTATATCCATACCTGGTGGTGGTACAGGTGGATAATTAGGATTACTAATTGCAGCCTGATAAAACTGGTTTTCTCTGATTAAGGTAGCACGGCGTTTATTGAGAGACGTGAGTTGAGCCTGAGTAGCCTTGGGCTCAAACGAAAGGAGCAATTGCCCTTCTTTAACCGGCTCTCCTTCCTTAATATGAATTTTTGTCACCACTCCACCCACAGGAGCTTGGACTTCTTTAACCGCACCTTGTGGCTCTAGCTTGCCCCGAGCGGGAACGGCATAGTCAATTTTGGCAAAGTAAGCCCACACCATACCAAAAGTTGTTAGACTCAACAGTGCCCAGAGAATGGCATGAGACCAATGGGGCGATTGTTCTAGAATAACCGGCTGGTCGAATTCGAGGTGACTATTAGAAGCACGACGTCTGTCCCTGGTGTCTTGAGGAACTGCCATTTTGCTAATAGTACCCACAGAACCTAAGTTTATTTTTGGATTTGGTTTGGAACCATTGCCATTACCATTGCCATTACCATTGCCATTATATGGGCTCATAGTTATTAGCTCCTGCTATTCGTTAATACTTCGGAAAGGATGAATAATGAAGGATAAATAATAAATAATGAAGGATAAATAATAAAGAATGAAGGATAAATAATAAAGAATGAAGGATTTTCTCGGAATGTTAAGATAATTATCTGGTTGAATAATTAAATTTAGTAACTAATAAAAAACTGACTCATTGATCATTTTTATCACTTACTTTAGGGGGAGTTAGCCAAAACTTCTCGCTCTCACTTGATAGCCTCTGTAAAACCAACTACCCGACCACTAGTATTTTTTTATCCTTGAGCCTAGTCTATCCGATACCAAGGGTTAAACCAAATAGCAAATACCGAGACAATACACACTTAATCCTTCACCCTTAATCCTTAATGCTTAACCCTTCATGGTTAATCCTTCACCCTTCACCCTTCATAGCTACATTTGAGCATCTTGTTGCATGTAGAGGCAATAGTAACGACCTTTCTGAGCCATCAGTTCATCATGAGTACCTTGCTCTACTATTGAACCCCGATCCATCATCAAAATGATATCAGCGTTGCGAATGGTTCCTAGGCGGTGGGTAATGAACAATACCGTGCTTTGTTGAAAAGCTTCCGCTAGATTTAAACACACTTGCCGCTCGGTGTCATAATCGAGGGCGCTGGTGGCTTCATCTAATATCATTAACTGGGGTGATTGCAAAATCGTTCTGGCGATCGCAATACGCTGTCGTTGTCCCCCGGAAAGACCTGAACCCCTTTCGCCAACGCTGCTATTGTAACCCAAAGGCAATTCCATGATAAAATCGTGGGCCACTGCTATCTTTGCTGCCTGAATAATTTCCTCACTGTCTGCATCAGGATTGGTCAGAGCAATATTCTCTTGAACGGTTCCCTCAAACAAGAGGGTTTCCTGAGGCACAATCCCAATCTGACGCCGCAGGGAATAGAGTTCGACTTTCGAGATATCGTAACCATCGACAATGATGCGACCGGACTCTGGACCATAGAGTCTAGCCAAAAGTTTGGTCATGGTACTCTTACCGGAACCACTTTGCCCCACAATCCCTACAAATGAACCAGCTGGAATCTCGACGTTAATGTTATTCAGTTGCATTGGTCCACTCTTGGCAAAGCGGAAGGAGAGATTTTCATAGCGAATGTCTCCCGTGATAGAGGGCAAGGGGATATTACCCTGGTCTGCTTCAGCCACTTCTTTGGGTGTATCGACAATGTCACTGAGGCGTTCGAGAGATAGGGCTGTAGACTGGAAGTTTTGCCAAAGTTGGGCTAAACGCAGCAAGGGACTGGTAACGTAGCCCCCAATAATCCGAAAGGCAATCAACCCCCCTAAGCTTAATTGTCCATCTAGTACTAGATAGACCCCTACCCAAAGCACAAGTAAACCCGAGAGTTTGTTCAAGAAGGTGCTCATAGAACTAGCAGCGGTAGAGGTTAGCACATTCTTGAAGCCTTCACTAACATAGCGCGCATATTTCTCTTGCCATTTCCAACGCGATCGCAATTCAATATTCTGGGCTTTAACGGTGGAAATGCCAGATAATACCTCCACTAGATAGGATTGGGTTTGAGCATTCCGTTCCGCTTTATTGCGTAGCTGTTGCCGGACAATTGGGGAAACGATCAGGGTCAGGAGCATGAACAAAGGGATTACTGACAAAGTCACCAGGGTCAGCACCCAACTAAAGAGGAACATGACCACGATGTAGATTACAGAAAAGACTGAATCTAACACCACGGTTAGGGCTGTCCCGGTCAAAAACTGGCGGATATTTTCTAGCTCATTGATCCGAGTGGACAACTCCCCAACGGGTCGTTTCTCGAAATAATTTAACGGTAAGCGCAACAGGTGGTCGATAATCTCGGAACCGAGAGCCATATCGATACGGTTGGTCGTATCTACAAACAGGTAGGTACGCAGGGTGATTAAAACCCCCTCAAAAACCGACACCACCAACAGTAAAATTCCCAGTACTTGCAAGGTATCGGTACTGTTTTGGGATATCACTTTGTCAATGAGTACCCGGATAATCAAGGGATAGGCTAGACCCAACAGTTGGACAAAGAAAGAAGCAATTAAAACTTCCGTCAATACCTTGCGGTAACGAACGATAGAAGGCCAAAACCAACTCAGACCAAACCGCTGGGTAGGGGTGTCTTTGGTAGGTTTTAACAGAAGTACCTGCCCGCCTTCTCCCCAGTTTTCTTCAAAATCTTTGGGTTTAAGCCGTTGAATTCCCAGCTGTGGCACCGCCAGCACTATTTGCCGTTCACTGGCTTCATAGAGAATAGCTAAGCTATCGTGCCACAACAGCATGGCTGGGGTAGGTAAACGTTTGATAGCGTTAGCTGGTACTGTTGCGAGTTGGGCAGTTAATCCCATCAGTTCTGCCACTGCACCACAGTGCTGAAGGGAGATTTGACCGGTGCGAGCATGCTGGTTTTTTAGCACCTTCCGTATACTATCTCGCCGGAAAGGAATTTTAAAGTACTTACTCAGCATTTGGAAACAAGCCAAGGATTCCTGCACTGCTCCTTTACCCCGTATAAAGGGGAATTTTGTAGGAGTAGTCTGGCCAGTGTAAATCGTCTCGGGAGCTTGATCCGGTCGGTCTGGAGCCTGGGGAATATCGTCTTGAGGTATACTGGGAATTGTATCGGTAGGCTCAGCCAGGGTTTCCGAGTCATTGGCGGTTTGCTCAGAGAAAATAGCTTCTGGAATTCCCACCAAGCGCGTTGCACCATGACCATTGACCTGTAAGCTAGACAATGCTTCTGAACTCAGACAAGACCCTACTGGTAAATTGGCGGCTGCTCCCCCACTCACAAACCATACTCGATTGGGGTCGAGTTGGCTTGACATTTGCTTGCCCCGAGGCAGGTTATAAACTAAAGCGTCTGACCAGGCTAACAGGGCAAGTGCTTTGAGGTCAGTCTCTGCCTCAGCCCGACGCCCCAACTCTGTTCCCAAAAGATCAAAGATTTCCACTAGACCACAACGGGCTTTGAAGGCATCTGAGAAAGATTTTTCTGTATCTAGCAGCCCTAAGAAGTCAGCCGCATTGATGGTGACACAAACCGCTTCCACCGATGCGATCGCAGTTTCACAGGGTATGCCCCTGACCAAACTGACCCAGCCAATAATCGCTCCTGGTTGTAGTAATTTGAGGGTTGTGGGGGTTTGACGGCGTTGGTCATAGCCGATGAGACGGGCTTTTCCTTGGAATAAAATCGAGATTTGGCCTGGCATTTTATCCCTGACCACAATTGTCTGACCCATGCGGTAGCGCAACAGTTGGCAACTCGTGGACAGTTTTTGCAGTGCTGTCCTTGACAATTTATTGAACGGAGAAATACCAGCTAGAAACTCTTGAATTGTTGTTGTATAGGTCATTGAGCCTCTTAGGAGATTACTTAGCTTAAATTTGAGATTAGTTAGCTTAATTAAATTTGATAACAGCTTCTAATGGGGTATTTATTAGGATATGCTAAGCATAGTAGGTCTGTCTTTTATGTAAAGACTCTGTAACGCACCCTAGGAATTGCTTAGCGCTTCCATCAAGAAATGTAACTAGTTGGCTATGCTATGATGGAATCAGGCAAAGTCTATTGAGACTAGCCTTAAAGAACAAAAATTTTACCGTACACCATAGACTACTGATCATTTAGCCACGGCACAGCTTCAGGATTACCATATCCCCAAGCTAGAGGGGTTTTTCGGAATCTTCCCCATCTGGCGCGGTTAGCCCAAACTATTAGCCAAATCCCGCCTATTTTCCCCCAAATCCGGAATTTTAGCCATCTATTTAGTTTCTTGAGTTTAGTTTCATTAGAAAGTCAAGTCGTTAATCTAGCGCCGCTAATTGCTGATTCAGTTGCTCACTTAGCCAGGTGCTGAAACATTCATTCAGTAGTCGCTGGCGCATCGAATCATCTAACTGGGCTGGCATAAACTTCTCCAAACGCACGATTAACAGCCATTCTCCCAAGCGTGTCGGTGGGAACAGTTGTCCGGGTTGGCTCAGGCGAAGCATTTGGGCTAAGGCGGGGTGAGGTACGCTCAGTTCAACCGGACCGATTAATCCGCCAGTCTGAGCTTCTGGTCCTTGGGAATATTCCCTGGCTAGGTCAGCAAAAGACTCTTCTCCTTCTTGAATCCGGAAATATATTTCTTGGGCTACCCCTGGGTCTTTAGTCCGAATCAGGGAATAAATCACCCGGTCTAATTGTCCCTTCCTCTCCAGAAAATAAGATTCCAGTTTGTGACTCCAGGTTTGTTGTTTGTATTTCTCAATCAGAATACTTCGTACCGCTAGGGCTTCTAATTGAGCTGGATTCATACCACGCTGCTTTAGCCAAGCCTGTTTAGCCGTCTCGTCAATGAGCTGATTTTTTTCCAAGAACTGCTGATAGGCTTGAGCCTTCTCCTCTGGTGTGCAGCTTGCGGTAGCCACTGCCTCGTCAATGATAATCTCACGGATTAACGGTGGCAGCAATTGGTAACCAGCTAGCAGGGGAACAATTTCTTCTGCACTAATGACGCGATCGCCTATTCGTAAAACTGTAGTTGTCCCCATAAGAAATGTTTGGCTTTGTGGTAGCGCTAGGTGGATAGGATGGAGATATTACCCACCGTATATTATAATTCCTAATTTTCAAGCTTCAACAGTACAGTTTTTCCACATTCACGAAAATAGGGTATTGGTATAGCACTACCCATTAAGATGTTTGACATTGTCTTGATGCAATAGCGAGTGGGGGAAACCACGGCAGTCGCTCATGGGGGGGACCCCCAAGACCGCGCTGCCTCCCCAAGACCGTAATGGTGCGCTTTCCGTTGGCGAATTCAATTCGCCACGGGTCGCACCTCTGCATCGCTTCTAAACTCCGAAACCTAGTCAATGCTTACTTTTGACTTCTGACTTCTCACTTGAGACTTGCGCGTAGCGCTATAATAGCTAATTGGTAATGGGTACTGGGTAACTGACTACTGATACCACACTACTTGATCTCATTGCTTAGTTCAGTAAGGCCGTTGATTGTGCATTGCCCACGGAGCGTTTGGTTATTGGTTGAGGGTCAGTTCTAAGCAACTGGGCTGACCGCTGATATAGCACTACATATGATGTTTGACATTCCTAAACTCCGAAACGTAAGTAATCGCCTACTTCGAACCTTGCTGACTTCTAACTTCTGACGCTAAGCGTAGCGCTATAGCTGAGTACTCGCCACTTGGGTTGACTATATATTAAGTTTTCAAAAGATTTGGGTTTGCGATAAAGTTCTGCTCATTGGACCTGAAATAACAACACGAGGAGCACAAGCCCTAGAGCAACGAGCTATTACTTGTTGCGGAGATTGATTTTACGTTGTTCACTGATTAGCCTAATCGGTATCATTTCATAATAACATAATTCGGATTTTAGAGCATGTGTAACTTTGTTTGTAACTTTGTTAGTCTAAGGTAATTAGTCTAAGCTAAGAGATTTTCCTGCCGTTGGGATAGGCGTGAAGCGTAACTATTGCAGAATAGAAATCGCCCATGGCGTTCTGTCATGATTAGAATTACTCCGAACCAACACTCGCTCCTTATCGCTCTAGTTCATTGGTCAGAGTCTTTAGTCCATTTTTCGCGGGTCTCCCAATTAGCTGTGCAGTGTTTTAGTAGTTCCCTCACACTTTTTTTTGTGTTTGTTCAACTGACTTCTCACCCCTAAAGCCCCGATGGCTATTAACGCCAATATAGAGGTTGGTTCTGGAACGGAGGTGGGATCAGTTGGTGTTGGAACGGAGGGGGGATCAGTTGGTGTTGGAACGGAGGGGGGATCAGTTGGTGTTGGAACGGAGGGGGGATCAGTTGGTTCCAGTCTGACTACATTGACATTATCGATTAGTAGTCCTGAATCAAAAGCACCATCCCCAACATCTGTCACACCTATGGTGAAGGTGTAGGTTCCAGAAGCAGCAATTGTCTGAGAGTACCTGCTAAAACCAGTTTCATTCACAAAAGGTGTCATGGAATCAGCTAATACTGAGAACGTATCAGCCAAACCACTCACCTGACCGGAAATTCCCACAAAAGCGAAGTCATTAAAATATTCGGAACCGTAATCATCTGTGAGGAAGTTGTAATCGAAATTAAGCACATCTCCTGCAACGGCTGTAAAGGTAGTTCTGATTGCTGATCCTTCAAACACCTCCCCCTTTCCCGCGCCCAGATTATCCAGCGCTGTAATGTTCAGCTCTAGAAAATTGGCTAGCTCCAGGAAGTTCTCTTTTTCCTGGGGAAGGAATGTATCTAGCTGGGCATAGAAACTGCCGTCAGTAGGTTTACTACCAAAACCTGCGGTGCGCACAGAAGCACTACCCAATGTTTCCCAGCCCGTAAAATCGTTTTCAAAACTACCATTAGTGATGATGGCAGCTGAGGCAGGATTAGTATCCAATAAACTGGCCACACCGATCAGGCTGACAATACCTGTTCTCAAAGAGAAGCACTTGTGGTTTTTAAGCTGAAACATATTTATTATCTTTGTTGAGAACTAGAGATTAGTCATGGGTAGATGCTTCCCAGTTCCAAAGTGGATATTTTGTCCGAGTAGACGCTGGAAACCCATCTGACAGTCTTGGGTTGAAGACTGACCGGATTGCTGATTGGTTCCACACGTAACCTCGAAGCTGATCTTGACAATCCTAAATCACCTGTGGTTAATCATCCGATGATAAAATCGCCATCTTCTTGAATATCTATAGTTAGATCGTTTGGATCAACATTTTTCAGGGTAGCTAATGTTCTGAAGGGGGTGTTGCCTTGAAGACCATCTCGATCTACTTTAATAAGAGCATGTGAACCAAACTGATCAATTTCCAACTCAATTTTCAACCAATCGTCAACATTGGCATCTGAATTCAAACCGTATTCTTCAACAAGATCCCAAAAGAAACCAGAGGTTAGAACCACAATATCTTCATCGTTGGGATCGAAGTTTTCGATCAGGTCCGTCCTCTCGGAAAACGTCTTATACCAGATCACATCAGCAGAATTATCAATACCAGGGTTGATATAGTCACCTCCGGGACCTCCGAATAGACTGTCAGCACCCCCTTGGCCGTAGATCTCATCTCGTACAACTTGTTCATCGCTACCTCGGAGGTCGTCATCGTGCTCTGTGCCATTTATTTGATTAATCTCTGTGTCATTTATTTGATTACTGTTTCTGCCATTTATTTGATTAGTATCTCTGGTACTCATAAGTGTTTAGTATGTGCTAACTCTGTGGGTTTTGATTGTTTGAATCCTTGAATTTTAAGTCATTAGCAGAGGCATATTTTTCTCTATTAACGATAAAAATATGCCTCTGCTACTGAGGGTTTAGAGTGGCAGCACACCCAGGAATTACTCTCCTAAAGGAGAAAAATATATTTTTCTATTTGTCCATAAAAACCTGCTAAATTATAACGATTTTTTTGGAATGTTAACTCTGGTTTAATACTAAAAATATTTTTCATTCATAATCTTTATCAATAGTTTAAGTTTAGTGAGACTTTGTGTGAAAATTGTGAAGCAATTTGATAATAATAATGAAAGGTCAAGTGGTGATGCCTATTATTAATTTTTCAATCCAGTTAGAGGAAAATCCGGAATACTTGTCTGATAATTTTTTTGGTTATATCACAATTGTATAGGCACGAGGGAGAAACGAAGGGAGGATAAGCGTGCAAAACCTTTAAAGGGTTTAAAATCCTAAAAACTACAAAAGGTATAAGAGGGATAAGGTGTACCAATTTCATTTATCCGAGCTACAGATGCTGAGCAGGTATAGCGCTACGCGCAAGTCTCAAGTGAGAAGTCAGAAGTCAAAAGTAAGCATTGACTAGGTTTCGGAGTTTAGAAGCGATGCAGAGGTGCGACCCGTGGCGAATTTAATTCGCCAAGGTCAAACGCACCATTACGGTCTTGGGGAGGCAGCGCGGTCTTGGGGGTCCCCCCCATGAGCGACTGCCGTGGTTTCCCCCACTCGCTATTGCATCAAGACAATGTCAAACATCTTAATGGGTAGTGCTATATAAGTTACAGGTTGTAGGTGATCAGCTTACAGGTTATTAAGCTAGTGTGCATTTAATTGGCATATTTTATATAGGACTTACGCAAATACCTCAATTTAACGCTACCTGTAGGGTTTGCAAAACCTTGACAACCATACCCATGGAGTCTGTGCGTAAGTCCTGTTATACTTTCGGAATTAGGGAAGGCAGACAAGGGGGATAAAAGGGCAGTGTTGTCTTTCCACTCTTATCTCTCTTCCCGCTCTTCCCCCAGAAAAGAATTTCTGATCAAGGTCTCCTCTACTCCAGATTGAGTAGACCTCTTGCAAAAGTATTTTTCTAATTAGTGTTTGCGTCAATTCTTGTCCACTGTTCCCAGATCCGCTGTTCCCTGTTCCCGACAACTGCCGCGAAGTCTAGTGTGCCATTGACCGATAACCCAAGCCTCGATGGTGATGATTTTGCCAAAAAAGCCGTCTGATTCGTCTATCCCCTGGTTTAGCATTGGCATGACTGCCATTGTTTTACTGTCACTCGCCCTGCGATTTTGGGGACTGGGTCGATTTAATCGCCTAGTATTCGATGAAGTTTACTACGCTATATTTGCCAATAACTACTTAACCGGTACTTCCTTTTTCAATCCCCATCCTCCCCTAAGTCAGTACATCATTGCCATTGGCATCTGGATTGGCTCTCACCTCCCCTTTGGACAGGATACAGTTAACGACCTGACTGGTTCGTTACGCTCTACCTGGAGTTACCGATGGCTGAATGCCCTGACTGGTTCTTTGATTCCGATCGTAGTGGCAGCTCTGGCTTATCAACTCAATCGACGTCGCAGCTATGCCTTGATTGCTGCTCTGTTCGCAGCTACTGATGGTTTATTCCTGGTAGAATCCCGCTATGCCCTGAACAATATATATTTAGTGATCTTGGGATTACTGGGTCAGTTGTTTTTTCTGCTAGCTCTGAATCATCAGGCTACAAAACGCTGGCTGATGCTAATCTTATCTGGTGTCTTTTTTGGTGCTTCCGCAGCGATTAAGTGGAATGGCTTGTGGTTTTTGTTAGGTATTTATATAGTATGGGCTGTCGCTTGGGTATGGCAATTATTTAGAACCTATTTTGGGCAGACAACCCGTACTCGTCCCATACCATCGTTAAGCCATCCATTACAACACCTGACCCAACTGAATGTCGGGCACATCCTGCTGAACTTGGTAATTTTACCAGCTCTCACCTACAGCCTCCTGTGGATTCCTCACTTACTGATGAATCCTACCCCTGGATTCTGGGAGTCTCAAGTCAAAATTTTAACCTTCCATCAAAATGTCGGCAGTGGCACTGACGTCCATCCTTACTGTTCCCGGTGGTATAGTTGGCTGTTAATGTGGCGTCCGGTTGCTTACTTTTATCAGACTGCTAGTCACACCCCTGAGGCTGTTTCCACTGACTCCCCCTTATCGGCTGGTGGGAGCAATTTAATCTATGATGTCCATGCCATGGGCAATCCTTTCCTATGGTGGCTCTCGACTACAGCAATTTTGTTGCTGTTGCTGCTGTTAACCCAACGCATCATCGAAGGGGTGGGCTGGAAATCCATACCAACCTCCTATACCTGGATTACCCTCTATTTGATCGTAAACTACGCCGCTAACCTATTGCCCTGGACGAAAGTGACTCGCTGCACGTTTCTTTATCATTATATGGGAGCTTCAGTGTTTTCAGGATTAGCACTAGCTTGGCTAGTTGACCGCTGGCTACACAGTGAGCAAAACCAGTATCGTAGTGCTGGTGTCACCGTAATCTTGGTAGTTGTACTAGCTTTTATATTCTGGTTACCAATTTACTTAGGTCTACCTTTGTCTGAGTCAGGGTATCAGTTGCGGATGTGGTTCCGCTCCTGGATTTAGGGAAAACTTATTACTATCAGGGTTCAGCACCTATTGATGTTTTAGATAATGAGGAGTGGGAAGTTGTTCAGCATTTCTTTTGCCGCCTGTGGCTAGTAAATAAAAATGACAGAAACCAAGATAGGGCTGAGCAATTCCTGCATGATATTAGGAAAAGACTTCAAATCAAAAACCATCAAGTATTCAATAATTAGACCGGCTGAAAACGTTATATCGATGATTTCTTGATCAGATCTAAGGAAACCGAAACAGCCTTAAAATAAGTAGCTTTAAAAGCTATCACTTAAAGCAATTTAAAATTGGATATTAACAATTAACAATATTCCTTTCGTTTCCAGAACAGTTTTAGTCCTGCGACTAAACCTAAGCCAAGGAGACTCGAGGCTTCTGGTACTGGCTCTGGTGTTCGTGTGTAGTCGTAAGTAACCGTAACATCGGCTGCGGCTTTTGTTGCGATCGCATTGAGTATATTAGCGGTTCCGTTAACAATCGATATGGTTTCCGCAGAGAAGAAAAAGTCTACGGGTTGAGTGCCCAGGAATGCATTAAATACGGAACCATTTGTGAATGTCTTCTCACCAGATACATTAGCTGTTAGTCCGATGAATGAAACTGCAGACTCGCCCTGGAAATCTAATGTGCCATCATAGGCAGCGACAACGGCTGAATCTCTTACTGTTGCTGTCTGTGTGAACAGGGTTGTATTATTTGCTCCGACCAATGTGAATAAGCCTTCCAGATTCCAAGTCAGAGTTGCTGGCTTTGCGTCTAGGCTTTCGCTCCGTGCGTCTCCTGACATTAGCCCGTTAAATTCTATGGTTACGGCATCAAGGGTACCGAGACTGGTGTCGAAGGGGTTGATAACAGGTGTGAGAGGCTCGTCATTGATATTTGTCGGCATCAGTGGCACTGAAGCGGATTGAACGATCGTGGCACTCCTAGCTGCAGTAGTAGTTGCCACAATACTGGTTAAGACAGAAACAGTAGCTAAGCAAATCAGATATTTGGTTTTCATTGATATGAAATTCAATCTTCATTTACAAATTAATTATTTTTTTGGTGAATGGCAATTTTATTTTTTGGTATTTATGGCCTTGTCAAATATTTTTTATCCGAATATTTTCTGATTTATTTTTTTATTATTTGTGTTATAGCGCTGTGCTCAGGGAAAAGGGAACAGGGAACAGGGAACAGGGAACAGGGAACAGGGAACAGGTAATAATTTAGCTTGTCACATAAATATTTGAGCAATTATTAGTCCCTTTAATTTGTCAATAATTGAGCAGCCATTGCTATAGATAAAGTCCCATTAATCACTTACAAAATAGTCCCTGTATTTTTGTTAATCGGTAAATTTAAACTTAAAAATTGTCAGTGTTAAATTAATCATTAACCATTAATCATTAACCATTAACCATTAACCATTAACCATTAATCATTAACCATTAAAGAATTTGGAAACTGAGCATTCAATGCTGGCAATACTGGACAGGGTTTCTTCTGCTGCAAGTTATCTCCTTTACCACTAAAGGTATTCCACCGAAATGGTCCCAAATCGGCGGCGGCCATCCACAGCAACCGTTTAGCTCGGGTCATGGCTACATAGAGCAAGCGGAATTCTTCAGCAGTCTTAAGCTGTGCGGCTTGTTCCCAAGCCTCGGGTGCCATGGGTAAGGGTTTACCGTGAAGATAGGCACGAATTTGAGCTCTGGCTACTTCTGCTAGGGTAAATTCTCCCAAAAACTGAGCGGCAGTAGGTACCCACGGATTACCTGGAAGGGTGTCTTCATGGAGAAAGGGCAAGAAAACATAGTCCCAGTCTAATCCTTTGGCTTTGTGCATGGTGATCACAGTCAGTTGATGGGAACGCAGATAAGGGGAGTCTGTATTGTCTGGGTCTACAGGTTCAAAACGTTCTGAGCTAACGATTTCCTGAAGTACTGCTAGAGTTTCACTGATAGAACTGTTGCCAAAGGTCTGTTTTGCTATCCGTTCGGCTAATTTATCTGCTGTGGCTAGCTCGGATTGGTCATAGTTTAAGGTCTGAGCCAGGAAGGAAATTAGGTGATAATTGGGGAGTTCTAAACGAGCACGCAGTAAATCACAGCAGTAGCGGCGAGCTTTGATAACTGCTTTTGTCTGGGGTGGGTCCAATGGACCAGGATAGAGGAATTGTTCGGGATAGGTGGATAGAGCATTGAGGTCTTGGGTGGGAATTAACTGACGTTTTACCAAGACATCTAGGGCAGCTTTTAGGTAATCCGGAGAATGGGGACGGTCGAGAAATTGCAGCAGTGTTAGGATTTGACTGGGAACGTGGGATTCGCGATCGCGTTTTTGGACATCATACACTTCAATCTCATGCTGGCGTTTAAGATACTCCAGTTGTTCCACCACAAAGCTCCCTTGTCGATTCTCCCGTACTAACACAGCAGCGTTATGGTTTTGGTTTTTGGCAAATAGCTCCACTACTCGCTTTCCAATCAGCTCGACTGTGTGGTAAATGTCTTTAGGAGTGTAAAGTTCTAAACCTCTCCCTTCTGGATTTGGGTTGGCATCCGGTTGAGGGTCATTGGCATCTACTCGACGAATGGTTTGAGGACGAAAGGGTAGCTCGGGAGACGGTTGGGTTTGGGGGATAGAGTCTGGCTGTGGTACTGTTTCGGTAGAGTTTTTGCTGCCATAGGTGCTATTGACCCAATTCACGATAAAGTTGGCAGCATTGATGATAACCTGGCTACTGCGACCCGCTTGATCCATGGTGGCTAAACGTCCTATTCCCTGACATTCTTGGCAAAACCAATTGAAATAAATTGGGTCAGCTGGGGTAAAGGTAGAGTTAATGGCTTGATTGGGGTCTCCAACTCGGATCAGATTTAGGGTATGGTGTTGGGAGGTTGAAGGTTGGGAGGTTGAAGGTTGGGAGGTTGAAGGTTGGAAGGTTGAAGGTTGAGAGGTTGAAGGTTGGGAGGTTGAAGGTTGGGAGGTTGAAGGTTGGGAGGTTGAAGGTTGGGAGGTTGAAGGTTGGAAGGTTGAAGGTTGAGAGGTTGAAGGTTGGGAGGTTGAAGGTTGGGAGGTTGAAGGTTGGGAGGTTGAAGGTTGGGAGGTTGAAGGTTGAAGGTTTGGTTCGGAAGTAGCTGGCAATGTGGCTAGGGTTTGCAAGAGTCGGTATTGTAAGGGTGTGGAATCTTGGGCTTCGTCTTCAAAGACGGCAAAAAATTGATTTTGCCAGAGCTGACGGATGGCATCGTTTTCTAGCACTCTCAGCGCAGCTAGAATCATGTCGTCGTAGTCGATGAATTCACGCGATCGCACTATGGTTTGATACTGTTGATACAGTCCTGCTGCGATCGCTAATATCCCATATTCATCGGTTGTCTGTTCACTGAGGTGCCACAAATCTGCTGGTAATAATCCAGAACTTTTGGCTTCATGGATAACGGTGTAGGCCAGGTTAGGTAAAACTTCCGTTCGCAATACGGATTGTCGGCGCAACCGTTCTGTTTCTTCTCCATCAAAGCTTCGACCTTCGAGCAAGGTCAGATACCGGCGTGGATAATTAGCAATCCACTGTTCCACACAAGCACGGATTAAGCGATGACTTTGATTTGGAGTTACTAGAGTACTACTGTCTAGATTCAATCCCGATAATTCTGGATGACGGTTAGCAATGTAGAGGGCTAAACCATGTAAGGTATAGACTACAAAACTATTTTGTGGGACCTTAAGGGTTTTTAGGTCATCGCGGATTTTAGCTCTTATACTGGCAGCGGCAGAGCGAGTGAAGGTGACTACCAGCAATTGATATCTGCTATGGAGTTGGTAATTTGCGATCGCAATTGCTGCAGCTTTTGCCATGCCAGTAGATTTACCAGCACCAGGGACAGCAGAAACCGCTAAGGTTCCCCCTTGCCACTCGGCCATCGGTTGTTGTCCCCTTCTTAAACTATTGCGGAGTCGTTGTAGTTCTTGGGCACGCCAAGCGGAGAGCGGGGTTTGCCCTGAGTCTGACTTGGTATCTGTATCCTCTGACATGTTGAGATTTGCTGCAACTGACTATTTTTTGGTTATTTTTTGGTATTGTAATTAGCCCAGGTTGCAAACCGCTATCCCTTAAGGTTTACCCTGGTTGCTCATTCAACCATTAGACCTCGGGAGTAGGGACAGATTTTCACAGGGCACTGAGATCTTAGAGTAGCTTAATGATTATTCATTTATTGTTAGAGTGATTAGTAATTACGCAACAATAACTTAACAATTTCTGCGTTTTTTTTTTAATAAAACATGCCAAAATTACATGGGCAGTGTCAGTTCTGCTCACGATACTCTTAGCAAGGTTAACTCTAAAAGACTTCTTTCGCTTTTCTCATTTCACATTTTAAGGAGGAAATTATGAAGCGAGTTGCGATTTTTTTGATGTCTTTGATGGCTGCACTGGTACTCATTGCTACCCCAGCTCATGCGTCGATTCAAGCAGGCATTATTGAGCTGTGTTCACCAGGCCCAGTGGAAACAACAAATAATGACACAAGCACATTTAAAGAAGTGTTCTTCGCAGAGCCATTTCGGGAAGGCTCAGATGTGATCGTGATTCCAATGGTTCAAACCTTTAATGGAGCAGATACCCCTGGTGTCAGGATCGCAGATGTAACCACGAAGGGCTTTAAGTTCAAAATGAACGAATTAGTTCGGGGTGGTCCAAGGCAGGCTCTGTCAGATGGAGGACATACAAAAGAAACCATAGGTTGGATGGCTGTCGGTTTCTAATCGCTCTTAGGATTTTTTTCTGACCCCTGTCGCCTGTGCCCAATGGATGGGGTACAGGCGATTTCAGCATTTTGTAGTGAAAGTGTCACAAAGGCTGTTGCACAAGCCAAGTATTACGGAACACCCAAAGCTGAAAGCCCCGTGTTTTTAAACCGGGTCAGAAGTTACCGCAAGAATAGTGCAGCCAAAGCAAGTTGGTAGGCTATGCATTAAAGGTGACAGGTTTTGTTGTAAGGCTGCACTATTAATCAGGTTTCGTCTCCGGGATGAAAGCTAGTAGCGACTTTAGTCGCCGTAAATATTTGAATCTGTCCGGGTATTTGTCGCCAGATAGTGTAGAATAAAATAGTAACGGAGGAGGTCGATATCCGGTGATCATACTTGAATTCAAAGCGTACGGTAAAGATAGTCAGTACACTGCAATAGACGAGGCTATTCGGACGGTCAAGTTTATTCGTAATTCTTGCATTAGATTGTGGATGGACAATAAAGGGACTGGAAAATATGATCTTAGTAAATACTGCAAGATACTAGCTAAACAGTTTCCTTTTGCTAATGAACTAAACTCAACGGCACGACAAGCAGCTTCTGAGCGTGCATGGTCATCTATAGTCCGGTTTTATGACAACTGCAAAAAGAAAAAACCCGGCAAAAAGGGTTTTCCTAGATTTCAGAAGCAATGTAGGTCGGTAGAGTACAAGCAGTCTGGGTGGAAACTGTCTCCTGATAAAAAGGCTATAACCTTTAGCGACAAGAAAGGAATAGGGAAACTTAAACTCAAAGGGAAATGGGACTTGTGGCAATTTGACAAAAATCAAATTAAGCGAGTCCGAATTGTGAAACGAGCTGATGGGTACTATGTGCAATTTTGCATAGCAGTTGACATAAAAGAAGACCTAAAACCTTCCTGTAGAAACGTCGGATTGGATGTAGGACTAAAGGAGTTTTATACTGACTCTGATGGAAATACTGAACCTAATCCTCATTTCTACAGGAAGGGAGAAAAGCGTTTAAAATTTTACCAACGTCGAGTATCTCGCAAAAAGAAAGGCTCAGCCAACCGTAGGAAAGCAGTTAATAGGCTAGGCAGGACACACCTTAAAATAAGTAGACAACGTGAAGAACATGCCAAGAGACTGGCACGTTGCGTAATCCGGTCTAACGACCTGGTAGCCTACGAAGATTTAAGGGTTAAGAATCTAGTAAAGAATCATTGCCTGGCTAAGTCTATTAATGATGCTGGCTGGTATCAGTTCAGAAAATGGTTAGAGCATTTTGGGACTAAATTTGGCAGAGTAACTGTAGCAGTAAACCCTGCTTATACAAGTCAAAACTGCTCTAAGTGCGGTGAAACAGTCAAAAAATCACTATCAACTAGAACCCACGTCTGTAAGTGTGGATGCAAGTTAGATAGAGACCACAATGCTGCGCTGAACATTTTAAAACGAGCCTTGGGTACGGTGGGGCACACCGGAACCTGGATCCTAGATCCCAACGCTTCGGGAGATCTGACCTCTACTGTCCTTGGTCCCGGCCAGGTTCAGCAAGTCGGGTCGTTGAGCGAAGAATCCCCGCGTCTTTAGACCGGGGAGTGTCAATTAACATCATTTACTCTCAAAGAAATTGACCGTATTAAGCGCGATCGCAAGACAGTAGCAGTAACAAAATCTGTGAAGGTTGCTAGTTTCTCAGTTTAAGATGAACAAGTCCACTACACACAGGGAACTTCAATATCATGGCAAATGGTAAATCCAAAGTCGCACTGATTACCGGCGCATCATCGGGTATGGGCAAAGAAATGGCCAAATCTCTGCTGAAGGATGGTCTGACCGTGGTAGTAGCGGCACGTAGTGTCGAAAAAATGGCTGACCTTAGAGAGTTGGGTGCTCACCCGCTGCGTATGGACATCACCGATGAGGCAAGTATCCAGGCTGCAGTGAATGAAATTCAAGACACTTATGGCAAGGTTTCGCCCCGCTGACCTTAACCGTTAGACTTTGCTGAGTCTCGGTAGATGGTCTTGCAGAACTGTTAACATTGACTTTGTCTTTGGGATGTGCTTCCATTGTCAAGCACCAAATGCACTACAGTTGCGTGTACCTAAAGGTGAGAGTGATCGCAACATTGGGCTAGACAAATCATTATGGATCAAATCATAGCAAAGGTTTTCTTAGAATGCGTTCGCGCCATCGATGCCAGCGAGTTGATAAGTCGCGTTTCTTCCACGGACAAAGAGTTTAGCTTTCAAAATTGGTTTGCTGTTCGTCTTGAAAGGCTTTCCTTGAACTTCGATGAACCTTCAAGAAATGCTTATCCAGACTTCAGGCTTGTTGATTTCCCCCTTGGCTTCGAGATCAAAGGATTAGGATTTCCAGGCAGGGAAGCAAACTATGACTGCAATAGTCAAGTGCCCTCAGGTCTGCATAATGGGAGGACAATTTACTATGTGTTTGGACGATACCCAGCAAAAACCAAGGAAAAGAACTATCCAGTCTATGATCTTGTCATGTGTCATGGCAATTTCTTAAATGCAGACCATTCTTATATCCATAAAAATAAGAATCTTAAAGGTTTCGGTAGCTATGGAGACATTATGATTCGTGACCGAAAAATGTATGTTGCACCTACACCATTTGCCCTTACGGATGGCACAGAACGCCAAGTTACTCTGATTGCTCCAACTGGCTTTAAATTTGGTATAGATTTAAAACACTCGGGTACTATCACACGTATAGAGACTCCAAGGCTGATAAGGGGTTATTACTTTGATATGATTGAACATACGCTTACACCTTCCTATATAGATAATCCAAACGCAGGAAAGAAACACACATTTAAAGTTTTCCGTGCAGCAAAATCTTTAGGGCCAACAGTCACTCTTCGTTGATATGGAACTTTCATTCACAAGTCTTTTTTCTGGTGCCGGTGGCTTAGATATCGGCTTTGAAATGGCTGGTTTTAAACATCTATACTCCACAGATATTGATACATGGAGCGTTAAAACACTCCGTAATAATCGACCTGAATGGGATGTTGAAGAAGCTGATATTCGAGAAGTATCAGAAAGAGATTTACCTGATAGTGATGTAATTTTAGCAGGGGTTCCATGTCAGGGGTTTTCACTGGGCGGGAATCGAAAGGAAAACGACGAGAGGAATTTTCTGTTTCAAGAAGTTGTCAGAATGGCAAAGATCAAGAAGCCTCGCTTTATCGTAATTGAGAATGTTCTCAATCTCAGGAGAATGAAAGAACCCAAAAGTGGAAAGCCTTTTGTTGAGGTAATTTCAGAGCATTTAAAGAGTCTTGGATACTACATAAAATATAATGTCTTCAGAGTATCTGGTTTTGGAGTGCCTCAAACGAGAAGAAGATTTATTTTTATTGCCAGCTTCGACCGATTTCCCTCAGCTTTTCACTGGCCCACGCCAGAGCCAGATACACCAGCATCAGCATATTTAGCTGATCTGGCTGCAAATCCATTTATTTCGCTTCCTAATCATTGTCCTGAATGGGGGTTCAAAAGCCGTGTTCATGAGGAGACTGGAAAGGCATTTGATCCTACTGAGACCCCTGTACCATGTAGATTCTCTCGAACTGGATCTGACGGACACCCAATAAGATCTTTGGATGCCCCATTTCCTGCTATTGATACTGGAACTATTTGGGGGTGGGCTCAGGGAAATGTGGTGGCAGAAAGAAAGGAAAAAGATCGCGTCAATGGGCAATTTGTAAGGAATCCAAATATTAGCTTAAAGCTCTGGCGTATCAGTGCAAGCCGTCTGCGACGCTTTACTAATCGTGAATATGCCCGACTTCAAACTTTCCCAGACTCATGGGTATTTCATGGAGGAAATAAACGTCATGTCCACCAGCAGATTGGCAACGCTGTTCCTGTACAATTTGCCTATCGAGTTGCCTGTTTTCTTCAAGCAGTTTACGAAGCACAGTGTTTAGGCCAACCAATGAATTTATTTACTAATAATACGGTATTACAACTGGAATTGAATTTATAACTCAATAATTTGGTATGATCAAGCCGATTGGTAGGTTGCTTTGAAGGACAAAGCCCAACAAGACCCCAGCCATACCTAGCGGTTTTAACAGGGTGACAATGGGCAGGTCGAAGCTGGAGATTATTATAGGAATTCTGGGCTAGGCTCCCAGTTACCGCCTTTTTACTCCCCTTGAAAAATTGGTGACCATTCCCTACTGTAGCGGTAATCTTGTCACCCCAGTACCAGGGTAGAGTAAACTTTACTATCACGGTTATTAAGTTGTAAAAAGTCCGAGACCTTGCCGCCCTTCTTTGAGTTTGTTAGCCTAATGTAGAACGAAAGATTCCCACACTGTTCACCACAGCGAATAGTGATTGAGCTTTGCTCACGCTACGCGATCGAAGGCAGCAGCAATCGTGGCATATTCCTTGCTATGACCTGTACTTTAGAATTGTGTGATCAGGTTTTAAAGGTTGATTTAAGCGTGAAATTATCAAAAGAAACCATATTAGTTCTTCGTGATATCATTACAGGTAATGGAAATTGTTCACCCTATCGAAATGGTAAGCAATTGGTTGAATTTTTTAACCAATTTAGTTGTTCGGGTTGGGAGGATGAATACGGTCCAGGTTTTCCTGCACGTTGGCAATACGCTGAGGAGAAGTTAAGTGAGTTTAACGATAGGCCAATCATGAAAGATATCCTGCTCGCGGCTATTGATACTCGTCATTTTTTGAAAGAAACAAGTGATAATCAAAAAGCAGTCGAGCTTCTGAACAAATATCTTGAATTTGATAGTTATAAACTACAATCTTCAGGAAACAACAAATGGAATGTTTATAAATTGGATGGTTCTCAAATTGAATTATCACATCCTTATGGAAATTCGCAGGAAGTAACACATAAATTTATTGATGAGCAAATCAGTAAATGTGACAAGAAGCTTGCTGAAGGTGATTTTGATGGTGCAATCACTAACGCACGCTCTCTCGTTGAGGCAGTTTTGTCTGCAATAGAACAAGAGTTTGATTCTAATCCACCGGAGTATAAGGGAGACTTACAGAAACTGTATAAGCAGGTTCAAAAACACCTTAAGCTTTCTCCAGGACAGGAAAACCTTGCACAGTGTTTAAAGCAAATTCTCTCTGGTCTAACAAGTATAGTTCATGGCTTGGCTACTTTGCGAAATAACATGAGCGATGCTCACGCCAGATCCTATCAACCGTCGGAACATCATGCCAGACTAGCAGTTAATTCGGCCTATACACTATGCGACTTTCTATTTGCAACAAAGGAGTATCAAATGCAGAAAAACAACAAACCTAACAATTAAAACCCTTTGCATGCCTCATTAAACTCATTCAGAGAGTCGCCCCCGACCCCTGGCTGCAAAACCAGAGGTGAAATTATCACCATCACCACAACCACTTTCATACGGTAACTTCAAACCATTTGACTAGCTGTATATTAGAATTGTAGTAGGTCGATAAACAGAGAGGCAAGTGTTATGAGAGCAGCTTATCAATACAGGTTGAGATTATCTAAAAAACAAACAGCCGAGTTAGATCGATGGCTAGAGATGTTGCGGTGTCAATACAATTACTTGTTGGCTGATCGATTTAACTGGTACGAGGAGAATCGCTGCTCTAGTAATGCTTGCCCGCTTATATGCCACCTGCCAGAGTTAAGGGATAATCCTGATTATTTTTCCCAGAAGCGAACTCTACCTCAATTAAAGAAAGACAGACCGTGGTACACCGACATCCATGCTCATGTATTACAGGACTGTGTTAAGCGAGTAGATCTAGCTTTTAAACGATACCTCAAAGGAGATTCCAAAGGTAAAAAGAATGGTAGACCACGGTTCAAAGGAAAAGGGCGGTACCGTTCTTTAACCTTTCCGTCTCTAGGAAAAGACCCTATCAAAGGTAATCTTTTGAAACTACCTAAATTTGGATGGGTCAAGATAGTCTATCACAGGCCAATCCCTGATGGATTTAAGATTAAAACAGCTACTGTTACCCGAAAAGCCGACGGAATCTATGTAACCCTGTCAATTCAAGATGACACTATTCCTCAGACTATTCCGGTCGATGAAGTGTCTAATCCCGTGGGCATTGACATGGGTCTCAAATCATTTTTGATCAAGTCCGATGGCTCAGAAGTGGAGATTCCCCAGTATTACAGAAAAGCTCAAAAACTGCTCAAAAAAATCCAGAAAACCGTTAGCCGATCTAAGAAAGGTAGTAATAATCGGAAAAAGGCTGTAGCAAAACTAGGTAAAGCTCACAAAAAAGTAGCTGATACCAGAAAAGATTTTCATTTCAAAACTGCCAAAAACTTGCTAGATAACCATGACCTGGTAGCTCACGAGAAGCTAAACATCAAAGGTCTGGCCAGAACTATAATGGCAAAATCAGTTCTTGATGCTGGATGGGGTCAATTCCTGTCAATCCTTGCAACCAAAGCCTTAAATGCTGGGTTGTTAACGGTTCCTGTGAATCCCAGAAACACTAGTCAGAACTGCTCTAATTGTGGAAAAAAAGTACCTAAGAAACTAAAAGACCGCATTCATTCTTGCCCTGATTGTGGATATGTTGCTGACAGGGATATAAATGCAGCTAGAAACATTTTGAATTTGGCGGTGGGGCATCCCGTCAGTAGTAAAGCTTGCCGAGCAACCAAACCGTTGGGTGGTGTTGGCAAGAAGCCCGCGTTGTCCCGTTAGGGTAACGTCGGGAGTATGTCACTCCAATAGACTCATTTAGGATCAACGAATCGCACCCTAAACTATGCATCGCATCGCCGCTACTCCAGGAGGATGGAACCCTGAAGCTGAAGGGGTTATCTTCATCGAACAAACCCCAGCACCAATTATTTTCCTGACTGCTGCTGACACGGATATCCAAACCTTAGCCGCATCGGTATCCCAACTTCCCCCAGATTTCCCAGCTATCCGAGTCGCTAATCTGTTGCAGTTGCAGCAACAACTAACCATTGATACCTATGCTGAGGATATTTTAGCCAAAGCACGGATTATCATTATCAGATTATTGGGTGGACGCTCCTACTGGTCTTATGGCTTAGAAGTGGTGAAAGAAACAGTAGAACAAACTGGCGCTAGGTTATTGGTTTTACCAGGAGATGACCGACCAGACCCTACCTTAACTAGTCACTCCACAGAAACTATTCCGATAGTGAATCAATTATGGCGCTACTTTACAGAAGGCGGTGTAGAGAATTTCACTAACGCTCTGAAATTTGTGGCAGATGTATGCCTGGAGCAAACGAATAATCCAGCACCACCAAAACCTGTGCCTCGGGTTGGGGTTTATCCATGGCAATCGGGGATAAAGGTTAGCAGGTTTAAGGTTAGCAGGTTGAAGGTTAACAGGTTGAAGGTTAACAGGTTGAAGGTTAATAGGTTGAAGGTTAACAGGTTGAAGGTTAGCAGGTTGAAGGTTAACAGGTTGAAGGTTAACAGGTTGAAGGTTAACAGGTTGAAGGTTGGAGGTTGGGACGATAACCAGCAACCAAATAACCTACCCGAAGGCAACGCCAAGGGCAAACAACCTACCCTTCTCGAAGGCCAAAGGCAAACAACCGAACAACCTTGGCCAAAAGGCCACGCTACGCGAACAACCTTCAACCAAAACCAACCTTCAACCAAAACCAACCTTCAACCAAACAACCTTCAACCAAACAACCTTCAAGCTACTGGCAATCTTAAAGTAGGTATTTTGTTCTACCGTGCCCATTACTTAGCGGGAAATACAGCACCGATTGATGGGTTATGTCAGGCTTTGGTAGAACGGGGCTTGGAACCGGTGCCAGTATTTGTGTCTTCTTTACGGGATCTAGAGGTACAACGGGAATTGTTAGGCTATTTCCAAAATCCCGATAGCTCTAGTAGTGCGATTGAGCTTTGCTCACGCTACGCGATCGCAGTGTTGCTGAATACGACAAGTTTCTCGGTAGCTAAGTTGGATGCTGAAGTACATCAGTTGGAGTTGTGGGAAGGGCTGGATGTACCTGTGTTGCAGGTTATTTTAAGTAGTGGCACCGTGGAACAGTGGGAGTCTGGGTTTCAGGGATTGATGCCCAGGGATACTGCCATGAATGTGGCTTTGCCAGAGGTGGATGGGCGAATTATTAGTCGTGCCATTTCCTTTAAGTCGGCGCAACGGTGGAATGCTGCTCTGGAAACGGATGTAGTGGTTTATGAACCGGTATGCGATCGCATTCAGTTTGTAGCAGATTTAGCCATGAATTGGCTACAGTTACGGCAAACCCTACCGAATCAGAGAAAGGTTGCTCTGATTTTAGCTAATTACCCCAATCGAGATGGCAGGCTGGCCAATGGAGTAGGATTAGATACCCCGGCCAGTTGTGTAGAGATTTTAAAAGGGTTACGGGATGCTGGGTATTGGGTTGACAGGATTCCGGAAACTGGGGATGAGTTGATTGAGTGGTTGACCGCTGGGGTGACCAATGATCCGGAAGGATGGCAGTTACGTTTGGTACGACAAGAGTTGAGTGGGCAGGAGTATTGGGACTATTTTCAAGGGTTACCGATAGCGGTTCAAAAGGGAATCCGTGAGCGTTGGGGAGAGTTTGATCTTAACGGTAAAGACAGCAAAGATGGCAACGGAGAGATAACAGAGATTTCAGCATTTCCCATTTCAGGGATTCAGTTGGGAAATGTGTTTGTAGGGATTCAACCCTCTCGGGGTTATGATATTGACCCAGCTTTGAATTATCATGCTCCGGATTTGGAACCGACTGATGGGTATTTGGCATTTTATTATTGGTTGCGGAAGTGTTTTGGTGCCCAAGCGATTGTTCATGTAGGCAAGCATGGGAATTTGGAGTGGTTACCGGGTAAGAGTGTGGCCTTGTCAGAGTGCTGTTATCCAGAAGTAGCGTTGGCAGCCATGCCTCATTTGTATCCATTTATTGTCAATGATCCGGGGGAGGGAGCTCAAGCAAAGCGTCGCGCTCAAGGGGTGATTATTGATCATTTAACCCCTCCCATGACTCGTGCTGAACTTTATGGTCCTCTGCAACAGTTGGAGGGATTGGTTGATGAGTATTATGAAGCCCAGAGTTTGGATTTGTCTCGGTTACCAATTATTCGCGTCCGCATTGTTAAACTTATCCTTGATGAGCACTTGCACGAAGATTTGGGGATTGCAGTAGACGACATCGAAGCTGGAGAATCGGAAATTACTAATCAAATTGATGCTTATCTTTGTGAATTAAAAGAAGCTCAGATTCGAGATGGTTTACATGTCTTTAGTCGATGCCCCCAAGGACGTCAATTGCAGGATTTAATAGTAGCAATTGCTCGTCATCCAGGAAAGAATCGCATCGGCTTAACTCGTGCTTTGGCTCAGGATTTAGGTTGGAATTTTGATCCCCTAACGGAAGATTTTTCAACTGTAAAAGATATAGCAACAAGCAGTATAGAAAGGGAACAGGGAATAGATAAATGCTATACTGGGAAATATACTGTTGGTGATTTGGTTGAAGTATTGGAAGAAAAAGCATCTGAATTAGTAGAACAAATCATCACTAATGATCCATTAGCGATTACTGATTACCAATTACCGATTAGTAAAACAACAAAAAAAGAATTAGATTGGATACGCGATCGCCTGTTACCAGCACTACAACAAACTAATCAGGAACTCACCCAATTGTTAAGGGGATTAGATGGCAGATATGTACCCAGTGGGCCATCTGGTGCGCCGACTAGAGGACGACCGGAGGTTCTGCCCACAGGTCGCAATTTTTACTCTGTTGATATCCGTGCCATACCCACAGAAACAGCTTGGGATGTGGGCAGAAAGGCAGCTGAAGTGCTAGTGGAGCGCTATACCCAAGAAAATGGTGAATATCCCAAAACCCTAGGGATTTCGGTATGGGGCACATCTACCATGCGTACCGGGGGAGATGATATTTCCGAGGCTCTGGCCTTGTTGGGAGTGCGACCGATTTGGGATGGGTCCTCACGGCGGGTGGTAGACTTTGAAATATTGCCAGTGTCTGTATTACAACGTCCTCGGGTGGATGTCACCTTGCGCATCTCTGGCTTCTTTAGAGATAGTTTCCCGAATTTAATCGACCTATTTCACAATGCAGTAGTTGCTGTGGCAAGCCTGGATGAATCACCATCAGACAATCCTCTAGCAGCCCAGGTGAAACAGGAAACAGACTCTTGGTTACAGGTAGGGTTGAGTCAGTCCCAAGCCCAAATGCGATCGCACTACCGCATCTTTGGCTCAAAACCAGGAGCCTATGGTGCCGGGTTACAGGGTTTGATTGAATCTCAAAACTGGCAAGATGAGCATGATTTAGCTCGCGCTTACATTAACTGGAGTAGTTACGCCTACAGCTCATCTTCCCCCAAGGGAGCCCCAGAAGCCTTTGAGCAGCGTCTCAAACAGATGCAAGTTGTATTACACAATCAGGATAATCGGGAACATGATTTACTTGATTCAGATGATTATTACCAGTTTCAGGGGGGGTTAACCGTAGCAGTGCGGGGGTTAACTGGCAAAAATCCTCAAACCTACTTTGGTGATAATTCTATCCCTGAAAAGCCCAAAGTTCGACAGCTAAAGGAAGAGATTGCCCGAGTGTACCGTTCTCGTGTCGTGAATCCTAAGTGGATTGAGGGAGTGATGCGCCATGGTTACAAAGGAGCATTTGAAATGGCAGCAACGGTAGATTATTTGTTTGCCTATGATGCTACCGCTAATTGTGTCGCAGACCATATGTATCAAGGAGTAGCTCAGGGGTATTTATTTGACCCAGACGTGCAAGAGTTTATCCAACAAAAGAATCCATGGGCCTTGCGAGATATGGCAGAACGGTTACTGGAAGCCAATCAGCGAGGATTGTGGCAGTCAGTTGAACCAGAGACCTTAGAGAAATTGAGAGCGATCGCATTAGAAGCAGAAGCAGTGATTGAAGGGGAAAATTTTGGCATTGTATAGCTCCGGAAGTCTAGTTAGATGCTTAGTAAGCATTCAGCCGTGAGCCAAAGCTCACCCTACTTGAGGTGCGGTCAGCCGTCAGCTTATTTTATTCAAAGGTGCGCTTGCGCGTAGCCCATTAGCTGATAGCTGATAGCTGATAGCTGATAGCTGATAGCTGATAGCTGATAGCTGATTGCTGATTGCTGATAGCTGATAGCTGATAGCTGATAGCTGATTGCTTACGACGCTTACATCTATTTAACATAAAATTGTTTTAACTTAGAAGCTACGTCTTCTGGATTTGTCCGATCAGGAAACACTAAAATAGCCTTAATTTTATTATTAGCCACTATTTCTGGCAAGCGATGGAATTGTTGATCAGTAATAGCAATTCCATCATAGGTTTCGGCATAATCTACTTCTTTGGTAAAATTTTTATCATTATAAGCTTGAATAAAAACTCGATCTACATTCCATTTTTGCCAGTCGGCAGCAAAATATTTTTTAGCCCAATAAGGATTATGATGACAAAGATCAAAACTAACCTTTGGGTTAGCTTGTTTCATAGCACCGATCATTTCTTGTGAAAAAGTGGTTAGCTTCTTAGTGCGATTTACTTTCCCTGGTAACTCGGCATGGTAACCCAGATAATCGTCCCATTGGACTGCATCAATTTTAGGATATTTTTGGACAAATTCCACTAAAATATCTCTAAAGAAATTAGCAACTTCAGGAATTTCTACATCCAGAATATAATGCTCGATTCCTGGATAGGTGCGGTCAACGCCAGGTACAACCCATTTGCGTTCAATAGCTAAATCAAAAATCGGGCTATTTTTATCTATTTTGATACCTTTTTCAAAGTAAGCATGAACTTCCATGCCGTGTTTGTGTGCTTCATCAATTAGCCAAGTTAACCAGCGGTCGCGAAACTGATTGGGACAACTTTTATAACCGAAAGTTTTTTGCATCACTTCACTAGTGTACATAGGACAAATATTACCCCATACACCATGAATAATCGTATTAATTCCTTGAGAGTGATAATGACGAACTTGTTTTCTAATTTTCTCTTCACTAGCATTATTAGTTACGTTATAACGACTTATATAAATTCCTCTGATTGCTTTTTTCTCCAAAGGAGTTTGAGTTGTTGGTGATGCTGGCTGATGATTAGGTTTAACAATTGGTGTTTTTAATTTTTGAGCTGTTTGAGGTTTTTGAGGTTTTTGAGCTGTTATTGGTGTTGGTGAAGGTGGCTGATGATTAGGTTTAACAATTGGCGAATTTGGGAAGGAAGGTGCAGTGGTTACAGAAGGCTTAGTAGGAGCCGAAGGTTGTGGTTCGGCTGGTGTCGAATTTAAACCAGGAATAGCTATTGGTAGATTTTGAGGAATAGCTATGGGGAGATTTTGAGGTAATTTGCTAATAATAGCGAAACCTCCTTGATGGTTCAACCACCAGTAACCACCTCCTAACACCAGTAAGATTAGAGAAATAGGAATATTTGCGCATCCACATCCACTGTTTTCATTCTTTTTCTTTGACATATTAAACTTATTCCCCAGCAATAGTTTAATATATTATAGCAATTATCATAGTAATTATGTACAAAATTATGGTTTTTATGAAGCAGGGAGCAGGTAAGAATAAATAGGTAAAAAAATCTGTTTAGCTCATAGCTATCAGAAACGCTATACTTTAAGTTATATCAAGGGGCTGAAACCAAAATTCCAGGTATAGCTAGCATTTTATTCGCTTCAACTAACAGTATAGAAGACTAAGTCCAGAATAGCAAAAATTTTGACAATCGGTACGAATATTCTCTAGTTGTTTGCTAACCCATTCAGAATTAAAAATTGCTTGATATATAGGGTTATTCACCCTCAGCCATCCTTGTTGATTAACCACCAAACCCGATAGCAGCAATTCGTTGCACTCTTCGCTGTTATCCATCGGTACATCATCTCCAGCTAAAATCTGCTGATAAAGTCCCAGCAATTTGTCAGCATAATATTTATTAGTCAAATTATTACTCAAAAGGCTAGCCGAGATACTTCGCAAATGTTCGGGTTCATCCTGGGATTCCCAATTATCAATAATGCGAGTTTGTACAATTCTCTCTACCCAAGATGCCTCATTACCAGGAGCAATAGTCAACCCGTCCCTTACTGAGTCTAGCAGCAACTGACATAGTTTTTGGGTCAGAAAAGGTTGCCCTCCTGTCCAAGTCAGTATCTCCTTGAGAATCGTTTTAGGATGACTCCCTGTTCCCTCTAATCCCTTGACAAGGGGATATGCTTCATGGAATTCAAAGCCATTTAGTTCTACGGCTTTCCCGATATTAAACGGTGTCCGCTTTTGGCCAGTCATCAAATCCCTTGGCTTAGCTACCCCGAACAAAGCAAAAACAATGCGATTATAGTCGGGATTAATTACTCTTTGGTTATAGCAGAATCGGATCAGGGCAAAAAAATCCTCAACCGGAAAAGGTAAGTTGATAATAGTATCAATTTCATCAATGATGATAACAATTCGTTCAGTAGTAAATTTTACCAGCAGGATATCTTCCAGGAAATTACTCAATCGCTGAAGCAGTGAAAAATACTCTTCCTCGTGCCACCAGGATTGGAAATTAAAGTCACCGAATAACTTGAACCCTCTTACTAACTCAGCCACCACTCCTTTGTACCACTGAGTTGGGGTAATTGTTTCGCTACCGATGCGCGTCATATCAATAGTACTGCATTTAAATCCTTCTTGTTTTAGCTGATGTCTGATTCGCACCGATAGAGAAGACTTTACCATTTGTCGGGGAGCCATCACATAACAAAACTCACCCCTTTTTAAGGCGTTATAGAGTTGGACATCTGCTTGTCTTTCTACATAGCTAGGCGAATCACTTGCTAGACTGCCACCGACTTGGTATAGAGGGTAATTTTTAATCATGAAGTTGTTATTAATTTTCGTCTGGTATACCAAAATAAATCAAATAGTTTAACTTATTTTTTTAATAAAAAATTACCAGATTACTATAACGCTACTAGATAAAAAATATAAGCATAGCTTGTGAATAAAGTGTGAAAATATCCTAGGCACTGGAATTGTCAGCTTATGCGCTACGCGAACAGATTTTAGCTAGGTAAAGGATAACTTCGACTCTCGGAAAATAGAATTAGATCAAGTCCGGTTAATCACTTGAAAAATAGCTGATTTAGCAACAATAGTAATCAAGAGGTTAGATTTTCCGGAATAGACCCACAACGTAACGAAAAAATATTTAACAAAGGAATTTAACTGGGCTTTCCCTAGGTCGAGCTTAGATTAAATTCCGATCAAATCCGGTTGACTAATCAGGGTGCATCTCCTAAAAGCTGTTTGACCCGGTGGGTGGAATGGACATCTTGGTGGAACGGGCATCTTGGCGGAATGGGCATCTGGAGTGGAACGGGCATCTTGCCCGTTTCAATTTCCGGGCAGCAACCTAACACTGGCGGTGCGTTACGGGGCGGACTATCCCAAGGCTGGCGCTTGAGCGAAAAATAAGGGCAAGTCCGCCCCTAACGCACCCTACGCACCCTACGCAACTAATTACCAACATTTAATAACAAGAAATTATGTATCAGCGCATCAATAACACCGTTTTCTTAGCTTTAGTGTCCAGTATTATGGCACTCACTAATCCAACTAAAGATGCTTATCTTGATCATGCGGCATGGCATTTACATGATACTTACTGCCAGCAGAAATCCCTTCCTCTTGGGGTAAAAGCAGCTTGTTTTGTCGGTAAACCTTTACCACCTGATGCAGTTAAGCCAGTGATCGAAAGCTACACTCGTCACCAAAACTATTTCCTTTTCAGTATCTATACCACTAACTTCTGGGGTAAAAAATTTCACACTGTTGGGCTAGGGGGCAAATTTTTGGAGCTTTAATTATGTAAGCATTCAGCTATCAGCTCTCAGCTATCAGCTGTCAGCTGATAACTGTTTTATTTAGCTTTTTTTATTAGTATTATCGTGGAAAATCTTCTATATAAAATGATTCATAGTCTAATTCATAGACTGTAAACTTATATCTTTTACCTCGTTCTAAACTCCTGGTTTTTATAGTACATTCTTTAGACTTTTTTTCATCACCTGTTCCTACAGAGCAAGATTTAAACTTTATTGTTATAAAGCTATTGGTATAGATTCTATCGCTTCCTGATGACAATTTTTGTATCCTATCATTGATCCAATACTTTACCGAGTAGGGAGTCTGATTGGATATAAGTGTAGCAACTTCAGGGGTATTTGGTATGAGAAAGCTTCGGAGAACCCAGTTGCTCCGACATTTGTACTTAGTAAGAGTCCTGATATCAGCACACAAAGACATAGGAACTTCTGAGTTCATACAAACTGATTTGGTAATAGGATACGAATCTCTTTGTCTGACATCCACATTTCTTTTAATTACAGCATTGAAAACTCCAGACTCAAGTACACGATCGCGTTCTTTAATCTCATACTCAAATTTATTCTCTCCGTTTAAAACATGAAAATATTTACTATGATGTTTTGTGCCAAAACTCATCTCTGTCCCTTCTGAAGATCTACCCTCATCGTACTTTCGGTCAGTGTAAGGATATGGGTCACTAGCCACTCCTCTGGTAATATTTCTAACAATTACACGTCTTTTACGAGCTGGGGGAGTAGTACTGGAAGTAAACCGGGCTTCCCGAGAGGACCAGCTGTAACCTGGGCACTCACCTTTATACTTAGTTTCGTTAATTTCTACTTGATTGAGTTCTCGGCTACCTAAGAACTCCCATCCGATTTCCGGTGCAGGTTCTGTTTCCAAATCCTCTTCAATTCCAATTTCCGGTGCAGATTCTGTTTCCGAACCCTCTTTAATTCTGATTTGCAGTGGAGGTTGTGTTTCCAAACCCTCTTCAATTCCTGTTTCCGGTGCAGGTTGTGTTTCCAAACCCTCTTCAATTCCTGTTTCCGGTACAGGTTGTGTTTCCGAACCCTCTTCAATGGGCAATTGTTTTAGTGGCGGCAACTGTGCTAGTGAGGGTGCTCTAAAAAATATCAAAATCACACTAATGCTCAAAGCAGCGAGCAACAAAAATTTGCTAGTTGATGTAATCTTAGGAACTATTTTGTTCCAGGATTGCTTGAAGTTAAACATAAGAACACATTACTTTAATCAAAGTATTTAATTTTTCATCAAAGACTTGTTAGATTGTGCAATTAAATTAATCGGATCAATTGGATATGAATTTGGTTCTGGATAATTTTCCGGGCAGTTCAGATCAGGAATTGATCGGTTTGGGGAGTAGGGCTATTGATTCTAAACAAGTCCTTGAGTGTATTAAGGTGAGAACCAACAAGAGGCTGAACCTGAATCATAGGATCGAAGCCATGCTAATGACAGAAATTGAAGCCAGAGTTTCGGGTAATGGCTCAAATCTTTAGCAGTGCAAGACTAGCAGGGCAGAACACTGGGGCAATCAGCATGAAATAGCCCTGAATGATCAGCACTAGTTAGGAAAGTGGTTTACCATCTTCCTGACCTGTATAATAATTAGTGAATAGGACGGTAATTTTCTTGAGGAACTATCTGTTGAATGCTGCTATCTCCCTCCGGAATTGATTGAATTAATTCATTGAAAACGGAAAAGAAAAACATAATAAACAGGAAACTCATGGGAATCGAAATGATAAATCCGATCAGTATGTGCCCTAAATAAGTCCTAATGGATAGCCCCATCAAATGATCAAATCCATAGTCGATATGCCAATTTCCTTGTTCATCTTTATAGACGTCTTTAACTTTCATAAGTTTCCTCACTCATCCAATAAATTATAAAAATAACTACAAACCTTATAGCTAAAATTCCGCAATTCAAACCAAAAATATTTTGATAAAGTCACTAATCGTAGGGTGGGCAGTGCCTAGCAACGTGCTTTGCAAGCTTCATTATCTGTCTGATGCACTGCCCACCCTAAATGAACCTTACTCATCCTACAAAGCTTATAGAGAAAATTTTTCAATTCAAAACAAGGTATTTTTAGTTGATTGAATCCCTGGCTATTTAAGGGGTAATCGCTCATTTAAACTACTCATTTACTATAATCATTCTAAGAGAGCCATTTTCTTGAGGGACTATCTGTTGAATACTGGTATCTACCTGCGGTATTAATTCAATTAAGGCATCGAAAACGGAAAGTAAAAACATAAAAAATAAGAAACTCATGGGAATCGAAATAATAAATTGGATCAGTGTCTGTCCTAAATCATTCCTAATGGCTAGCCCCATCAGATGATCAACTCCATAGTCGATATGCGAATTTCCTTGTTCATCTTGATAGACTTCTTTAACTTTCATGATTAGCCTCGCTCATCCAATAACTTAAAAAAAAATACAAATCCACAAAACTTATAGACCACATGGCGCTATAATCGACGATGCTACCCTTTAGAAACTAAAGGTTTATCCCTATTAAAAGTTACAGGTGGCGTAGTATCTAGTCACGGAGCTGCTCCCAAAATTGATTAGTTAAGGTCTATATAGTAATCAGGGCTAGCTGAAAAATTTATGCAATCGGATTTTTTTCCGTAAGGGCAGTGGTCGGAAATGCTTTCCCTTAGCGGCTTCTAGGTCTCATCCCATCCGCGTTAACTGTGTAGCTGTGTTAACTGTGTCGCTGTTGATCAGATCACAACGATGCTGCCTTAGTCATCAAAAATATCCAACTGCTCGATGGTCATCTCTTGGTCGCTCATCTTTTGGCCAGTTGTCTTCCTCGCTAACAATTGTTTGCCAATCCCCTTGCGCAACCCCAGGGCAATTTTACTGTGCTTCTCAATTTGCTTCATCACCTGCTTCGCCCGATTAATCACTGAGGTTGGTAAACCCGCTAAACGTCCTGCCTCAATGCCATAAGAACGGTTAGCTCCTCCTGGCTGTACCTGATGCAAAAAGATGATTTCATTCGCTAACTCTTTTACGGTCACTTGATAATTAGCGACATTGGGCAAAATCGAGGCTAACTCATTCAACTCATGATAATGGGTGGCAAAAATTGTCCGTGCCTTAATTTCCATGGCCAAATACTCCCCGACCGCCCAAGCGATGGAAAGACCATCAAAGGTTGCTGTCCCTCGACCAATCTCATCCAACAACACTAAAGACTTATCCGTAGCATGATTGAGAATATTCGCTGTCTCGTTCATTTCCACCATAAACGTAGACTGGCCTGTTGCTAAATCATCCACTGCACCCACTCTGGTAAAAATGCGATCGCATATCCCCAAACTTGCTTCCGATGCTGGCACAAAACTTCCCACCTGTGCCATCAACTGAATCAATCCTACCTGACGCAAATAACAACTCTTCCCACTGGCGTTAGGTCCGGTCAAAATAATCAAATCAGGAATATCCGTTTCGGTGGCAGGTTGCAGGTTGTTTGGTTGCAGGTTGTTTGGTTGAAGGTTAGAAGGTTGAAGGTTAGAAGGTTGAAGGTTAGAAGGTTGAAGGTTAGAAGGTTGAAGGTTAGAAGGTTGAAGGTTAGAAGGTTGAAGGTTAGAAGGTTGAAGGTTAGCAGGTTGCTCGTTATCGGGTTGCTCGTTATCGGGTTGCTCGTTATCGGGTTGCTGGTTAGAAGGTTGCTCGTTAGAATTTTCAACGTTCAACTCAGAAGAACCTTCAACGTTCAACTCCCCGTCAACCTTCAACTCCCCGTCAACCTTCAACTCGCCGTCAACCTTCAACTCCCCGTCAACCTGCAACTTGTTTTGACCTAAAAACGCAGAATTGGGTACAAACAAGCCACTGGGCAAGGACTGTTCCACCACTGGATGCCGTCCATCTATAATCCGAATTTCCCGGCTTTGATCCATATCGGGACGACAATACCCCTGATAAACAGCTACCTCTGCTAATCCAGACAACACATCCAACGCTGCTACTGCCCGAGACACACCCCGAATCCTTTCAGCTTCCAGCCCTACCTCATGGCGCAAGCCTACAAAAATTTCATACTCTAAACGATTCAAATCCTCCCGAGCCGTGAGAATCCGTGCTTCCCGTTCTTTCAGCTCTGGGGTTATGTAGCGCTCTTCATTAACTAACGTCTGCTTCCGAATATAGTTATCTGGTACCTGAGCTGTCTTAGCACGAGGTACACTAATGTAATAGCCAAAGGTCTTATTAAACCCTACCTTCAGCTTGGGAATATCTGTCTTTTCCCGCTCCGTTACTTCCAAATTAGCAATCCACTGCTGATCCTCCTCGGCTTGACCACGCATTTCATCCAACTGCTGATTGACCTGAGGCCGAATTAATTTCCCTTCAGTCAGATGCAACGGTGGTGACTCTACCAGATGCTCCTGCAGTGTGTGCCCTAACTCTTCCAATTGTGGCGGTACATTCTGCATCACTTTCAGATACGGAGAAGAGCCATAAGCCGCTAGGTCAGCTAATTCCGGTAACCTCAACAAAGAATCCCCTAAGGCGACTAAATCTCTGGCATTAGCTCTACCAGAACTTGCTTTCCCTGTCAACCGCTCTAAGTCATAAATTTTCCGAAGCAGCTGCTGTAAGTCCTGGCGCAGTCCAGTATTCTCCACTAATTCCGCGATGGTATCATGTCGCGCCCGGATTCCCTTAATCTCTAGTAATGGTTGCAGTAGCCAGCGCCGCAATGCTCTACCTCCCATGGCTGTACTGGTTCGATCTAGAGCCCAAAGCAGGGAACCGTTAAAGGTGTTATCTCGGACAGTAGCAGTAATTTCCAGATTGCGACGAGTCTGGTGGTCGAGAATTAAATAATCAGCAATGGTATAGGTACGTAATATCTGTAACGCTACATAATTTTCTTTTTGGGTATCTTTTAGATATTCCAACAACCCACCAGCAGCACGGACACCAAGGGGCAGATGTTCACACCCTAACCCTTCTAGCGATCGCACTCTGAACTGTTCCAACAGTCGCTGTCGGGCTTCGGCCAAGGTAAAGTGTCGTTGGGGACGGAGTGCATAACAAAATGAATTAGGTAAACAATCTGGTAAACTCTCAGAGGTCTGACCAGGTCTTAGCATACTCCCCAAATCGGGAGCATTGGTGGGAATTAATACCTCCGACGGCTGCAAGCGCATCAATTCCTGAACCAGCAGGTCTAACTCTCGGTCTTGAGTAGTCAGAAATTCCCCAGTGGAAATATCTGCATAGGCTAAACCCCAATGATTCTTAGCAATTACTACTGCTGCCAAGAAATTGTTACGACGAGCATGGAGCATCTCCTCTTCCATCAAGGTACCGGGGGTAAGGACACGGGTGACTTCCCGGCGCACCTGACGTCCTTCTTTGGCTGCTACTGAGGCATCTTCCACTTGGTCACAAATTGCGATCGCATAGCCTTTTTCCACTAGCATGGTGCTGTAGCGGTCCAAAGCATGGTGAGGAACCCCTGTCATTGGCACCCGTCCCACTCCCTTACCAGCTTCTTTGCTGGTTAAGACCAGTTCCAGGGCTTCAGAAATTATCCTGGCATCCTGAAAGAAGGTTTCATAGAAGTCCCCAACTCTGTAGAGCAGCACAGCATGGGAATACTGGTCTTTTAGTTCAGCAAAATGGTGCATCATCGGTGTCAGCTTACTGCGGTCCACTGTCCGATGGTCAGTATTCTCAGGCGCAACTTTCCTTGCTGCTTCAGTTGCCCTTTTGGGAAGGTTATCGTTGGATTCGGGAGTAGATGCTTGAGGGGATCTGCTCATTTACTAAGCTAGAAATACCAATACTCTATATTAAGAGGTAAATCCAACTCACCCTCGGTTTGTTAGATTCATTTCCACTAAGGGGTTATTACTATATCGCAATATTTTTATCAAGACTAGGCAGCAGAGTAAACACATCTAATTGATTGATTCATACATATAGTGTTTCTTTATTTCCATAAACACTATATGTATAAAATATCTTGTCAATAAGCACAATAACACCGGGTTTATTGAGAACTACCCCCAGTTTGTTGACAAGATGCGCTTACCCTGCATAGATAGTGATGATTAGTTTTTCCCTTAACATCATATCATTGCCACACTTCTTGGATGCACTACTCCCTTGAGAGGGATCGCAGGATTTTACAAAAGTTAATATAGTGCCGTTTACTTTTGTCCGACTACTTATAGCAGTCCTAAATGATTCGTGAAATATATTGGCTAAAGTGTTCGCTATAACCTTTGTCCAGCAACGATTCCAGATTTGTATGATTTTACAAATGATTTATAATTGCTATATTAAAGTTTACTTTTGTTCGACTACTTAGCAGGGTAAACGCATCTAATTTTTTCAATCCTATATATAGTGTTTTAAAAATTAAATAAACACTATATGTGGAAAATTTATTGTCAATAAGCACAATAAGGCCAGGTTTATTGAGAACTACCCCCGCTTTATTGACAAGATGCGTTTACCCTGGACTACTTAGTAATAATTTGTTACGTTTAAAAACACAATTTATTACTATAATCTGTTTTAGTAATATTGGAAATTCATGATGTTGAGTAAACTAAGCACTCTATCTATTATAGCTTTGCTAAGTATGACCCTAAACCAAGGAGTAGCTAAAGCACTTACTGGAAGTGTACGTAGTACAGGTTGGAGACCAGTTAGTACTGAAAGAGAAAGAAGTTGTGCTCGTAAAGGTATAGAAAAAATGAGAATTCTTGTATATGAAGGTCAAATTGAAAATGTTCCAGGATATACAAACAATTCTACCCGTTGGATAAGAGGAAATAATTCTGTTTACAATCTTGTTTGTTCTCCTACTGGTGGTCATATTAGAGTAGACCTTATTTGCTTTAATCCTTGTGATAGCAGTTCTCGGAATATTTTGAGTGAAATAAAGAACCTTATGAATTGGTAAATTATAATTTTTAAAGTTATTTTAAAAAGCCTCAGTTATAGCTGAGGCTTTTATTTATAATGTGAACTTAAGTTACAGTTAGGTTGCTTATGATTTTACTAGTTGAGTTACTAGACTATGCGCCTCTGTATATTTTTAACCCTTACGCCCACCTTTAGCCAGCCCCCAAACAGTCTCAATGGTTTTAGAGCTGATTTGTAAAGAGAATCTAAAGCTAACTCGAAGGCTAGCTGAGTTACCTGTAATCTAGACAGAGCAAAGGCATCTAAATTGCCAAACCCTTATCCAGTAAGGATTTAATCAATTGATTCATGGGCAGAACTCGATCGCTGAAATCCTGACCCCGTCAGCATGTACAAAAATAAGATGCGTTTGCCCTGGACTAGCTATTTGATCAATCTAGTCAAATATGTCACTTAGGTTTTACAATACATCTGAATTAGGGTCAATACTGCTTTGATCATGAGGGTGCATCTATCTTATTTGATCTTATTTGATCTTATTTGATCTTATTTGTAAAGTATAGTGCCAAGGGTATCAGTCTAGTCAGGCAGACTAAAATCAAACAGAACCAAATATAATAAAACAGAATAAAATAGAAGAAAAGAGCTTGAACCCAAATTCAACTATGCCTCAACCATCAATTACCGTTACAGTCAAGCTTTTTGCTGCCTATCAAGAAACCTATGGCTTGCCAGAACTCCAGTTGGGATTTCCCCCTCAAACATCAGTATCAGCCGTGCTAGACCGTTTACTGAGTGAACACCCAGAACTGGAGCAATGGCGTGAAGTGACGCGCTTTGGCATCAATCTCCAATTCGTTCCCCCCGATACCCCCTTGCAAGATGGGGATGAAGTGGTTCTGATTCCTCCTGTGAGCGGTGGCTAATCGATTATTGTGCCTGCAAGCCTTTTGCCTCCAAGGGCTGTGTTTCTAGAAAAACTCAGAAAAATTGACTGATATGTAGGGTTGCTTCACCATGATCAGGAATCCAGGATACCCACTGGTCTTCTGAAATCTGGCACAGCAGTAGCGCTTCATCAAAGCTATAGGGATTAGGTAGCTCTAACAGACTTACCCAAGTGCCAGGTTGGAACGCTTCCTGGGACTGATCTAAGTTGGGATTAGGGGAGCTGTTCCAAGTCAGGGTTTGGGTCTGCGGTTCTAAAAGTTTCATAGTTCGTCATCAAGATAAAAAAATTCCCGTCTACCCTAGCTGAGACTGCTTCGAGCCAAAATCTTCCCAGACAATGGGTAAACTTTAACTATTTTCTGTATTTAATTTTACAAAAATTCCTGAGCAGGACTAGCTTAGTGAAAGCTAATGTAATTAATCTTTGGATAACTTTACAGGATGCCTCGCCAAACGGCGTGGCTTAAAATAGGAGTAATATCAAGTCCGGTTGCATACTTATACTAGGCGCGAAAGCAAGGCAGAAGGCAGAAGGCATAAGGCAGAAGTAAAGGAGTAAGGTTTCAAGGGTAATGGTGTTTTATAACTAATTATCCGGACATGATATAATTTGTGGGTGCCTACAACTGAGATATTGAAGGTGCAAGCTATAAGTAGCAGCATGGCTGAGCAAATTATAGTCTAAAAACTAGACAACATTAGGCTAAAAAATAACCCCTAAAAAAGTAAGCATATGCGCTACGCACACGCTACTTGAGGTGCGGTCAGCGGTCAGCCGTCAGCCATTCGCGTTCGCGCAGCGTGGCCAAAGGCCAAGCATGGCCTTTGGCTGATAGCTGAGAGCTGATAGCTGAGAGCTGATACGCGACACGCTGATAGCTGAGAGCTGATACGCGACACGCTGATAGCTGAGAGCTGAGAGCTGAGAGCTGAGAGCTGAGAGCTGAGAGCTGAGAGCTGATAGCTGAGAGCTGATACGCGACACGCTGATAGCTGATACGCGACACGCTGATAGCTGATAGCTTACTTAAAAAATAAACACAAGTTGCAGCTGCAATTCTTTTACCTGACGCAGGATTTCAATTTTTTGAATAAACTCCCGAAAGTAAAACCGACGCTCTGATTCTGATAAATCAATCCAGAATTGAGGAATGGATACTGTCTTAGCGATCGCTTTTAAATTCACTGGCGGCAAAGCAGCTAGCTGCTCCTGTAATTGGGAAATTTCTGTGCGTAGTTTGTATGCTCGTAAATCAGCAGTGTCTTGATCAAGCACCCCACTAGAGGTTAACAGAGGTAGTTGCTCTAAATTATCCTTTTTTTGAGTAATTTTCCCCTTAAGGGATTCCTTCACCCCATCCAAGCTGGGAGCATTCATAGCAGCAACAGCACGGGGTAATTCCTGACATATCAGTTGAATAGTTTGCTCCAAAACCTGTTCATAACTAATAGCACGGCATTTTGGATGCTTAGGACAATGAATCGGACGTAGGTAGAGATATTGTTTGTTTTTACGATATTGAGTAACACTAACAACGGTCATCCCCGACTGGCATTCCTCACAAACCACTAACCCGGCCAAAGAACGGGGAGCACTGGCGGTACGAGGAGGTAATTGTCGGTTGCGCCTGAGCAGTCGGTCAATCTGTGCGGCTTCTTCGCGATTCAAAATGGCGCTATGGGTATCGGAAATGACCTCACCATTTTTTTGATAGCCAAGGTCTCCCCGATAAACCGGATTTGTTAGCCAACGACGCCCGGTAGTCACGGAAATCCGTTTACCATATTTTTGCTCTAAATACCGTACTGCACCCCGCAAGGAACCATAAAGCAGAAACTGTTCAAAAAAATCCTTAACCACCGGTGCAGTACTGCGGTCAATTAGATAGCGGTCTTTGCCCCGCCGATAGCCATAGGGGGCTTTTCCTGGTGGAGGTAAGGCTTTGAGGCGATTACGAGCATGTCCTTGCCGAAGGCGGCGGCTGTTGACTTCCTGCTGGATTTCGTGTATTAGTTTCAGTAAGCTAGCGCGAATTGTAGTGTAGTTGGTAGCATCCGTTAGCTGAGCAGAATTGTAAGATTGTTCTGTGGCAATCAAGCAAACACCGAGGGTTTCAATTTGGGTAATGCGATCGCTAATTTCAGCCAAACACTCTCCCAGTTCTTCCAGACGACGAATTAGCAAGTAATCAGGAGCTTGAGCTTGGCAATCCGCAACTAACTGCTGCCACTGCTGGCGTCCTCCCAAATCTAGATAGACCTGATCCACCTCCAAACCCCAAACTTCTGGGTCAGGCACCGGGTCAAGTAGAGGATTGCTGTACAGGTAGGCAATGGTTTTCATTTATTCTCCCCATCCCTACGTTAAACCCTAAGTGCTAATCTTATTAATCTCACTAAGCTCAATAATATTACAATCTGGATCTTGGGTAAACAATGCCGCACGACCAGATGAGCTCAATTGAATCGGGTAACCATGAGCGTGTAGACATTCCTTCGCTTCATCTAAATTTACTACACTAAAGGCAATGTGGGGATTACGACCCCATTTTTCAGGATTTTTTAGGTCAACTTTAGCATTAGGATTAACCATCAGGTGAATTTGGAATTGACCAACTTGGTACCAAGCACCAGGAAATCTCAGCTCTCGATTAACTTTAGATAATCCCAAAATATTACCGTAAAAATGCTCTGCCTTTTCCAAATCAGAAACTAAAACAGCAACATGAAGACACTGATTAATTTCCATAGTCTTTTGATGTCAAGTTACAGGTTATTAGGTTGAAGGTTATTAGGTTGAAGGTTGAAGGTTGAAGGTTGAAGGTTGAAGGTTGAAGGTTATTAGGTTTAAGGTTGAAGGTTTGATGGTTGAAGGTTGAAGGTTTAAGGTTGAAGGTTATTAGGTTTAAGGTTGTTTGGTTACAGGTTGTTTGGTTACAGGTTGAAGGTTTGAAGGTTTCAAGGTTGTTTGGTTACAGGTTACAGGTTACAGGTTACAGGTTGCTCGGTTATTTTACCAACCTTCACCCTTGGCCAAAAGGCCACGCTACGCGAACAACCAAACACCCTTCCAAAAAAAAACACCTTCAACCGGCTAACCTTCAACCGGCTAACCTTCAACCTACTAACTTTCAACCAGCCAACCTTCAACCAGCCAACCTTCAACTAGCCAACCTTCAACCAGCTAACCTTCAACCAGCTAACCTTCAACCAGCTAACCTTCAACCAGCTAACCTTCAACCAGCTAACCTTCAACCAGCTAACCTTCAACCAGCTAACCTTCAACCAGCTAACCTTCAACCTACTAACCTTCAACCTACTAACCTTCAACCAGCTAACCTTCAACCTGCTAACCTTCAAGGTAGCCAACGAGCATTAAATCCAGTTAGGAGTGGTTCCGCTTCCAGCTTCACTGGAGTATCTGACGATGTATCATCCACTAAAGGTAATAGCCACAGTCTAGCATTGGCAATTATTTGTCCTTCATCAGTGATCAAACCTTCCTCAGATGACCGTTCAGGAACCAGTTGATCAAAGAGTATGCCTAAGTCATCTGGGGACAAACTCATATGAACTTCCTGTTGCTCCGGTAAAACTATCAAGCGCTTTAAGGTATACTCATTCTTTTCATTAGGTTTAAGGTTAATCGCTGCTAGGAAAGGTTCTTCTTTGAATTCTTCCCCAGCAATGAGTTGGCTGAGCAGACAATAGAGAATCTGGTTTTGCGCCGAGAATTCACAACTATGGACAGAACCAGTGGTGCGCAGTATCTCTTGCTCAGAGCCCTGGTTTTTGACTAAAAATAGCGATCGCGTATAGTCAGAATTAAACTTCACCATCACTGCTGCTGAACCATCCTTAGCAAAGTTTATGACCATGCCAAACTTCGGTAAAAAGTCTAGGGGTTGAGCATTTGGTGTCAAGGGTAAAATGCCCACTCCCTGACCTTGAGCCATCGCGATTGCGTTGCTATCAGGAGTAATCATAAAATCTCCTCCTGGTTCATGGTCTAATGGTCTCGGTTTGGTACCAGGTTGTATGGTCCACAGCCCAAATTCCGAAGGATTACTCCGACTGACCCGCTGCACCACAATCGTTTTACCATCAGCAGACAAATCAAACTTCAGATTCTGGTAGTCTTTGCTATCGAGAACCTGCTCAACTAACCCATCAGAGTCTGAGGATACGGGAGCTTGAGCTGGGGCACGAGTAGATATGCCCGTGGTCACAGTATATAATTTGGCCGAGAGCAAGTCCTGTTCTTGATTCTGACTATCAACAGCAGAAAAAAGAAGTCGGCTGCCATCAGGATAGAACTTAAAGTCCATAACCACCAAATCTGGAGGGGTCAAGATAGTTTTTTGTTGGCGAGTGAGATTATAGAAAATTAATCGCCCCTTTTCTTCTGCCTGAACACCCACATAGGCAAAGGCTCGGTCACGGGTACGGAAAGATGCCTTGAACGGTTCCATGGCAGTCTTGTTGCCAGGCTTAGCGAATTGGTCTACTGCTCCAGTGAGCTGGAATTTATACTCGGTGCCATAGGGTAAAGGGAGCAGCGGAGTATAAGCCATTTTACGTCCAGCCCAGCTAATTTTGCCCGGTATGGGTGGAACAATCTTCAGATTAGTTTCCACACTAGTCTGATCCATAGGACGGCTGAAGGTTAGGATAAACGCTTTATCCTCCGCACCGACTTGTTTATCTTGCCACGTAAATTTCCGTACCCTGGGGGCAGTGCGATCGCCAGTCCACAGTAATATACCAATCAGTAGACTCAGTATAAGTATGACTGCGCCAGCAGTACGGTCAATGGGTTGAAGAAAGGTTTGACTCTTCATCTAATTAAATCCATCAGTAAAATTAGTCCAGAGTTCTAGTCTAGAGTTTCCAGAGCAAATGCCATTTAATTTATACAACCAAGACTTTATCTAGCGGTTCTGATAGTAATGAGGTACACAGAATTTTGTACCTATTCCCTACTCCCTACTCCCTACTCCCTACTCCCTAATCCCTACTCCTTACTCCCTACTCCCTAAAACCTAGGACGAAAGTACCTTAAGCAATTGATAACTGAGAAATGCTATAGTTAAAATCCCTGATATCGACTAGTTTAATTGATCACCAGGTGATCAGGTTTATCACAAGACAAATTCTCAAAATTAGATCAGACAAATTGTCAACCTTTTTGGCTTTGTAATAAATCTTAAAAATTCCTGAAAAATCTACTAACACCTAGGGTTAGCTGGCTATACTAAGACCAGGTGATATATCTGAATTCAGGTCTGGCTATACTTGCTCTATCTAGTGGCTATATCTACTAACTGGAGCTAGCTGCCTGCTTTTGAAACCGTGTCATTTGAGACAATTCATTTGACACAAATGGTTGTTGGGTTAAAAATTACCCTGCACTAACTATATATCTGCCAAACTATCCGCTAAAGTCTAAAATAAATCCACATTTTTGAGGATTTATACCTAAGGAAACCAACTAGAAATTAGGAGAATCGCAGTGATTTTTTGGAAAGACATCAAACCACAACAATTTTATGTTATTTTATTGCTTATCACTCTGAACCTGGTCGTTTTTATGGCTCTAATCTCAAAGATGCCAACTAATTTTATAGTATCCTTTTAGTGTGATTTATTAGTGTAAGGTTTGAGAGCAATTCCTAATTGAGACCTGATTGAGAACAATATCCTAGAGTATCTCGCCCCACTCAACGATCACCACTTGCCGTATCCCAAGACAATTGCTCCGATTGTGGTTCATTTTGTGATTTCCATGATATTGTTTGCGGTCTTTGGTGACCCGATCGGCTACTTTCCCCCTAATTATCCCTGGTATGAGGTAAGTTGGTAGAATTTATTTTTTGCGACTATTTCTATCGTTATTGCTGTTATTTTTGGGTAAATTGAAGCCGGATTAGCAGAACCCTACACAGCAGCAAAGGGAATATTGAAGCTGCATACGCTGATTGGCATGTTTGCTGTCTGGCATCATTACAGGGGTGACAGCATAGCGCTAGATCATTGGTTTTCGCAATCCCAACGACAAACCCCATGCCTTTTCTGGGGGTGGGGGCGTTGTTAGTGGGGCGGTTTTCCTTTTGGTGTTACCGATGGGGTATTTGGCAGCACCTTTTATTTGCTCACCAGGTTTCTTGGTTTGCAGGCGCTGACGGCAGTCCTGTTACATCTCGCAGTAGCGTTATTCGTAGGTTGGGTTAGCGGGAGCAGTTCGTTCCACCCAACCTACAGGTTTAGTTAGATTTCGGAGGAAAAAATGCTCTATGAAACTGACATCATCCAATGGGTTGAACAACAAGTTTCCCTGATCAAAGAAGAACGATATAGTGAAGTAGACTGGGTTAATCTCCTAGAAGAGATTGAAGACTTGAGTAAACGAGAGCGAGACCGCTTTTTCTGCTCTATTCGTTTAACGATTCAACATCTGTTGAAATGGGAATATCAACCTGAAAAACGGTCTAGGTCTTGGGAAATCACGATCAAACGAGAGCGCAATCACCTTAAACGCTATCTCAGAGATACTCCTAGTTTAAAGCGATACTGGGCAGATTTATCAAAAGTTTATGGTGATGCGAGAGCCGATGCTGCTAATGAAACCGGAATTTCCGATTGGGACTTTCCTGACCACTGTCCCTATTCCCCTGAGCAAATCCAATCGGATTGGTTTCCTCCAATTAGAGGTCAAACAATGGATACCCAAACGACCTATCGAGAAATAATAAAACAAGTTATTCTAAAATACGCTCAATTTCGTCCCTCTCATGGAGACATCCGACTTGACCCCATTTTTGACGAAACACGAGAGCACTATGGATTAATGCAGGTAGGATGGTCACAGGGAAAAAGAATCAGAGGAAACCTAATATATATTACTCTAAAAAATACTAAAATTTATATTGAATATGATGGAATAGAAACGGGGATCACTACTGATTTAATTAATGCTGGCATTCCTAAAGAAAATATTGTTTTAGCTTTCTATCCTCCCGAAATGCGTCAGCAAACTGAATTTGCCGTCAATTAAAAATTGGGCGTTGCTGAATGAAGGAATGAATGCGCGATTATCTGGTTTTATTAAAGCCCCCGTTGGTCCCCCAAGCGAGGGATTGCTCGCTTGGGGGACTTTCCGAGTTTTGTTCCCCCCAAGCGAGGGATTGCTCGCTTGGGGGGCTAGGGGGGCGAAACCATACCCAGAATCAGCAACGCCAAAAATTGATTCGTGTTTGATAAAATCAAGGCTATAACCAATTTAATTTTAAATGACCATGGATAGAAAAGACAGGTTACCGCTTATAGTAGTAGGGTTGACTATTAGCTTAATCTTAATGGGTTGTAATCCCTCTGATGATGCGTTAGAAAAATCTCGTTATCAACCCTTGAATCTAGCTGAGATCAAAGGTAAGGGAATAGGAGATGATCCGGAAGCGATCGCATTAGAGTTATTTGGTAACAAAGCAACGGTCAAGAGTGAGTTTACTGAAGAAATCAAGGTGATTGATCAGCAAGCTTTTGAGAAAATCGTGATTCTGACCCAGATGAATCTACCTGATGACAAAGTTAGGGGCAGGCGTTATCGACTTCAGTTTAAATTCGATCAATCTACCGGTAAATGGAATTTAAAAGAAGCAGGTCGTCAACAGTCCTGTTATAAAAGTGAGAAACCTAAAGATTGGACAATTGAACCTTGTCCCTAGCTAAACTTGTTGATAGCGTTTGTCGTATTTATGAGGTACAGTCAACTGTAAGCATATGCGCTACGCGCACGCTACGCGAACAGCCCTCAGCTATCAGCGTGTCGCGTATCAGCTATCAGCCATCAGCCCTACTAGATTCAAAATTTTTGGCCAATAACCTATAAATCATTACTGTACTAAGTTACTGCTATGTCAATCAGCACCGAAGCTATCAAGCAAGACCTGGATCTACTTACTGCTGAACAACTTCAGCAAGTCGCTGATTTTATTGCATTTCTTAAGTTTCAAGATAAACGTTGTCGGATTGTTCTTGATCCTGCTCAGTTAAAAGCCCTTTCTCATGAGTTTGCCCAGGAAGATCGCGCTCTTGCTGAAGTGGGAATGAGCGATTATGCGGCAAGTCTTGATCAAGAATATCAGCTATGATCAATCAATATCAACGTTTGGAGAGCCCGCCCCGTAACGCACCACCTTTAGACTACGTCAATATCTAAGACTCGATACTGTTGTTTGATACTTCAAAGACTCTTAGCTCGATTATTGCTTCTGGAGTCTTTATCAGCAGACTGCAAAATCTCAAGCTTCTGTGGCTGTTAAGGAAATCATACCAGATAAACCGACGACTTTCAGGAAACTTCCCGCAGAATCACTGATTAGGGCTTAACACCTAACCCAGTAGAATATTAACATAACTCTCAAAAAAAAATATATCTCGGATTAGGGTATATGCGATCGCATGGAATTCCACACCAGCCCTAATCCTTGTTTTATCCGTAATCTCCTCAGGAAATAATAACAACAATGAGCCACTTGATACCTCCTCAGGGTAGGAAAACTACTGAACAAATAATCTCAGAAATATTAGTCAACTATCAAGAGCATACTGATAGAGATAATATTCAAGATTTTTGTAGAGATGTTATCCACAACTGAAGTTATAGTAAATAGGTAATAAATTATGATTTTTAGTCTCAGCTGAATCCTTATAAATATAAGGTGCCCGTTATTATAATTAGACCGTATGATCAAACAATTTTAGTATAATAATTAGTAATTCGATTGCTTAAGTTACTAGTGGGGTAGTCCTTGAAAATTTATTATTCAGTGTTTATACTCAAGCTAATTGAATAAAATTTTGGCAAAGTATAAAAAAAAGAATGAATTAGCACTATGTCAGAACTGAACCCACCTCTTAAAAAAAATGACTTCACTAACACTTGCTGGCAAGATGTAGTGAACAGCAGCGAACCGAAGAATTGTATCACCTATTGTATTGCTTTTGATAAAAAAGTCCAAGAGGCGCAAGAATCAGGAAATTTCACAAAACAAGCTGTTTTTGAAATTCTGGCAGCCGTGACTAACGCTCCAATGAATCCAGCATTAACCGAAGAGTTGTTTACTGATAGGTTTAAGAATCTTACAGAGGAGCAGCTAAATTTTATTGCTGAAATCGCACCTGAAATATCAGATCCTGAACTTCAAGCGCGAGTAGCAGATATTCTCTGGGTCAGACGACGTGACGATCTAATGGCTCAGTTGTCAATTACCGCTTACTTACAATCAGCAACTACCTTAGAAAGCTCTAATAATTGGAAGGATTCTTTGGACAGAATAGAACGAGCATTTCGGCTGGAACGCCAATTTAAAAATAAGGACAAAGTTGTTTTTAAACATATAGAAGCAGTTCTTGAATGCTATGAAGGCGAAGACTCTTGGTGGCCATCTCCAAGGTTAATGGAGCTATTGCAGGAACATAAATGTGGAGAACCAGTCAAATATGCAGCCCTGGCTGAAAAAGCAGCAAATTTAGCAGAATCAAGCTCTAATTGGGCAATAGCAAGAAGATTCTGGAGTATTAAAGCAAAATGGCATCGTATGGATAAAGACTACAGCAAAGAGCTTGCTGCTTCAATGTCAGCCGCTGAGACTTATGTCAAGGAAGCCGACTCTGCTCTCAAAAGAACTCCACCAAGCTACATGGCCGCATCAGGCTTGTTACAACAAGCTGTTAAAGCCTTTAGAAGCATTCGAGGAACAAAGGAAGAAACTGTGGATGCCAAAGCAAGAGCCGAGGAACTTCACAGGCTGCTTCTTCAGTACCAAGAAGAAAGTCGCAACGAGATGATGACCATTTCTCATAAAATGGATATTAGCAAGGTCGTAGAGGAAGCCATAAATTCGGTTAAGGGCAAAGACTTTAAAGAGGCACTCTTCGCTTTGTCTGTTTTGGCTGTTCCAACTAATGTCTCTAAATTGAGACAACAAGTACAGCAGGACGCTCATAACTCTTTAGGAATTCATCTTGTCCCTATTAACATAATAAATGAAATGGGCAAAACTGTTGCTATTCAACCAGCTTCTGTTCTCTCCAGTGATCCTGAAGAAGCGGAGCGTGCAACCAATTTTTATATGTGCCAGAAAGCCATTGAGTATTATCATCTACAAGCTCAAGCATATATTGAACCTGCCAGATATCAGATTAATTTAGAGCATTGTGTGCGACTTAACGATATTCTCTTCATAGTTCGCCATAGTCCATTTATTCCACCTCAGCGTGAGTACCTGTTTGCAAAGGGGCTGTATGCTGGACTTACTGGAGACTTTTTCACATCTACCCACATCCTAATTCCCCAAATTGAAAACTCTATCCGTTATATCATGTGGCAAAGAGGCATCATTACTTCTAAGTTGAAAGACAAGGGTATTCAGGATGAATTTAGTTTGAGCAAGACTCTTGCTCATTCAAAGATAACCTCTATTTTTGATGAAACTATGCTATTTGAATTGAAATGTTTACTGGTTGAACATGCTGGTAGTAACTTAAGAAATCGTATGGCTCATGGTTTGATTAGCGATGGTGACTTTATGAGTCCATTGATGTCATATGTCTGGTGCCTTACATTGAGGCTTTGTTGCTTGCCTATGTTGATACATCAGCAGCAAGTTGAGCAATCAAAGACAAGTACTGACGCAATCTAACATTAGTGCGATCGCTAATTTTGTAGGGTGTGTTGGGAGCATGTCAAATTCCCATAACAAATGTACTCAAATAACTCATGACCGCTACTGAACCACCAAAAAAGTTTAACCAATCACTTCACCCGACCGCAAGCTAGACAATTTATTATTAAAATTGCGGCTTTATCATAACACCAAAAAATAATCGCATCTCTTTCTTCCTATTCCCGATTCCCGATTCCCGATTCCCGATTCCCAATTCCCTACTCCCTACTCCCTACTCCCTACTCCCTACTCCCTACTCCCCACTCCCTTTGCTATATCACCAAAACCCCCGCTTACCAGTAGGAAGTACCGTTGTCCAATTAGTCTTAGCTTGAGCCAATTGTTCCTGAGTAACTTTAGCATTAGCAAGATTTGCCCCACACAAATTTGCTCCCCGCAGATTAGCATTTTCGAGATGAGCATAACTAAGATTCGCCCCACGCAAGTCTGCTCCTGTCAAAATAGCTTTTTTCAGGTAAGCTCGACCCAAATTGGCATTGCGTAAGTCGCCTTGATGGAGATTCGCTTCACCAAAATTAGCACTAGATAAATCCGCTCCCTTCAAACTAATATTTAACAGTTTGCCCTGGCGGAAAATTATCCCAGATAACTGGGCATTATTAAGGTTAAGTCCCCTCAAATCTTTAGCCGCAAAGTCTCTTCTGCCAGAGCCGTAAGCTTTTAATAACGTTTCCGCCTCCAACTTGCCATTACCCTTCGACTTGCCTGTAATGCTACTCCTACTACCGCTCACAGCTGTAGAATCCCTGTGACTGGTAAAACCTCCACCGTTTTTAGGTTCTGATCTTCGACCATTGCTCAATCCCCGACGCTCCCGCCATTCTCTAATTTGCTCTGCCATTCTTCGGGATTGAACTGACGACGGGGATGAATAACCATTCACAGGACCCAAATTCCCTGAGTTGAAGTGAGAATTAGCGTCATCAAGGGGTTGCGACACTAAGCTTTTGTTTAAACTCTCCAGATATGGCTCTAGGTCAAGAGCTCTCAGGATGTCTTCTGAGCACTGATAGCGATAACGGACAGAAGACTCCAGCATTTTTCTTAAAACCTTAGCAAAGTGGTCACTAACGTTGACATTAGTCTGCCAGACTATTTCTCCAGTAGAAGGATTATAATCGAGGTCTTTGGGAGATTTACCCGTCAACAAATAAAGGCAAGTAACCCCCACTGCATAGATATCGCTAGCAATTACAGGTCGCAATGCCATTTGTTCAGGAGGGGCAAAGCCTGGAGTTCCTATGGCATAGTTGGTCAATACTGTGTCTGAGGAATTGGAGGGATTGGTTTGGCTGTTTTTCACAGCCCCAAAATCAATCAGTACCAGTTTGCGGTCTTGGTCACGACGAATTATATTCGCTGGTTTAATGTCCCGGTGAATTACGTTTTTCTGATGAATATATTGCAGGAGTGGTAGAATTTCACTTAAAAATTGTTTAACTCCCTCTTCCGAGAATGAACCAGACCGTCTGACTTGCTGTTGCAGTGTCAAACCGCTAATGTATTCCTGAACCAGATAAAAATGCTCATTGTCTTGAAAGTAATCGAATAACTGTGGGAATTGGGGATGATTCCCAATTTCTCCCAAGGTTCGGGCTTCTCGCTCAAACAGATCCCTTGCCATCGGTGAAATCTCTGAACTTTTAGCACTTGGGCGGAGTTGTTTGATTACACGGGTCGGCTTACCAGGCAACGATTGATCTGTTGCTAAGAAAGTTGCTCCAAATCCCCCTTGACCGAGTGGTTTGATCACACGATAGCGGTCAAGTAATAATAATTTAGAACTGCACGCCTGACAAAAGTCGGCGTGTTGTGGGTTTTTTGCCTGAGTGCAGGTAGGATTTAGACAGTAGCTCATTCAGCGTTACTGATGTTCCTTTGCCCATACTGGAACTAAAACTTTGGCTCGGAGTACCTGAGCAGCAAAGATTATTTATAGTCTTTTACTTTTCTTTATTTTCTGCAAAATGCCTTTTACTACCCCCTTAGTTAGACAACTATTCCGGTGAAACCTGATCCTCAACCAGGATACCCTATTTTTGGCATCCATCTAAGGGTACAAAGGACAATTTTGAGTTAAGTAAAGGGTTATTCAAGTAAAATGTATATGAAGCTACCTATATTTTAGAGCGTTTATTTAGTATTGACCATAGGTAGTGTACTTTTTTGACACTCCCCGTCCTAGAAGGACGAGGATTCTTTCTTCATAGGGATTCCAACAAACTTGCCCTCGGAAAGCATCTTGACCCTGTGTCCCACGGCTGCAAGTCCACGTAGAAGGACTACTTGAGCAGCTGCCACATCTCTATCGGTTGTGTAGCCGCAATTTTCACAACGATGTACACGCTCAGCTAACGTCTTTTTGCCAGTTTCAGTTAAGCAATTGGGGCAGACTTGACTAGTCTTTTTAGAGTCTACTTTTTGGAAATAAACGCCACGCTTAAAACAGCATTGCTCTAATACCTGGAAAAACTGTCCCCATCCTGCATCTAGGCAGTGCTTACCCAACATCCCTCTAGCCAACCCTTTGAGATTTAGATCTATGTCCTTCGGACAGGCTTCGCCAACAACAAAGATCATCCCAGCCCAATCGCAGAGATTATGAGCTAATTCCCAATAGTCATCTTTTCTGATGTTAGCGATTCGTTCGTGTAACTTGTTGACTTTCTCTTGTGCTTTGCGACGGTTTCCACTTCCAATGCGTTTCCTACTTACCCTCCTTTGCAGCAATTTAAGCTTGCGTTCGAGGCGTTTGAAAGGGCGCGGATTAGGAAACAGAGCACCGTTGCTGACAGCCACAAAATGCGAAATTCCCACATCAATCCCCAATGCTTCTCCGTGAGGCATAACTTGGGGAATATTTACGTCCCACGCTAACGTGAGCATTACATACCAACCCGAGGATCGTTTAATCACTCTAGCTTGCTTGACTCTAGCTAAGCCAGGTATCTCTCGTGATTGTCTCAACTTCACCCAGCCAATCTTGGGGAGTTTTACTCTGCCAGGTTCGAGGGGTTTAACACCTAGTTGCGGAAAAACAAAAGACCGCATTTGTCCGTGCTTCTTAAAGCGAGGAAAACCATGGCCTTGCTCCCACATACTAACAAAAGCTTTTTCTAGTCTTTTTAGTGTTTGCTGTAAAACATGAACTTGAACAGCTCTTAATTCTTCAATAGTTTTCCTAGCAGCAGTTAACCCACGACACTGACTGGCATAAGTAGGACGCGCACGCATCTGTTGGAATAATGTACTCACTACGGACAGAGCAAGCGTTAATCTGACAGCTACGAGACTTATACCAATCCTTGCGCTCAGCTAATCCATAATTATAGACCTTGCGGCATTGCTCCAACCAGTCTTCAAATATTTTTGATTGTTGTTTGGTGGGTTTTAGCTTGAACTCGTAGGTGAGATTAAACACTTTGCTTACCTCCTTAGCCTAATTATCACCCATTCTTGAGCTATGATGCAAGCGTTAGCTCAAGAATGGATGCCATTAAAATTAAAGCCGTCCTTTTAGGACGGGGCTTGAAACCCATTATTTTTGGTCAAGCGTTAAGGGGTTATCCCGATCACAATAGAAAAATGTTTTGGTGGAAGTAACCGGCAACTTGCACCTTATTTATTACCTTATATTAGAGTTCAGCAAAAAAATTTAGGAGTCCATGCGTATATCGTTAAACTGGCTGCGAGAACTAGTAGAGGTAACTCTGACACCAGAAGAGCTAGCTCAAACCTTAACTATGGCTGGGTTTGAGGTAGAAGATATTGAAGACCTGGGAACCCTGGCCGATGGCGTGGTGATTGGCAAGGTTCTGGAGGTAGAGCCTCACCCTAATGCAAATAAGCTTCGGGTTTGTCAAGTGGATATTGGTGGGAGTGACCCATTGAATATTGTTTGTGGTGCGTCGAATGTCCGACCAGACATTTACGTGCCGGTGGCCACCATCGGAACCTACCTACCAACTATTGATTTGAAAATTCGCGCCTCAAAACTGCGAGGTGTTCGCTCAGAAGGGATGATTTGTTCCTTAGCAGAAGTGGGCTTGGCCAAGGAATCCGCTGGCATTCATATTTTCGAGGCAGAAACTATACCCCTAGGCAGTGATGCTCGTCCTTTACTGGGGTTAACTGATATCATTCTTGATGTTACGTCTACGGCTAATCGGGCGGATGCTCTAAGTATGGTGGGCGTGGCCAGAGAAGTAGTGGCCTTAACTGGGGCATCCTTAAGCTTGCCAGAAACTGTTGAGGTGTCTATTCCAGAAGCATCCCATGCCTTGACCTTGAAAGTATCTGAACCGAAAGCTTGCCCCGCCTATATTGGCACTGTGATTGAAGGGGTGAAGATTGGTCCTTCTCCGGATTGGTTACAACAGCGCTTGAAAGCCGCTGGAGTGCGACCGATTAATAATGTAGTGGATGTCACTAATTACATTCTCTTGGAATGGGGTCAGCCCCTCCATGCCTTTGACCGGGAACGCTTGCAAGCTGTTGCTGGGGTCGAAAACCTGACCATTGGTGTCCGCTTTGCTAACAGTGGGGAATCCCTGACTACTCTTGATGGTCAAACCCGTTCCCTGGAACCACAAGCGTTACTGATCACAGCTAACGACCAACCGGTTGCTATGGCTGGGGTTATGGGTGGGGAAGCCACAGAAGTGAACGACAACACCCAAACTATTGTTTTGGAAGCAGCACTGTTTGATCCAGTGACTATTCGTCGTTCTTCCCGCAGTCAAAGCATACGGACAGAATCATCTGCCCGTTATGAGCGTGGTGTCAATCAAGCAGAATTGGATATTGCTTGTAAAAGAGCGATCGCATTAATTACTGAGTTAGCTGCTGGTACCCCCACAACCCAGAGTATTGCTGACCAGCGCCCTGACCCCTCCACTTGGGCACGTTCGATTGAGTTACGTCTTGACCGTGTCAATCAGATTTTAGGACCAGTTAATGAGGCAGAGGAGCTTGGGGAAATCCTGCCAGAAGATGTGGAAAGAATCCTTACTGCCCTCGGATGTCAACTACAACCGCGCTGCACCGAAGATTCTCCCCAATGGAAAGTGATTGTACCGCCCTACCGCTACCGGGATTTAGAGCGGGAAATTGATTTAATTGAAGAAATTGCCCGTCTCTACGGCTATGACAACTTCTGTGATAGCTTACCAGACAAGACTGAACCAGGTTATCTATCTGCTGAGGAATTTTTAAAGCGAAAACTGCGATCGCAATTCCGTGCAGTTGGGTTGACCGAATTAGTCCAGTATTCCTTGGTCAAGCCAGAGGAACAGACCCAAATTCGTCTCGATAATCCCCTGTTTACGGAATACTCATCCCTACGGACGGATTTACTATCAGGGCTGATTGATGCCTGTCAGTACAATATCGAGCAAGGCAACGGTGTACTCAACGGTTTTGAAATTGGTCGGATCTTCTGGCGACCAGAAGAGGGTTTCGCAGAAGCTGATGCTATTGCCGGGATTTTAGGGGGAAATATCACCCAAGGTAACTGGGTCAGGGGAGGGCATTCCGAACCCATGACCTGGTACGAGGCTAAGGGAGTACTAGAGAGTGTGTTTTCCCGTTGCGGTCTGACAGTAGAATACCAACCAGACCACAGCGATCCCCGTCTTCACCCAGGACGCACTGCATCCTTGTGGTTGCAAGGTGAAAAATTAGGAAAATTTGGGCAGTTGCACCCCCAGCTACGCTCAGAAAGAGGTTTTCCCGATCAGGTTTATGTATTTGATTTGGACTTGGAGCTAATTTTAGAGGCTCTTGATCGCGATGAAATTCTGACTCCCCGATTCAAAGTCTATTCCAGCTACCCAGCCATTGACCGGGATATTGCGTTCTTTGCACCACTACAAGTGTCAGTGGCAGAAATCGAACGTTCAACTCGCAAAGCTGCGGGGAATTTGTTGGAGTCAGTGCAATTGTTTGATGAATATAAAGGGGAGTCTGTTCCTGAGGCACAGAGAAGTTTGGCATTTCGGCTAATCTACCGTGCTAGCGATCGCACTCTTACTGATGCAGAAGTCGAGCCAGTACATCAGAAAGTGCGAGAAGCCCTAGAGGAAACATTTGGGGTTAGCCTTAGAAGTTAAACGGAGAAGTTAAACGGTTGAAGGATGAAGTATTCATACTTCATCCTTCATCTGTCTGCCTCCCGGTCGTCTCCCGCTATAATCGCGAGAAGCGGTGAGACGTGCCATATAAACACCTGGGGTTCCCCCAGGTGACAGGCACTCAGGAAAGGGAGGACAGGATCTAAGTCGTATAAGCATAACCATCCTTCCTGTGAATAAATTGACAATATTTGTGACTGATGCCCTGCACCAATCCTGATTTAGTTGAGATATTGAAAAACCCTGATTTTCTGGTTGCGACCCGTCCTATATAGGTACCGATCTTTTTTCCTTTGGTTACTACAGCACGAACGATGTCGCCTGTTTGAAAGCCTTTGTGAAATTTGATTCTGGAGCAATGACGAGTGGGAAACCCATACTTATTGGTTCTACAGAGCTGACGAGTGCCATGTCCTTTGGCGGTTATTATCAAAGGATTGGTTACTTCGATAATCAATGTTTCGACTTTCCCGACATTTGCCGCATCCAACCAATGAGTTTTCGGAAGATTTTGACTACACCTATTGAATTTGGTTAATCCGCCACTACCTACTTCAACAGGTAGCCCTGTTGACTTGAGATCGTGGTACAACTTCCATCGGGTTGTATTGACAGAAGCCGCATCAGCCAGAGGGCGTTTAGCTTGACTTAGTATGCGTCTCAAGATACTAGGCTTTTTAGACAAGAAAAGTTCAATGTTTTGATTAGATTTAGCCTGGTTACATGGGTGACATGCAATCGCTAAATTAGAAACTCGATCGCGTAGCGTGGCCGAAAGGCCAATCAGAGCCACCTTTGGATAATGGCTTAATATGCTCAATTTCTAATTGAGTTCCTGTCGTCCCACAATAAGCACATTTACGATTCCATTTTTCAAGTAAATATTCTCGGAGTTCATAGCCATAAAGTGTTCCTTGTTGATACTCGATTCCAGATATTTCAGGATTTTGCAGTTTTTGAGTATCAAACCTGACTAATTCTTGAGAGATGCCGGTAATAGGGCACAATCGACTCAACCTTTCAACCCAAGTTAAAATGTTTTGAACCTGGGGGGGCGACGATATGGCTTGAAACGATTGATACGTCAAGAGTGTAACGATCTGTGATAGAAAAAGATAGGTCTCAAATTGTCAATAAGACCTATCTGTTGCAAATGTTACCCTTATTCTATCACAACCCAAAACTTCAGCAATTTCTAACTGTGTTTTTCCACTATTCAACAACAGCAAAATTAAAATACGTTCTCTAATATTTCCATTTTCTTCTATTTTTAAGGCTTTTTGAAGTATTGTTTTTTGCTCTTGTGTCAGATAATTTTTTGCTGGCATATTTCCTATTATTGGGTTATTTATTAATTTTTATTATACCAATTTAAATGCCGAACAGCTTAGGAGTGATTTCCTCAGGATTGTTTTCATGATTCGGGCGAAAGTTGTCAGGCATAGTTCAAAAGTGGTTTTGAAGTATATATTATAATCATAACGATTATAATATATACTTGTCAAGGGTTTTGATAATTTTTTTTTTGAGGGGTAATTGAAAGAAATTGTACGGTGCTGGAATTGGATATAGTTAAAAAAAAGGGAATAGTAAATAGGGAGCGTAATGGTTTTGAGTGACTTTATGAGATAGGAAATACTTAATTGACCTGCATGTCACGCTACGCGATGAAGCGTTCGCAAAGCGTGGCCCAAAGGCCTCAGCTTCCGCGCTTATGCGATTGACCTTTGGTCACGCTAAAAGCGATCGCACTCCCTTTCAATCAAAAGACTATGTCTTAAACTATACTTTCTTTGCTATAGCACCCACATGGAAATGCAATGGGTCAGAGGAGCATAAACAAGTATTTATACTCAGTAAAATCGGTTTTTTCGCGTTCGCGTAGCGGCTCGTACCGAGCATCGCGTAGCGTGACCATTCGCGTAGCGTGGCCGAAAGGCCAAGGTCAATCGCAAAGTGCCCCAGAATGCGTTCGCGTAGCGGCTCGTACCGAGCATCGCGTAGCGTGACCATTCGCGTAGCGTGGCCGAAAGGCCAAGGTCAATCGCTTCCCAACAGAATTCCGTAATCTTATATACTACTTTTTGAATCTAGGGAACCCAGAACCATGAAAAGCGATCACGATGGTCATCATCTCACCCTCGACTCATTCGAGAGCGACAGGATCGTTCCCCTGCAATGGAAGGTAATTGGGGCAACTGCTGCCAGTAACACTCAAACAACTGAAAAAAGTCGTCTACTTCACAGAACATACGGGTGATATCCAAACGCGATACAATATTGGTCATAGCTGGCTGAGACTCAATGGCTTCAAATCTAGTCGAGCGCCTTTCTTTCACCGTAAGCATTCAGCCGTCAGCCGTCAGCCGTCAGCCATTCCCGTAGCGTGGCCATAGGCCAAGGCTCACGCTATGGGGAGAAACTGTTACCGTAGCGTGGCCACAAGCCATTAGCTGATAGCATCTCAAGTAGCACCATCTGTAGCCCATTAGCTGAGAGCTGTTCGCGTAGCGTGCGCGTAGCGCTTAAGCTGAGAGCTGAGAGCTGAGAGCTGATAGCTGATAGCTGAATGCTTACCTTTCACCTTTGTCCAGTTCCTCGAACTCACGTTCAAATAATAACGATTAAGGTAGGGAAAGACTATTATTTTAAATAATTAGTTAACTAATTAAGTGGAGTTTTTGTTATGGCAATTGATCGGGCACCTGGCGTTTATGTAATCTCTCAAGATGAGATGGGAATTGTTTATCAAAAGTTTGGTAGTCCTTTACCATCTAATCGTCAAATTGCTCTTAATGGAGAAATGGGTTGGCAGGTTGATACTCTTGGTCCTGGACGACATTTTCGCTCTCCGTTGACGTATAAAGTTGTCATACAAAAGGCTATACAGATTGATAAAGATGAAATTGGATTAGTAACAGCCAACGATGGTGATTCTCTTCCCACAGGTAAAATGTTTGGTAAAGTTGTCGAAGAATGTGATGACTTTCAAGATGGTCGTGCCTTTATCAAAAATGGTGGTCAACGGGGTAGGCAGTTAGGTATTTTAAAAAATGGTATTTATCGCCTTAATACTAAACTGTTTTCTGTTGAAATAAGGCCAATTACTTACATTAATGACTATGAAATTGGCTTAGTAGAAGCGAAAGATGGCAAGCCACTTCCGATTGGAAAAACCTTTGGTGATGCTGTTGAATGCAACAATTTTGAAGATGCTCAAGCATTTATTAAAAATGGAGGATATAGAGGCCAACAGTTAAAGATTATTACTACTGGCAAATACGCAATTAATACAGAACTTTTCAAAATTAAGAGAGTTGAACTTATCAAAATTGGAGTTAATGAAGTAGGGTTAGTGGAAGCAAGGGATGGTGAGCCACTTCCACTTGGTCAGAACTTTGGTAAAGTTGTTGAATGTGGCACTTTTCAGGACGCTGAAGCATTTATCAAAAACGGCGGTCAACAAGGGAACCAATTAGCAATTCTTCCTCCTGGAATTCACTACATTAATACAGAGTTGTTTAAAGTTCACAATGTACCATTAATTAATATTCGATCAGGGGAGATAGGGCTAGTTATTGCTCAAGATGGTGCTGAACTACCACCAGGACAAATACTAGGTAAAGCTGTAGATTGCGATAATTTTCAGAATGTTGAAGCCTTTGTCAAAAACGGTGGTCAACAAGGTAAACAGCGAGCAATTCTTACTGAAGGTTACTATAGAATAAACACTGAACTATTTACAGTAGTTACTACGGACAATGCCAAGCAATATGAACTGAAGCCAGAACAATTAAAAGTTTACAGAGTTGAATCAGGTAAAATTGGTATTGTTACCACTTTTGATGGTAAGCCCTTACCAGGAGGGGAGATTGCGGGAGCAGTTATTAAGGGACATAATAAGTTTCAGGAGCCACAGGAGTTTATTGAAAAAGGTGGCTATCGAGGTTTACAAGAAGAATTTATCGAAGAAGGTTTTTGGAGTTTAAATCCTTGGTTTGTGGAAGTTGAACAAGTTCCTTTAACTAATATTAAATCTGGAACAGTTGGAGTTTTAATCTCAAATGTTGGTAAGAATAGCCAAGCAAATCAAGAGCAAACGACTAATGGTTATCAGTTTAATATCGTTCCAATTGGGTATAAAGGGATTCAGAACATACCAATAGAAGCTGGAACACATCCTATCAATACAAGAGTGAAAAATATAGTAATAGTTCCTGCCCATGAAATAACTTTGGAATGGACGAATAGAGATAAACCAGCAACCAACTACGATTCTAATTTGAAAACCTTAGACCTTCGCTCTAAAGATGGCTTTACTTTTAAAATTGAAGTCACACAGGTTATTAATATTACTCCAAAAAATTCTCCTAAAATGGTCTCTCGTGTGGGTTCACCAAATGCTAATAGTTCTGAGCAATTTGAGGAACAAGGAGGAGTTCTTAGCTGCTTGTCTAATGGTGCGGTTAAATATAGCTCCATTAAAAACCTTGTGAATAGGGTATTAGAACCGATGGTTGGTAATTACTTCCGTAATTATGCTCAAGAATATAATGTCTTAGACTTCTTACAACAACGGGATCAAATCCAGGAACGAGCTACAGAAAATATCAAAAGTGCTCTTAATGCTTATGGTGTTGAAGCGGTTGGTACTTTTATAAACGAAATTGGCTTACCAGCTGAACTTCAACACCTAATACAGGCTCCAACAATTAAAGATAATTTAAATTCACTAGAAAAATTATTGCTATGGTCTGCTGGTGCAGATCATCATATTTTGGCACAAAAAGAATGTTTGACAGAACGATATAAATATACAGCAATTGGTACCACGGTTTTGCTAACATCAACAACGGCTATTTTTTCCGGTGGTTATGCTCTTTTTACAGTATTCGGTTCTGTAGCAGCTTCTTGTGTAGGAGGAATTTTTTGGAGTTTTATAGTTTTTAACTTAGATCGTTTTTTAATTTTAAGCTCTAAGAGAAAAAAATCGGAATCAAATTTAAAATTGTCATTTATTGCAGCAACTAGTCTTCGATTAGTAATAGCCTTATTATTAAGCTTTGTGGTGGCTAAACCCCTTGAATTGAGGCTTTTTGAAAAAGAAATTAATCAGAAAATAAAACAACAAAAAGATGATGCAAGAAAAGAAAAAGTTAGCGAACCAATAAAAGAATTAGAACAAGAAATTAAAGCCTTAAATCAAGAAAAAAACAAGTACAAAAATGAATGGGAAGACGCCGAAAATGTGGCTAATGCAGAAGCAGAAGGTACACAGGGAACAGGCCAATTTGGAAAAGGAATTGTTTATAAAGACAAACGAAATTATGCAGATGAAATAAAACAACAATTTATTGAATTAGATAATAAAGTTAAGGAGAAAGAGGAAAAAATAGATAAGCTTAGGCAAGAACGTAACCTGATTTTGCAGTCACCAGAGAGTAACTTAGAACAACTGAATCAAGAAATTGACAAAGAATCAGATGGCTTCTTAGCCCGTCTTGTTGCTTTAGAAGAACTATCTAAAGACGATCCGAATATTCGTAATATTAATTGGCTAATCACTGCCTTATTCGTCACTATTGAAATCTCACCTATATTAGTTAAACTTTTGTCTGGCAAAGGTCCTTATGATTATTTACTTGAGCAGAAAGAAAGTCAGGAAATTTATAATGAATATTTCCGCATTAAAAAAGAACAAAGACTTCAATTATCTGAAGGAGCATCAAAAAAATACATGAAAAAAATTCAGGAGTTTGAACAATAAATTACAAAAACAAAATACAGCGGTTTGCAATTCACTGACAATATGTTCTTCAAGGATACTAAAAAAGTAAGCTGTTGCTTAATAATGGAATGATTTTAAGAGTTTTTAGGTGCGCGCCTCCTAGGGCGCGAGCAATCCCTCGCGCCCTTGGGTCGCACCTGTAGAATGGGCATCTTGCGTGGAACTGGCATCTTGTGTAGAACTGGCATCTTGCCAGTTTCCTCTTTATTTTCGGGCGGGCAGGATGCCCACTCTACTCCTATTCATTAAACAAGTATTTATACTCAGTAAAGTCTGTTTTTTTGCGTTCGCGTAGCGGCTCGTACCGAGCATCGCGTAGCGTGGCCTAAAGGCCAAGGTCAATCGCTTCCCAACAGAATTCCGTAATCTTATATACTACTTTTTGAAGCATCACTATTGCCTATTGCCTCTTGCCTCTTGCCTATTGCCTCTTGCCTCTTGCCTATTGCCTCTTGCCTATTGCCTCTTGCCTCTTGCCTATTGCCTATTGCCTCTTGCCTCTTGCCTCTTGCCTTAAAACCATAAGCAATCTCCCTCAAACCTTGCTGACAATTGCCCTATATTTACCTATTCACAACTCTCACAGAGATTGATATAGTTACCCTTGTCAGCAACTTTTAATCAAAAGGAGGATTAGAGCGATTCATGAAGTACTGCAAGTACTTTCTACACCTGGCAGCCTTTCTACTAGCACTAACTATTCTAGTGTTGCCTCTGCCAGCCCAAGCCCAAAGCGCTGCCACCATTAACGCTACCTATGAAAACAAGGATCTAAGCGGTAAAGATTTCTCCGGTAAAGACTTTAGTTACAAGGTTTTTAGCAATGTCAATTTACAGTCAGCTAACTTGAGCAAGGCTAAGTTTATAGGTGCGGACATTACCAAAGTTGATTTCACGAATGCTAACCTACATGGAGCAGATTTTACCTATGCATTCATTAATGGTTCTAGCTTCAAGAGAGCAGATTTAACCGATGCAGTGTTTGAAGAAGCATTGATGTCGAAATCCAAATTTGTGGGTGCAGATATTACTGGCGCTGACTTCACCTTTGCAATTTTGGATTATAACCAAGACCGGGAGCTATGCAAAAGCAAAACTGCTTCTGGTACTAATCCTATAACTGGTGTTGATACTGACTATTCTTTAGGATGTTAATGAAATTAATCTAAGTATTCAGCTGTCAGCCGTCAGCTGTCAGCCGTCAGCCGTCAGTGGTCAGCCGTTGGCCTTTGCCTGTAAGTTAAAAGCTAAAAGCTGTTCGCGTAGCGCTAATCGCTGATAGCTGATAGCTGATAGCTGATAGCTGATAGCTGATAGCTGATAGCTGATAGCTGATAGCTTACGTTAATTCTCATCTAGATAAAAACGGTAAAACAAATAATCATCCCGGAAAGGATGATCATCTGCGACATGATGAATAATACCTCGATTAATCAGTATCTGTCCAACAGTCACTGCGTCTTCCCGAGTAGAATTACACCGTTTTACCAACCAATCTACGGCTTCTGACCCCACAAAACAGCATCCATAGCTATTGAGACGATAGCGACGGTCTTTAATTTCCAACCCTCCTGGTTGACGCATTTCCTCGACCAAGGTTTCAATGTCTAGTGTTACCATATCCTCTTGCAAAGGAGCGGTAGGGTAAGAGTCTAGATCTACCTCATCCATCGGCTCTAGGAAACCTGAAACTAAGGAATCCTGGGTGGGCGGCTCAGACTGATACCCATTAGGAATATAGAGTTGGTTTTCTGGCGGTTTTGGCTGACGCTCCCCCAGCCAAGCCATGAGCAATTTCTCTAACTGAGGCGATCGCACATGGAGGTCCCGTTGAGGAAATGGTATATGGATATCATAGCGACGCAGACTTTTCTCAATCCGGTAGTTGAGGTCACTCTTGATTTTAGGCTGTCGCTTGGGGTCTCCAGTCCAGACCAACAGCTCAAACTTGAGGGAACTCTCACCAAATTCCTGAAACCAAACTTGGGGATAGGGCCTCAGTAACACTTCCGGGTGACTCTTGGCAGCTGCCAAGAGTGCCTTCTTGACCTGCTCCACATCAGAGCCATAAGCCACTCCTACTGGAATCTTGAGCCGGGAAATCGGGTTACCGTGACTCCAGTTAATTACCTCAGTTTCTAAAAAGCGGGCATTGGGCACAATTATTGTGACTTTATCCAACGTGCAAATTTCTGTACTGCGGGAACCAATTTGCTGCACAGTTCCCACTAAATCGTTTACCTTAATAAAATCCCCCTGTTGAATCGGTCGCTCTAGGGTGATAATTAAGCCACTGATAAAGTTGTTAGCAATATTTTGCACACCAAAGCCAATCCCCACCCCTAAGACACTAGCAAAAATGGTTAGGGAACTCAAATCCAACCCAGAACTTTGGAGTATGATAATCATGCCCAAAAACGTCAGGACATACTGGGTCAGGAGAGCAATCACGTCTTGCACCCCTGAATCAGCGCCAGTTTTACCCAAGATGTAATGCCTGAATAGCCTGGTGAGGGCACTAACCCCAAACCATAGCACAACGGTTAATACCACCAACAGCAGCACTTGGATCGCAGAATATTTGCTTTCTCCCGGACCAATTACAGGAGACTTGAGGAAGTTTAACAGTTCATAACGCCAACTGCGAACTTGGGGAAATAGATCACTAATAGTTAAGATAACTGTAGTCCACAGGATAACCTGTAAACCTAACAGGGCTGCCCCGAGAAATAATTTGGCTGGGTCGTGCCAAGGGAAAAAAGGAGAAGCGGGATTCCCTAGCCAGGAGGTCAGTTTCCGCAAGGCAAATTGCCTGAACAAGCGTAACAGCAAGTACAACAGGATTAACAACACCAGCACTATGCTTGTAAACCTTACTGCCTGACGACTATAATCTGGCATGCGCTGTTGTTTGCCCTGCCGGATTGCCCTTTCAATCAGCTTCTCCCATTTCTCGGCTTGCTCAAGAGGATCAGTATCAGGAATTTGATCTGCCTTGGTAATCGTGACTATAATGCGCTCGGTAAACTTGGTACGAAGAATCCCCTCGTTTTGCCCGACATATTCAATGTCCACATATTCAGGTTTTTGTAGAGATTTCACCTCCTTTGCTAACCGCTGATTGATCAGCTCGGCTCGCTCAGTAGCGCTAAAGTTGCCAGCGTTGCCCACTTGAAACAACTCAATACCATCCACCACCACAGGAGCTTTCTCCTTACCATTTGCCAAGAATTCCTGTGCTAAGGTAGAGGCTGGTAATAGGGTGAGCAGTAGGGTAAGTACACCTAGCAACACCAATCCCAAGCAACGCCGAAGCCTAGCTCTTGGGAAAGGGTTAATGGAAAATCGAACATTTAGAAGAGATTCCATAGGTTACGTTCTATTTAGCTCTCATTTTCCATAACTATTGAATCTCATGGCTAAAGTTGAGGTAACTAGTTGAGGTAACTAACTGTTGTGGACTACCCGTTCTAAATTTGTAGAGGAATCGTTTTTCTCATCTTGCATTCCCGGTTTTAACCCCTCCAGCAGACCGCTGACCACGAACCAAGTGCCGACTCCCATTATTAACAGTACCACTAAGCCAATCAACCAAACCACAGGTTTATTCTTGGGCAGAGAGTTGGTGACACTTTTCTCACCTAATAGACTCGTCTGGTCAAAGTTCTGTGCAGTGGCGTTGAGATCATTTTCCCGTTTCAAGGTCGCTGTAATTTTGTACGGACCAATCCGCAGGGTGTCCTTGCTTGAGAAAGGTTGAATACCAGAGCGAATCTTCCGCCCGTTAATAAACGTACCGTTGGCGCTGCGGTCAGTAATATAGAGTTGGGTATTAGCCACTGTGATCAGGGCGTGATACCGGGAAATTTCCTTGTCAAGAAGTACCAGATGAGACACAGATTGACCTGCTAAGTGTTCTGGCAAATGGTCATTTTCTCGACCAACAGCAATTGGCGGTCTCAGAACAGGTTTCTTTAACTCGCCCGTTTCTGGGTCTTCCCAGGTCAATTGAATATAAATCGGTTCAGCCAAGATTTCACTCCTTGTAACTGGAACATCGTGGATCAGTGCGGGTGCATCTCATCTTTGAAAATGTTCTGTAGGGTGCGTTAGGGGAGCTCGCCCTAATTTTCAGCCTCAACGCCCGGGTTAGGTTGCTGCCCGTAACGCACCATCGGGTCAAACAACAAAAGTGAGATGCACCTATCAGTGCTGAGTAGGTCAGTGGTGAGTGCTGAGTTTTGCTTAGCACATGAAAAAGTTTTTGTCAACCATACCCACCGATGCTCAGGGGATGATAACAAGGGTGAAACTTAGATAGGGTGTCGGGTGTGAGGTTTTGGATAGGTCATGGCTAGCAGCCAGTTGCCCCTGACGGGGTGACAAGAAGGCTAAATGCCATTGAGACCATGCTGTCAGCATCTCGTTAAACTGAGATAAATTAATCTTGAAGCACTGATTTTAACTATGCCTGATTTTTTGCCCATTGCTTACTTTCAGAACAAGTTTGTCCCTTTCGCTGACGCCAAAATTTCCATTGCTACCCATGCCTTGCACTACGGCACGGGAGCTTTTGGCGGATTACGCTGTCTCCCTGACCCAGAAAACCCACAGCAATGTTTACTGTTTCGGTTAGACCGCCATTGCCAACGCCTAAGTAATAGTGCCCGGTTATTACACTACAATTTACCTCCTGATAAAATCGAGACTATTATCGTTGAGTTTATCAAACAAAATAAACCAACTACATCGTTTTATATCCGCCCTTTTGTCTATACCTCAGATTTAGGAATTTCCCCGAGACTGCATAATATTGAAAAAGACTTTTTTGTTTATGGATTAGAATTAGGAGATTATTTATCTCCTGAGGGAGTTAGCTGTCGGATTAGTTCATGGTATCGACAACAAGACCAAAGTTTACCCTTGAGAGGTAAAATTAGTGGAGCTTATATTACCTCTTCCTTGGCGAAAAGCGAAGCAGTAGAGTCTGGCTTTGATGAAGCCATTATGATGAATTCTGATGGAAAAGTATCGGAAGCTTCTGGGATGAATATCTTTCTGGTCAGAAATGGGCAGCTGATTACCCCTGGATTCGACCAGGATATCCTGGAAGGAATTACTCGGGATAGTATTCTAACCCTTGCTAAAGACATGGGCTTGCCAACTATACAACGACCAGTTGATAAATCAGAACTATTTATTGCTGATGAAGTATTTCTGAGTGGAACAGCGGCAAAGATCACTCCAGTTAAACGAATCGAAAACTATCACTTATCTCCAAACAGACCAATAACTGAAAAGCTCAAGGATACCCTAGCAGCAATTACCGAAAATCGGGAACCAAAATACAAAGACTGGGTGTATACGGTTAAAATTAATAAATGAACTAAACGTCAGCATTCAGCCGTCAGCGGTCAGCCGTCAGCTTATTTTATTCAAAAGCACCGATCTAGTAGCGTGGCACAGGCTTCGACCCTGGGACTTTCCCCGTAGCGCATTAGCTGATATAGCAGTCGCCAGGGCAGTTAGGACATGACAAAAGTCTCACACCCTTTGTAAGCGCAAGAGTTTGACTTCTGACAAATGACTTCTGACAAATGACTTCTGCTATAGCTGTTCGCGTAGCGTGCGCGTAGCGCATTAGCTGATAGCTGATTGCTTAAAATTAAAATTAAACTCCGGCTTATAGAAACCTGTAAACCTGTAGCGACTTCTGGGATAGGGAGTAGAATCAAACCTCAACCATGAACAATCAACCGATAAATTCCCCAAACACCCTAGGCGGTCGCTACAAAATCATCAGCAAGCTGGGAGCAGGTGGCTTTGGTCAAACGTTTCTGGCACAGGACTTGCACTTGCCAGGAACTCCCCAATGTGTGATTAAACAGCTAAAACCCCAGGTGACGGATCCTGAGTGTTTGGAAATTTCCAAACGCCTATTTGAGCGAGAAGCCCAAGTCCTCTACCAGCTGGGTAACCACGATCAGATTCCCCAGTTGCTGGCGCACTTTGAGGAAAATCACGAGTTTTATCTGGCGCAAGAATTTATTGATGGACAACCCCTCAACCAAGAAATCAGTCAGCCTTGGGAATCAAATCGAGTGATTGGTCTGTTGCAAGATATTCTACAAGTCCTAGTATTTGTCCATGAGCAACGTGTGATCCATCGTGATATCAAACCCCCAAACCTAATCCGCCGCCGCAAGGATGGTAGAGTTGTCATGATTGATTTTGGGGCAGTTAAGCAAGCTAGCACCCAGATTATCGATCCCGAAACCGGGCAAACCAAAACCATTGCTATTGGCAGTCATGGCTACACCCCCAAAGAACAGTTCGGTGGCAATCCCCGTTTTAGCAGCGATATCTATGCGGTGGGTATGGTAGGTATCCAGGCATTAACCGGAATTCATCCCAAGTTCCTGAAAGAAAACTCCGAAACAGGGGAAATCAACTGGCGCGATCGCATCCAAGTTAACATCCAAGTTAACTCAGAATTAGCGGATATCCTCGACTGTATGGTGCGCTATGATTTCCGTGACCGCTATCCGACCGCAGTAGAAGCGTTTGCAGCAGTTCAGAGGCTAACTGCTGCACCAACAATAGCTATGTCTGCTACAGTTCCGGAAGAGACTGTTTCTGTTTCAGCAACATCAGCACAAACCCAGGCCAGATCAGAGATCATCCCAAGATGGTTAATGAAGCCTTGGTTAATGATTACTGTCTTAGCAGGGATGGGTATCGGTATTGCTGTTATCGGTACTAAGACTTTTCTAGTTCCCAAACCTGTCACTCAAACTGACAACATTAGCGATACCGTTGCGGAAACCTCGACCACCACCTCTGAGTCAAAACCTGCAACTCCAGCCGTAGTTAGCAACACCCCTGAAATTACTACTACCAGCTCAGTCGAACAAACTACTCCCGGATCCGATACCGAATCAGCTGCTAAATCGACATCCTCTACCGAAACACAACCAACTGCAACAGAATTAAACAGCCAAGGGGATAGCTTGCGGCAAGCAGGAAAGTACCAGCAAGCACTGATGACTTACGAAAAAGCGATTGGCCTATGGCCACGCTACGCGAACGCAAGCAACTCAAATTTAGCAGAAGCTCATTGGGGTCGTTGCTATAGCCTGAATTCCTTGGGGCGTACTCAAGAAGGACTGGCTGCCTGCGATCAAGCCCTTGCCCTTAAACCTGACTACCCCGAAGCATTGTGGAGTAAAGGTGCAGCTATCGAATCCCAAAACACCCCAACAGCCATAACTCTAGCGCTAACTTTATACGAGAAAGCGATCGCAATCAAGCCCGATTTTGCTGACGCCTGGATTAACCGAGGAGTAGCCCTCCATAAACTCGGTCGCTACAGGGAGGCCATAGAAGCATATAATCGGGCAATTAAACTCAATCCTAATTCTGCTGATGCTTGGAGTAATCTAGGGGCAGCCTTATGGGACGTTGGTCAATTGGATCAAGGGATCAATGCCATGGAAAAGGCGCTTCAAATCCAGCCGAATCACCCCAATGCTAAGAATCTGCGTCAGCAGGCAAGGGAAAAATTAGGTCGTTGATCACTCATACCGAGTTGCATTCAAAGAGAGTAGATTGGTTGGATAGGGAGATAGGGAGATGGGGAGATAGGGAGATAGGGAGATAGGGAGATTGGCGGAAGAGAAAGTTGTACGTTTGACCGCAACTTGGTATCAGGAAATATAATTATTTGATAAAGATCAGAGATTTATTTAAATATCTGATAAAGATTTTGGGTTTTGGTCTTAGAAACGGGAAAATCCTCTACTATTACGTTTAATTGCTATTAAGCATTAGAGCTGATAGCCCTAGGGATTAAATACGAAAATCTAACACTTTAGCAAAGGGAACAGCGGATCACCGGAACAGGGAGTAGGGAATATGGCATCAAAATTATCTCAATTCCTACACGGATTGCTATTTCCCCTAATGCTCAAAACTAAATTCACAGAATACTAGGATTGCGCTCACAATCCCTAATTTGATTTAACTAATATTAGTTAAATAATACTACTTAACTAATTTGAATTAACTGTCCATCACCATGAAACTGAATACACCAGCACTTGGAATAAGAGCAAATTGGCTCGAGAAGTGGATGCCGATCGGCTTAATTTTACTAGTCGCTACTGGGTTGTACATCTATCAACTCGGCACAGAGAGCTTATGGTACGATGAACTATTTAGCATTAACAAAACCCAGAGTGGGATATCACTGCCTCCCAAAAATCTGACACGTCCCTTTTATTTCATGATTCTCTACATTTGGATGCAGTTTAGCACTAGCACCGTTTGGTTGCGTGGGCTATCTGTGATTTTTGGACTAGGCAGTATCTTCCTAATCTACCTGCTGGGTCGTCGCTTAGCAGGAAAGCCAGTTGGCTTGATTGCCGCCCTCTTACTAACCCTCTCACCTCTGTTTATCAACCATGCCCAAGAGGTAAGGATGTACACCCTAATCCCCTTCTTAAGTTTAGGGGGTACCTTGGCTCTAGCTCATGCCCTTGAAAATCCCAGGTTTGCTGCCATCAACTGGTGGGCTGTGGCCAGGTTTCTAGCCCTGGTGACTACTCCCGTTAGTGTGACCTTGTTTCTGCCAGATATGGTATTAATTGGATGGCAGTTCCGTAATCAAAAGCGCCGATTATTTGCCTTTGGAATCAGGCTGCTGCTGATTGGGAGTTGTTGGCTTCCTTTGGTATCAGCAGTTAATGAGTCTTCCACTAAATTCCTCAAAGGTTGGGTTACACAGTACCCAAAACCCAACATTATCTTAATTATCTCTGAAGTCACCCACTTGACAGCTTTTTGGCCATTGAGACACTTACTAGGGTCAGGCATCAGTGCCAACGACCTGATGAAACAGCTCAATCAGCAGTCTATCATGGAGTGGCTTGTAGAGCATGTGTTAACCTCAAATCTTGTACCTTTGCTCTATTACATGGCATATACAGCCATGGCAATCGGCTTGCTTGCTATAGCTCTATTGAGCAGGCACCCCTCAACGAAACTCTGGTGGATTAAAGTGTGGGCATTATTACCTGCCGGATCTATCTTATTGATATCCTATGTTTCCAGTTCCATATGGAAAGCTCGCTATCTACTAATTGTATCCCCCTATTTCTTAATTCTTCTAGCAGCAGGCTTGATGCAAGTTTGGCGTTGGCAACGTCGGGTAGCTGTTTTAGTAACTCTGATCTACGCCATAGCAGTGGGTAGCGGTCTAGTGCATTACTACACAACTTTGTATCGTGTAGCAGGTGGTGCGCCAACTTGAGATTTTATTTATATAGTTCATTTTGTCTATACATCGTTTACTATTACCATTAATAGGTGGCATCCTGATGGGACTGACACCATCACCAACGGAAGCTTGGCCCCTAGCCTGGATTGCCCTAGTGCCGCTATGGTTCATAGTAGTCAGGGGTCAGAGTATTCGTGACAATGCTTTATCTGGTCTGATCTGGGGTATCGGTTATCACGGCTTAGCTCTATCTTGGATTACTGGTATTCACCCGATGGACTGGATGGGGGTACCATGGCTAGCTAGTATTGCGATCGCATTATTCTGCTGGATATTCATTACCCTGTGGGGAGCACTCCTAGTAGCTGTCTGGGCCATAGGAATATCCATAACTCAATCAATTAAATGGGTATCCACCAAAGCTACACAACAACGTGATCTAAATCCTGATCTAAATCGTGATATAAATCTCCCTACCCCCACTCAAAACTATGTTCTTTTAACCTCCTGCTTGCGGGTTCTAATCGGTACAGGCTTGTGGTGTGGCATAGAAACCCTGCGGAGTATGAGTCCCCTGTACTGGTCTTCCTTATCCTATACCCAAAGTCCCCATAACCTGATAATTTTGCACCTCGGTCAATTATCCGGTCCAATAACAGTTACAGCAGCTATTGTCGCCGTCAATGGTTTAATAGCTGAAAGCGGATTAAACGTTAGCAGGTTGAAGGTTAGCGGATTAAACGTTGGCAGGTTTAATGTTGGCAGGTTGAAGGTTGGCAGGTTTAATGTTGGCAGGTTGAAGGTTAATCAGTTGAAGGTTAATCAGTTGAAGGTTGGCAGGTTGAAGGTTAATCAGTTGAAGGTTGGCAGGTTTAATGTTGAAAGTGATCACAACAACCTTGGCCAAAAGGCCACGCTACGCGAACAACAAACCAACCTTGAACCTTCAACCCCTAAAAACCTTAAACCTTCAACCCCTAAAAACCTTAAACCTTCAACCCCTACAAACCTTCAACCTTCAACCCCTAAAAACCTTAAACCTTCAACCCCTACAAACCTTCAACCTTCAACCCCTCAAAACCTTCAACCTTCAACTCCTACAAACCTTCAACCTTCAACCCCTACAAACCTTCAAGATTCAACCCCTCAAAACCTTAAACCTTCAACCCCTCAAAACCTTCAACCTTCAACCCCTACAAACCTTCAACCCCTACAAACCTTCAACCCCTACAAACCTTTAACCGTTTTAGGTATAGCAATCGGGTTATTAATCAGCTTACATTTGCTCGGATGGTTACTGTATAGCAAACCAATTGAGCAATCAAAAGATTCTGCTATTAAAGTCGGTATTATTCAAGGAAACATCCCCAATGAAATCAAACTTTACTCCGCTGGCTGGCAGCGTGCTATAAAAGGTTACACTACTGGATACCAGACATTGGCAGATCAAAAGGTAGACGCAGTGCTAACTCCTGAAACTGCCTTACCTTTTCTTTGGGAAGAACAGGTTCGTACTGTTAGTTCCTTCTACTCAGCAATATTAGATAAAGGGGTTTTAGTTTGGGTAGGAGGCTATGGGCAAAGAGGGCGTAGCTTTACCAATAGTCTGTTTACTGTCACCGGTACTGGTGAGACTTTCAGCCGTTACGATAAGGTGAAATTAGTGCCATTAGGAGAATATATTCCTTTTGAAGAATTCCTAGGACGTTTAATTGACCGATTATCCCCTCTTGATGCTCATTTAGCAGCAGGTAAGCCTGACCAGTTATTAGAAACACCCTTTGGTCAAGCAGTGGTAGGAATTTGTTATGAGTCAGCTTTTTCTGAGCACTTCCGCTATCAAACTGCCGCTGGTGGGCAGTTTATCATCACTGCATCAAATAATGCCCATTACAGTAATAGTATGCCTGCCCAGCACCATGCTCAAGATGTAATGCGCTCCATTGAAACAGATAGGTGGACAGTTAGAGCAACCAATACCGGCTATTCCGGTATTGTAGACCCCCATGGCAAAACACTATGGCTATCGGGGATTAATACCTATGAGTTGCACGCAGATACGATTTATCGACGACAGACTCAGACTTTGTATGTGCGCTGGGGGAATTGGTTGACTCCGGTGTTATTAGGGTTAGGGGGAATTGGCTGGTTGGTGTTGGCTTGGTTTGGAGTTGGTGTTGGATTGGTCAATTGAACTGCCGTTGCATTTAATTTGCCTATTTCATTGACAAGGTAGTGATCAACATGTAGTGGTTTTGCTGCGGTAAGCGTCAAGGTTTCCGGGGCTAAAATCACTACTTTTGTACCACTAACCACCATTAGATCAACTTCACGTTTTAGCTCGTTTGCGACCAATAAACCTATAATAGGGAACTTTAAACCCAGGTAGGAATGGTAAATTTCCCATTTTTTCTGTCAAAGACACAGTATCAAATTTGTGATGCAAGTAGCCTAAGCGATTGGGACAAAGAAAAACGTTATCCGTGGCAAACCAAATCGGCCAGAAGTGACGAGCTAAAAAGGAATGAGATTGCCATCCTTGAGGGGGATGTTTGTGAGACACATAAAAATCCACAACCCCGATCATTCCCCCTGGCTTCAAAATCTGTTCAGCTTGCTCAATGGCCGCAAACCACTCGGGAATCATGGTTAAAGAATAGGAAAAAGTGACGATATCCGCCACCCCTTCTGGCGGTAAAAATTGAGTGATATCCGCTTCGACAGTGGTTACATTTGTCCAGCCGCGATCAGCTATTCGCCCTCGTGCCACTTCCAGCAGGGAAGGGGACAAATCCACAATGTAAATTTTACTAAACTTAGAGAGGCGATCGGCAATGGATTCCAAATTCGACCCCGTACCGCCGCCGAAGTCAACCCAGACGCTGCCATTGCTATCGCCATCGGCAAGGGATTGATAAAGTTCTTCTCGTCCTTTTAGCAAACGCCGACGAAACCGATCGTAATCCGTTGATTGAGTACGATAAAAGTTTTCCAATCGCTCTTGATGGCTATCCCCTCGGATCGGTTTGGCTAGATGATACACCGTTTTGAGATCGCTAATCAAGTCGGATAAAACACTCATTTTTTTGTATTCCCTCGCCAGTGGAAATGGTTTTAAGCAGTAACCAAATCTGCTATGTAAAAACTGCCGTAGGTCTGGACGCGATCGCTTGGGTGCAATTGGTCAGCCAATGCAGTATTGTACATCAATAAGTCTGGTAAAAACCGGTCTTTACCTCCATAACGCACTTGCACCGAATCGAGGTATTCCACTTTGAATCCCCCACTGCGAAACAAAATGCGAGTTTTATCACTGGCTCTAGTCAAAATAGCTTGCCATTCTTTTTGCAATTCTTCGTGATTATACTGACTCAGCCAGTCCATGTGGTCGAGAAGCACGAACCGAGAAATTCGAGCTTGACAATTTTCCAGAAAGTTGGTTATTGTGCTATTTCTCACCTGAATGCGATCGACTAACCCGGATTTTAGGCGCAGGAAATTGTCTTCCTTCAAATATTCCGGACAGCAATCGGGGGAATATTCTCCATTCAGAAAAACTCGCCAAAAATAGTTATCTTGAATGGGGATCCTAGTAAAGACATTTTCGCACCGTTGGCGTACAAAGGTCGCGATACTTCCTTCATCGAGATAGCGTTCCATCTGTTGACGTTGCTGTGCAGGAACACCGAGCATCCACAGGACGAAATCGCTATTGAGGAAGCGATAGAGATAATCTTTCCAAAAGACCGGTTCGACCTCGCGCTGGTAAATTTCCTGCCGTTCTTCTGGGGTTTTGGCATTGAGAATGGCATCGAAACTGGGGCGAATTTTCAGGATGCGATCAATGTAGTAGTTGATAGCGAAAGCAAAATTACCCGTAGTTCCTCGAAAATAAAACGAGCGTCCGCTGTCGAATAATTTAGTTCCTTGTTTGTCCCAATACGCTTGTGATGGTAAAGATAAATGGGATCGCAGCTTTTGAGTATAAATCTCGTCAAACTGCTTCAACCTGCCGCGACCGAACAATTGAAAAAATTGCTCGAAATCCAGTTCTCGGATCGCCGCAATTTTTAGTTCGAGCAACGCATTTTGTTTGGGATTGACATCAATGGCGTAAATTTGTTTGGGTGCGTCGAGAGCATATTCCAAAGCGTTGCATCCCGCAGAGGTAATCACCACAACAGTATCGTCAGCTTGCAAGTTTAAGGCAACACGATCGAGTCTGGGATCTTCCCAGCAGGTAACGTAAACGAGATTCTGCTGATGTACCCAACTAAAACCGAGATATCGCCAGATATCTTTGATTGATTGCAATTTTGATAACACAGTTTAACCCTGATTAAATTTCCAGTAATACGGGAGCCTCAAAGCATCCAAAAGTAACTGCTTCTTGGGGTGTTTGCTGGCAAGCCATAACCGAGCTATCGATTGACCCTGCAATTTGTAAGGCTTGGGTTACCAATTCCGAACAAAATATTCTTTGCATGTTCTGGCTATCAGAACCAACCAAATATCGGTTAACTTTCAGCCAAGCTCCAATGGACTTCCAGCAGCTATACCTGACTTGGCGCTCATGAAGGTTCCACAGCCAATTTTGCATTTTATCCATCCCTTCCGAACTTAATGGTTTTGCCAAAGGAACCCACCAGGCTCGTCCGTAGTTTCGATAAGCATTGAGCCAATTCTCCAGGTAGTGAATTTGTACTCCTGGTTTACATTTTTGGTTTCTAAAATCGGGCAAAGTCGTATAACTTGTGGACTCAGCGATCGCCACCTTTCCGTTCCCGTTCGCTTCCAGATCGGAATCCAGGACAATCGCCGTATGACTGTAATCGCTTCCGGTGAACCATCGAATCAGAGCAGCATCGATCTTCAGTCCAGAAAAAGTAATCAGATCTCCTGGTTTAAAGGGATAGAGAGACTCAATCAAATTTTGGGGTGGGCTAGAGCGAGAGCTTGTCAATCTAATTGAATCTAACATCAACTTATTCAACTCAATGACAGTAGATGTGAACTCGAGAGTCAACCTCAGTTTCGATCTCGATTCATTTTTTTTTTACAGAGTAATTTTAGCCTATAGTGGAATTTTTGGGAAATAATTATTGTGATTATGTCCGGAATAACGTGCTGTTGCATCGGATGGAACACTCACCCCTCAACCGACCTAAAGATCACAAAATTTCCGAACTGCTGCCCAAATTAACCCCATCACATCCCGCAAACCGTGTTCGCTCTCCAATTCAACCAATTGCACCCAAGGGCGTTTACTAGCATAATCACGACTCGCGATGATAGGAATCACCTCATCATCGCACCCATGTAGAATCAAAGTAGGTACTTGTCGCCCTAGCTGCAAACCCTCATACTGACGGGCATCTTCTACAAACTGATAGTGCAACGGCAGCGTTCGCTGTTCTCGATAATGGTAAATCTCTAAATATCCCTGGGAGCGCCACTGATTGAGCTGTTCTGCTTCTAATTTGGGCAACCAATGGCCAAGGAAGCCAAATGCTGGTGCTAGTAGAACCAATCTTTTGATTTGTGGATTGTTTTGTGCTAAGTGTGCAGCGGTAAAAGCACCCAAACTAGAGCCGATTAACGTGACTGGTGTTCCATCTAAGGGCAGTAATGCTGCCACTTGACTAATCTGGCGACTTATGGTTAAATGATTAAAGTCATCTTGATTAAGGTCAGGAATGGTTAGAGAGACATTGAGGCGAGCAAAAGCTTTTTGTAGATACACCGCCTTGGCTGACTCAGGGCTAGAGGCAAAACCGTGTAGATAAATAAATCTCAAAATCCTTGTCCTTTGTGGTTCTCCCTAATCTGATAGAAGGTTTTGCTGGCGGCGCTGTCTCATGAATTGAGCAAACTGGATGCGTTGTTCAGGAGTCATCACCTCTCGCATCTGCAACATACTCTCAAGGTGTAACTTTCCTAGCTGCTGGTTCAATAGTTGAACCTGTTGGTATTGAGTGCGGATAGTTTGTGTGTCAGCTGTACCCACCATCAACTCACCTAATTTATGCTTCGCTTGACTCACTTGCTGGCGAAGATCTATAATGGATTCTTCATACTCCAGCTTAATGGCTTTCAGCTGCTGCCTTTGCACCTGGTTAAGATTGAGTTGCCTCATTAACCTACTATGCCTACTCGATTTTGGGTGTTGTTGACCCTCGGGGCTGGGAATCAATTGAGAGGTTACAGGGTTGGAATTAGCTACAGCAGTGCAGCCAGTCAGGGTAACCATGAGAATTGACAAAACATAACCTGGACGTAACAGCATGGAAGTTACCTATAAATGTCTTTAATTTAAAGTTTGTAAGAAATATTGAAGATTGTTCGCGTAGCGTGGCCTTTTGGCCAAGATTGAAGGTAGAAGATTGAAGGTCGAAGGTTGAAGGTTGAAGGTGGGTTGAAGGTGGGTTGAAGGTTGAAGGTTGAAGGTTGAAGGTTGAAGATTGAAGGTTGAAGGTTGAAGGTTGAAGGTTGAAGGTTGAAGGTTGAAGGTTGAAGGTTGAAGGTTGAAGGTTGAAGGTTGAAAGTTGAAGGTTGAAGGTTGAAGGTTGAAGGTTGAAGGTTGAAGGTTGAAGGTGGGTTGAAGGTTGAAGGTGGGTTGAAGGTTGAAGGTGGGTTGAAGGTTGAAGGTGGGTTGAAGGTTGAAGGGAAAAAAAACACTTTTCCCTTGCCATAGCCTAGGCTAGAGCAAACCTTTTGACAGGTCAAACCTTATCCTCTATAGGTGATCCTGAGGTGATGGTTCCTACTATTTCATTTATTGTCCAGTATTGGCTAAGATCATCCAATCAGCTGGTGGAGTATGAATGACATTGCTCACCGATGTCTCTCCCACAACTCCATGCCAATTTTTCTCTAAGAAAGCTTCTAGAGTGGTTAAATTGTGGGTGCGGTAACCACTCCAAGCCATCAGTAAACCAACGGCGATCGCTGAGGGAAGCAACCAAAGCTCTGGTTTACGAGTAGGCGGTGGGGATTTAGCGATCGCATTGATAACTCGTTCCTCCAAGTCAAATGCTGCTGGTGGAGGACTAGGTCGATGTTGGCGCAGAAATGCTTGCCATTGTTGGTCATCAGGTTGAAACTGAGTCATGGCATCTCTCCTTGTTGTTGGATGATATATTTCCGTAGGGAAGTTCGAGCGTGGAAAAGACGAGACTTAACCGTTCCGAGAGCTATGCCCAAAATTTTAGCAACTTCCTTTTGTGGCAAATCCTCTAAATCATGTAGCACCAGCACAGCACGATGGTTCAAGCTCAGCTGTTGCATACCTTGTTGAATAATGTCCTGATAGTGCAACTGCATCAGATCAGGAGTGTAGGAGGATTTGGCATTTTTGAGGGGTAGATCAGCTGTGTCCTCTGGAAGTTGAAGGTTGAAGGCACGTTGCCGTTGCAATTTGCCCCGCTGATCCGATGCCACATTCCAGCAGATGCGGTAAAGCCAGGTGGAGAACTGTGAAGGTTGCCGTAGTTTTGGTAAGCCTTTCCAAACTCGTAGGAACACCTCTTGTACTAAATCATCAAGAGCATAAGCACCACATAGCTGATAGATAGTTGACCTGACGCGCTGCTGATAGCGTCGGTATAGTTGGCGAAAACTCTGCTGGTTCCCCTGTTGGCACTGCAATACCAACTCTGTGTCTGTGCTGGTTGTTTTTGCAGCAGCAGAATCTTCTTTGGAAGCCTGGGCTGATCTGACTGACAACTCTGGGTTCTCCCTCACCGCTTTGTTTTCCGATGTTATTTAGACTCACTGGCCAACAGAATGGTTCAATCTGGTAAAAGTTTAGCCAGAAATGGAGCCAGCGGGGTTAGGCTGACCGGGTTTGGGTTAAGTCAGAAGATAGAAGACTCAACAGCTCTAGGGATTGCTGGTCTTACTGACACAACAATCGGTCGCAAAACCCTACCCCCGTTGGCCCGATACCCGACACCCGGTCAGCCCCTTAACTTTCTTATGTTCACAAGAATCACGGAAAATTTGCATATATTTACCAACTCTTTAATGTCGAGTGACTTTTGATATGATTAAATTTTATTAGTATTTCCATATATAGGTTGCATCTAACCGATGGCAGGGTTGGTAGCTAATTCGCACCAATACCAAAAATTATTTTATTGTGCAATCTACCTAGGGGGAGCCCCTGAAGAACTTATGGAGTCTAGAAGTTCTATAGATCTCGATCTTAGCCAATACAAACTGCTATTGAAACGTCGTTGGCTGCCAGCAGTTGCTATTTTCCTATTTACAGTTATCTCAGCTGCCTGGTCTACCTTGTTTCTCAAGCCTTCCTATGAAGCTGAAGGAAAACTACTGTTTAAGATAGACCGAACCGCTTTCTTGACTGGGTTGGGGGAGGAAATTGACCAGTTACGCCCTCTGGTTGATGCCCAGAACCCTCTGAGTACTGAAGTTGAGGTGATTTACTCCCACCCGCTTCTGCAACAGATCATTGATCAACTCAACCTCACTGATAACGAAGGTCTACCTTTGCAACCGGAAGCCCTCAAAAGAAAGCTCACTGTCAAAATTGTGGGTGGCACCGATGTGGTTAGGCTTTCCTACAAGGGTAAGAACTCAGAAAAAGGGGCTGCGGTGATCAATCAATTAATGAGGCTTTATATAGAGAATCAGATCCTATCCAAAAAGTCGGAAGCAGCAAAAGCCCGTGAGTTTATTACTAACCAACTTCCTCAAAGTGAAGCCAATGTCAGGCAAGCAGAAGCTGCTCTACGGCAATTTAAGGAACGCAATCAGGTTGTATCCCTCACAGAAGAAGCCCGGTCTTTGGTAGCGGTGATGGCTGACTTAGACAGCCAAATTACTACAGTTCAAGCTCAACTTGAAGAAGCCAATGCCCAAGCTGCGGGCTTGAGAAACCAGGTGGGTCTTAATCCCCAGCAAGCAATTGCTATCAGTGCCCTGAGTCAGTCTACTTCAGTACAGGGCGTACTCCAAGAACTGCAAGAGGTTGAGCGGCAATTAGCGGTTGGGAGAAATCGTTACGGTAAAAATCACCCGATCATGATTCGGCTCACCAAGCAGCAACGCTCCCTCAGAGGTCATTTACAACAGCAGATTAATCAAATACTAGGCTCTCAAAGTCTGGCTGGTACTCAGATACAAATTACTCAAGGGCTTTTAGAAGTTGACCAGCTCAAACAAAAACTGATTAACGATTTTATTGAATCAGAAGTCAAACGTCAAAGTTTAGCAGAAGGCTTAGCAACTCTTGCTAAGGCTAGAATTGCCTATGAACAACGGGTAAATGTTCTTCCTCGGTTGGAGCAAACTCAGCAGCAGCTCGAACAACGAGTCCAAGCTGCCCGCTTGACCTATGAAACCCTGTTGAAAAATCTCAATGAATTAAAGGTCGCAGAAAACCAAGATACCGCTAATGCTCGCATCATTGAGCCAGCAATAGTTCCTAAAAAGCCCTTAGGTGATAAGAAAATAAAGGTGTTGGCTCTAGGGGTGATGTTGGGGGTCACACTAGCCACGACTGCTGTCTTGCTCTTGGAAATGAGAGACCGCTCTATCAAAACTCTCAAGGAAGTCAAGCAGTTGTTAAGATATCCTGTGCTAGGGGTGATTCCAGTTTTCAAGCACAAGAAGCTCTCCCGTCGTCGGGATGACCTATTTTTCGGAGGGGAATTGCCCGTAACAGAGCAGCCTCATTCCATGGTGAGTGAAGTCTACCGAATGATTCAAGCGAATCTGAAATTTCTCAGGTCTGATCACCCACTTAAAGTTATTGTAGTCACTAGCTCCGTTTCCAAGGAAGGCAAATCTACGGTATCAGCAAACTTGGCCGCTGCTATGGCTCAACTGGGGCGTCGGGTTTTGCTGATTGATTCCGATATGCGTCACCCCTGTCAGCATTATATTTGGCAAGTAATGAATGTGGCTGGTTTGAGCCAGGTACTGATTGGTGAAGTGCCTCTAGAGCTTGCCATCTGTAAAGCCATGGAAAATCTTGATGTTCTCACCGCTGGGGTAATGCCTCCTAATCCTTTGGCACTCCTGGATTCAAAGCAAATGGCTTCCCTGATTCAGGAATGTTCAACCCAATATGACTTTGTGATTATTGATGCCCCACCCTTACTTCTGACTGCTGATGCCCTTTGCTTAAGTCCAATGACTGATGGCATGTTGTTGGTGGCTCGACCAGGTGTGCTGGATTTTGCTAATGCTAATGTGGCTAAACAAATGTTAGATAGTTCCGGTCAGACGGTTTTGGGTTTGGTGGCTAATGGTGTCATTCAAAAAGATGAATCGATTGGTTACTTTTACCAGTCACAGGAATACTTCCATTATGGCTCAGTCAGAAGATTGGCACAGCGTCAAGCCCAGACTAAAAAAACCTCGAATGTTTCCCGGAGATGATTCAAAACTATGAATTATGAATACTCGCTATTCCCTAGAAGCAAACACTATAAATTAAGGATTTAATCCCCGGGATTATTCCAGTCTATAAATAGAATAAACCCAGATTTTTTTATTAATTACTAAATAACGAATTAAATTATGATATGATCTGAATATAGTGATAAATTAAGCATTATTATTAATAATATATCAAATCCGGTTAATCAATTTCCCAACCAAATATAGCACTACGCATTCAGTTTAGGACATTCCTAAACTCCGAAACTTAGTCATAGTTTACTTTTAGGTGCGACCCGTGGCGAATTTAATTCGCCGAACGCGCCCCGCGTCTCCTACGGAGAACGGAAAGCGCACCTTTGACTTCTGACTTCTAAATTATGACTTGCGCGTAGCGCTATAGGATGTTTGGGAATAGGTAATTACTAATCGGTAATCCTAAACTAGATAATCATCAACTACCAATTTACCGATTAATCATATGATGATTATTCAACCCGACATGCTCTTATGGATTAGGTTTAATTTTATCTAAAAAGTTATCTAAAAAACTATCTAAAAGTCATCTAAATAACTACCATGAAAACCCCTGTAATTGCTATAGGAATGGATGCAGCTGACCCGGTATTGTTGGAGAAGTGGATGTCTCAAGGACATCTGAAGACCCTCAACAAAATACGGCAACAAGGAATCTATGGTCGCCTGAACAATACCGTTAACTACAACAATAAGACAGTTGAATTTTCCTCCACTGAACCCTTGTGGGTGATGTTTTCTACCGGTTGTTTACCAGATAAAACCGGTTTTTGGGATACGATTAAATTTTATCCAGACACTTATAAAGTAGTCTGCGACAAAATTTATAGTGGATACGATTATAAAGAATATAATCCCTTTTATGCCTTAGGGGATGACTACCGGGTTGCTGCCTTTGATGTACCAGTATCAGCACTGTCAGATCAAATTAATGGCTTACAAATTTTGGGTTGGGGGGGACATTATCCCTTTGTGCCAAGCCATTCCCAACCGCCGGAATTATTGCCCAATATTATTGCCCAATACGGCAAAAACCCAGTGCTCCATAAAGATAATGGTCGCTGGTGGGATCCAGTTTATTTTAAATGGATTCAGCAAGCTCTAAAAACTAGTATCTCCACCCGCTCAGAGATTTGTCGGGATTTACTTCAGCGTGAACCGTGGGACTTGTTCGTGACCGCTTTCGGTGAAACTCACAGTGCTGGTCATGACCTGTGGGACCGCAGCCAACCAGATCACCAGCTCTACCCTTACCAGAGCAAAAAGAATGGTAAGGCTGGAGACCCCATGCTGAAAATCTTTGAAGCGGTGGATGATGCGATCGCAAAAATTATCGCTGCTGCGCCTAAGGATGCCTATATCTTGTGTTTCGCAGTTCATGGCATGGCTGCCAATGTTACCGACTTGATGAGCATGATGTTCCTGCCAGAATTGGTCTATCGGTATAACTTCCCTGGCAAGTATGCCATTACTCCCAGCAAAATCGGAGTCACTCCCCCACCACCAATTACTCGTCCAATCCGCAACTCTTGGCCAGGGGAAGTATGGCGACAGATTTATGAACCCAATCCCATTAAGCAGTTGTTCAACACCTGGACCCATAAAGCCTTTTTACAATCTGGCCAGCACGGTTTACTCTCTCCTTATCCCCTCATGAAGCACAGAGTGCAATTGGGTTGGATGCCAGCTACTCTATATACTCCCCTGTGGCCCAAGATGAAAGCCTTTGCTTTACCGGCCTTTGCTGATGGACATATTCGCATCAACCTCAAAGGACGGGAACGAGATGGTATTGTTGAGCCTTCCGAGTATGATGCTCTGTGCGATAACCTAACAGACTTCCTTTATCGCCTTACCGATGGTAGGACAGGAGAACCATTAGTTAAACAAGTAGTGCGCACCCATAACGTAGCCACAGATGATAACCCCAAACTGCCAGATGCTGACCTAGTAGTCGTATGGCACGAGTGTCCCACAGATGTAGTGGATAGTCCTGATGTGGGACGCATTGGTCCAATTACCTATAATCGTCCTGGTGGTCACCGAGCCAGAGGCTTCTTGATGGCAACTGGACCAGGAATAACCCCAGGTTCTAGTTTGCCAGAGGCTCATCCTGTAGATATAGCCCCAACCATCTTGAGGTTGATGGGAGCACCGATTCCTGACTACTTTGATGGCAAATCTCTAGTTAGTCCGACTTTATCCATCTCAGCTTGACATATAAATCAACCCTAGGGATAGGGTTTCATTTCCCTATCTGGGTAATTCCTGAGCCTCTTAGATTCAGCAGGTTTAAGGGTGTAGATTCACTCTTAGCTGGCCAGATAATACTAACTTGAAACAATGCCATCCATTGCCCTAGTTCGCAAGTATAGGATTAACCCATTGAAATCCTATACTTGCAGATTTAGATCAGGTTTTGTATACAGGTTATCTTTTCACTAAAACAATTTTTGTATAAAGTAAGCTTTTGTAGAAAATAATCACTGCTTAATATCAAGTTTAGGAGTATTATTACTCTTAGGTCAGGGTTTAAAAAACCTGTGAAGTCAAGCAATATCATGGTTTTGAAATGCCATAATCGTGGCGAAACTTGCCTATTCCTTCCCCAGCAAGCTTGCTACATTTATATGGCTAGTTTCATTATACCACAAAGAAGCCTCCAAACATGATATAAGTTCTGAATTAGTAACTTTTTGCATATAACATTATGACTACAATAGTATACCTACAATTTTTTGCTATAAACCAAGGTTCATGAGAAAAATTTTGGCATTTTTTGAACCGATTTTCACTACTGTTTCCTTGGTGCTCTATTCAGGAGGAGTACTCACTGTAATTTTATCAGGAGGCAGAAGTGAGGGGGATGTCATACAAGAATTTGATTCCTCCCTCAGTAGATTGCTGTTCGTATTAATTTATCTCGTTACCTTTTTCCTCCTAACACTACGGTGGAAAAAGGTACTTTATGTCCTCAGTAAAGATAGGTGGCTGAGTCTGTTGGTGGGGATAGCAGTAGTATCTGTTTTCTGGTCTTCTGAACCAACAACGACTATCAACCGTGCTGTTGCCCTAATTGGCACAACCTTGTTTGGTGTTTACCTCGCCAGTCGCTACACCATGAAAGAACAGCTAGAAATGCTGGGTTGGGCGTTCGGAGTAGCAATATTGCTCAGTTTTCTGTTTATTGTGGCTCTGCCGAAATACGGGATTATGGGGGGAGTTCATGCTGGAACTTGGCGAGGAATCTACGTCCATAAAAATGTTCTTGGCAAAGTAATGGTGCCCAGTGCAGTCGTATTTTTGCTCCTAGCTATTCGGGGCAAAAAAAATAATTTACTGTTGTGGGGGGGGTTTGGCTTTGCCGTAATTCTTTTACTATTTACAACTTCAAAAACTGCACTGGTTAGTCTTATAATTATGTTATTATCTCTATATCTATACCGGATGTTACGGTGGCGATATTACTTACTGATTCCGGCTATATTTGCCATGACAACATTCGGAGGCAGCGTCTTAATCTGGTTGCTAGATAATGCAGACGCTTTGCTAGGTGCAATCGGTAAAGATGCTACCTTAACCGGTCGTACAAAGCTATGGCCCTTCGTGTTGGACATGATTGAGAAACAGCCGTGGTTCGGTTATGGCTATGGTTCATTCTGGAATGGCTTGAATGGTGAATCTGCCTATGTCTGGCGTGCAGTATTGTGGCCAGCTCCCAACGCCCACAACGGCTTGCTCGACCTATGGCTAGCTTTAGGAATCTTGGGAGTATTAATCTACCTAATTGGATTTAGTTTTAGTTTACTAAGAGCTATTGCTTGGCTTCGTGTAAGTAAAACATCAGAGAATCTCTGGCCATTATTGTTATTAACCTATACCGTGTTAGCCAATATCACAGAGACATCAGTGATGATACAAAACAATATCTTTTGGGTGCTATACACATCTGTAGCTCTTTCGGTGCTTATTCCATTAGAGCGACAACAAAACCTATTGAAATGAATGAAAACTGTCAGTTATTAGTCAGCATTGTAATCAACAACTACAATTACGGTCAGTTTCTACCTCAAGCAATTGACAGTAGCCTGAGTCAGACTTATCCAAATACCGAAGTCATTGTGGTGGATGATGAGTCCACTGACAACTCTCAGGATATTATCAATAGCTACGGTGAGCAAATTACTCCTATCCTCAAAAAAAATGGTGGGCAAGCATCAGCGCTCAATGCCGGTTTTTATGTCAGCCGTGGGGAGATTGTAATTTTTTTAGATGCTGATGATTACTTATTCCCTAATGCGGTGTCCGAAGTGGTAGCCGTTTGGAAACCAGGGGTAGTTCAGGTGCAATATCGTTTAGAGTTGGTCAATGCCCTTAGTGAATTTATTGGTATCCATCCAGCTCCAGACATAACATTTGATAGTGGCACCGTTTGGCCAATTTTGTTGGAGAAGGGAAAGTACAGCAGTACTGTAACCAGTGGCAATAGTTTTGCACGGTCAGCACTAGCTCAAATTTTTCCTATACCCGAATCTGATTTTACCATAGCTGCTGATGGTTATCTAGTCACCCTGAACCCATTTTATGGGCAAGTGGTATCGATTGAAAAACCCCTTGGGGCATACCGACAACATGGGAAGAATTTGTGGGCTTTTTCTAAGGGAACCATTCCCATTGAACGGTTTCGTCGGTCTATCAACCATGATTTTATCAAGTATAACTATTTAGTAAGCAAGGCGACTGAGTTCGGCTATCACGTATGCCCGGATTTGAGCTTTCGTGACCCCAATCATTTGATTCACCGTATCGCTTCTTTACGACTAGATCCTCACCATCATCCTTTTGCTTCTGATTCCCCTGTAGTCTTAGCTTACAAAGGATATTGCTCAATCTGGAAATATTCTAAATTTAATTGGAAAAAGAAGCTACTCTGGAGTCATTGGTTCCTGTGGGTAGGACTAATGCCCTATAGTCTTGTAAAACCAGTAATTTATTGGCCCCTTAGTTCAGCATCTCGTCCTAAAATTATTCTCTGGCTAGCAAAAATAATCCGCAGAGTTATACGCATCTTGACTTATCAACAAGTTACGGATTAACTCCTCAGGGTAAACGCATCGAAATTTGTATCAAAACTTACAGTTAAAAAGTAAACAATAGTATCAAAAATCTAGAATCACCCTGGTTATTATCAATAAGCCCAATTTATTCTCAATTATTGGCCGTGTTATCCAAGGTCGATTTGAGAGTACTCTACATTCTGGTTGCGTACGCAAATCCGACTTTGATTTTTGTTCAAAGTCAACGAATTTTCCGCTGACTTTGAACAAAAAAACTGATTTAGGATGGGATTTATGGGAATTTACCCAAAAAATTGAGTTAATGATATTTTTGTCTGTTACCATTTATACCAAATTAGATGCGTTTACCCTGATTAACTCCTGGTTAATATATCTTAAATAATTGGTAGGAGCTGGGTAGTAATAATTACCCAAAAGTATACTAGTTAATAGTCTTATATAATAAGGTCATGATTTCTTACTCAAATTATTCTCTAGTTAGGGAAAATAATCCGTATTAATACCTAAATTTGCGTAGAGATAATCAGCTAAATTACTTAGGATAATCAGCAATATAGTCAATTGTTTTATAGATTTTAATCTAGGTATAATTAACAACGGCGAAATAGCAGTTCGATATTACGAGACAGTTTTTAGTGACTTTACCGAACTTTTTAATCATTGGAGCCCAAAAGGCTGGAACTACCTGGTTAGCCCATAATCTCAGGGAACATCCTGAGGTATTTATACCTGGAAATGAGATTCATTACTTTAATAAGACCTATAATCTCAATCAAGGTATTGAATGGTATAAAAACCATTTTGCTGATGTTAATGGAGAAAAAGTTATTGGAGAAAAAACTCCTAATTACTTATGGATCGATCCATTGCCTGATGCCCAGGGTAAAGTCTACTATGACCCCCTCGAAGAAATTCCCTATTCCCATCGGCTGATCTACGAAACATTGCCTGAAGCAAAGCTTATTGTAGTCCTAAGAAATCCAGTTGAACGAGCCATTGCTGCTATAAATCACTTTATCAAAAATGGAGCTATATCTCTCAATGATGACCTTGATGAACTATTAGTTGGTGATCAACAACCCCTAGTTGAGCGATATGGCATCATCGACATGGGACGATATTATCGCCAACTGCAAGGCTACTATGACTACTTCGATCCTAAGCAAATGCTAATTCTAGTCTTTGAAGAAGACATTGCTCAAAACTCAGACGATTCTCTGAAAAAAGTTTGTGAATTCCTTGAGATAGATTCTTCGTTTGATTTTAGTAAAAAGTATAAAAAAGTCCATAAAAGCACTAGTTCACCAATTGCTCGTTATCTCGGAACCCGTTTCCCATTTATGCGTGGCTTGATCAATCGTGTTGATCAGCGCTTACCCTTACAACACCAAAAGCTTCGACCCAGTCCATCAGCGATTCAAAAACTCTACACTATCTATGCCAATGACAATCAAAAGCTCTTCAAATTATTAAGGCGGGAGATATCGGCATGGCACAGCAAAGAATTAGTGGGATTAAGCAGCTAGTCAGCCTAAGGGTGAGGATAATAAAAAATTAGCCATATAAGTAGGGATAAATCAGATAATATATAAGTTGCCTTCAGAGATATTATGATGCTAACTTTTAGAGTAATATCTTCGATGGCAACTTGGTATAAGTCATACCAATAATTCGCTGATTGTCTTCTTAGTCTGGGTAATCAGAGATGATTTTCGATCAGTTACCAACTTGGCAGATAATCCTGGCAGCAAAAAGGTATGATCCAAACTACTTGATATGAATTTTCAATCCCTCAAATCCAGGCTCATTGGCATATTTCAGAAATCCCTAGTACGTAACACCTTGTGGATGCTATTGGCTAAATTTCTGAAGATGATTGTCCAAGCGGCCTATTTCGTGATTATTGCTCGTACCCTCGGTGCTCAACAGTATGGTCTGTTTGCTAGTTTGACGGCTTTAGCGGCGATTATATCACCTTTTGCTACCTGGGGGAGTGGAGATGTTTTAATTAAAAATGTCTCTAGAAACCGAGCCTTATTCAAGGAATACTGGGGCAATGCGCTGTTGATGGTTTTTACCTCTAGTTTGGTGCTAATTGCCTTAGTTATGCTTATAGCTCCAGCTATTTTACCTCAAGGAACGTCGCCCCTGCTAATATTTTTGGTATTTTTGTCTGACTTACTCTTTTTGAAAATTTTAGCCACCGCTGGTCAGGCATTTATCGCGGTCAGTCAGCTTAAGCACACCGCCCAGATTCATTTTTTACTCAGTCTAAAAAACTTAGTGGCAACACTTTGTTTTGTCAGCTTCTTTCAGACATCAGATATTGTAGTTTGGGCAGCTTTATATCTGGCTAGTACAGCAATAGCAGCTGGGGTTGGATTTCTGATGGTACATCGGATGTTAGGAACTCCTAAATTGGCAATATCAAAGATCAAGCCGGAGATGCTTCAGGGATTCTACTTTTCTGTCAACCTTTGTGCTGAAACGGTTAACAACAATGTAGATAAAACCATGCTGGCGCGTCTTTCTACATTACAAGCTACAGGTATATATGCTGCTGCATACCGTTTAATTGATGTGGCATTTGTCCCTGTACAATCTCTGTTAGCCGCTTCCTATGCCAAGTTTTTTCAGAAGGGAGCCGCTGGCATCCGGGGAAGTCTCAATCTGTCCAAGCGTCTATCACCAATTGCTGGTATGTACGGAATAGCTGCTGGTATCGGGTTGTTTATCTCGGCTCCAATGGTACCCTACATCATAGGTGAAGACTATAGTGAGGTAGTCAATGCCTTACGTTGGTTAGCACCGATACCGTTTTTTAAAGCCATGCAGTTTTTTGCGGCGGACACCCTAACTGGTGCTGGATTTCAAGGGTTGCGTAGTAGCATACAAGTAACGGCAGCTCTGTTGAACTTTTCGTTAAACCTTTGGTTAATTCCTCTGTATTCATGGAAGGGAGCTGCCTGGTCAAGTTTAACCTCAGATTCCTTGAGGATGCTCAGCTTATGGCTATTAGTGTTTGTCTTATATCGGCAAGAGGTGACTAGAAGCAAGCGCCTTCAAGAATCGGAACATTAATCTTTATCCCCTTTCTCTAAGAGGGATGCAACATAACATTCTTGGGTAATTGCTCATAGGTATAGCAGAAGTCAGAAGTCAGAAGTCAGAAGTCAGAAGTTAAACTCAAGCCAAACTGTAGTTTGAGACTTTTGTCATGTCCTAATTACCCTGGCGACTGCTATAATTGCTCATAGCTAATTGCTCATGGGTAATCGGTAATCGGATCACCATTACTCATGACCTTGGCTGATTTTTACAAAAAATTTGCTGTTACTTAGGATGAAATTTCACTTTCTTTAATAAAGCTTTACATAATTTTTACGGATATTCTCTTACAATCAACTAGAGCTAGCAATAAGTCTCTGGCAAAGCCAATCAGCACGTTGCCTTGCTTTTAATTCCTACCTCGGACTTCTAACTAAAGTCTGGGTAAAATGCTATTGCTCGTGCTTTTGACAAATCTCGTAAGGAATCAAAGATAGCCAGTGATCAACTAGACCGCCCTACTATGGCAGGTAGGAGTTAGGTGAATACTTAGTCTACAAGACTTTGCCTACTCCTGTTCATCAAGTAGTTCCTCCAGTGACTCTAAAGTATTTATAGTGTATGACTAGCATCACCAAAATTCCTCAATTCTTGATGCAGTCGCTCATGGGGAGGGGCTGTGTGCGGAACCTGCGTCCGCACCTGTCTTGATGCAGTCGCTCATGGGGGAAACCCCCAAGACCGCGCTGCATCGCTGTAAGCCCCGTGGAAACCACGGCAGTTGCTCATGGGGGGAACCCCCAAGACCGCACTGCCTCCCCAAGACCGCGCTGCATCGCTTCCAACCCCTGACTACTATATTGCTCCGATTAATACAAAGGGTTATATTGCCGACGGATTTCCGATTCATATCTTTTCAAAATCTGAACTACTCAAAGCGTTGGATATTGCTAACAAAAAAATAATTTGTATTTAACTAGTGCTCTCGATATATTTTGTCAAGATCAAGTGGGAAATTTGCCTAACTATTATTGAGCATATATCTTGATAATATAGTGAAATTATACATTAGTTTAAATCTGCTTAATTTATGAAAAATCTAGGTTATTGAATAATTCCAAGTCACTGCTGATAATTATCATGACTAATTCTATAGGAGCAAACAACTGAGAGGAAGAGTAGCGCTATTATGAAGATTACATTAGTATGCCATGATATTCCCTATCCGCCCATCCATGGGGCGCGATTAGACATGTGGCGAAGGATAAAAGCTTTCTCTAATTTAGGGACTGATATACAAGTTATCTGCTGGTGTAGCCATACTCCAAAACCAGAGGAAGTCCTGGAAATTAGGAAGTATGCCAAGCAAGTTTTTTTTATAAAGTTTCCAAGGACAGTCGGTTCTTTTATTCGGCGGATAATTGACTTACTCAAGTATCCTTTGGAAGTTACATCTAGAATTGTTAGAGGTAAAGAATTCAAGCTATTACTGTCTGATGTGGCTGGGTTTAATCCTGATGTTATATTCCTGGATGGTATTCACGGTGGAGAAGTAGCAAATCAGTTAAGTCAACACTTGAATCTGCTGCTGGTTATTCGCTCTCACAATATCGAGCATTTGTACTATAAGCGAAAACTTGCGTCTGCCAAAGGGTTAAACAAGCTCAAACGATATTTATCACTGTCTAACTTGGAAACCTATGAAACAAATTTACTAAAAAATAGTACTTTATTTTACGATATCTCCCTAGATGACCTAAATTTTTGGAGAAGTCAAGGATTGACCAATGGTCGCTACTTACCGCCTCTGATTGAGTTTCCTGAAGAGAATAGGGAAGCAATATCCAGAGATAAACTAAGCACCAATCCTGTCTATGATATCGTTTTTTTGGGTAACCTCTTTTCGGACAACAATGTAGCGGGAATAATCTGGTTTATTACCCAAGTTATGCCTATAATACGTTTGGCATTACCGACATTTACTGTTTTAATAGCGGGTTCAAATCCTGTCCAGCACGTTAGGCAGCTATGTGAGGAAACTGCAGAAGTTGATCTGAAAATAAATCCAGTGTCTTCTACAGAAGTATACAAGTCCGGGCGCGTTCTCATTAATCCAGTTTCAGCTGGGAGTGGCGTTAGTATAAAGTCCCTAGAAATGCTGGTTTCTGGTAGACCGATTGTTTCTACACCACAGGGAATAGCAGGTCTACCAGAAGAGGTTCATCACTACTTTGAAATTGCTGTGGATAAGTCATCCTTTGCCGAAGCAATTATCCGATTTTTGTCCGATCCTTTCAGGGAGAATGTTAATCCAGGTGTGCTTGAGGACTTGTTTGGTTATAAAGCAATAGAAGGCGTTATTTCGGAACTAGATTCTCTGGTTTCACTTTCAAAGTCTAACCAGTTAGCTCAAGCTAAATCTTGATCTAGCTAAATCTTGATTGATAGTTTTTAGTCTATTAGACTATTTGAGGGTTTAGTAGGGATTAAATTTTAGTTAGCACTTTAGTTAGCATAGTTGATCATTATTTCAATGTTTATAGTGTCAAAAAAAACACTACTAAATCATTGATAGCTTGAGTTAGTATCAAACTATTAACTGTAAATTCAGTAAAATATAAATGAGGAAACAACGTTTAATTACTAAGACCAGCTACTATCTTACCTCGTGGTTTTTGAATCACTGGCAAGTTGGCAAACGCCCAATTTTGATTTTAGGTCATGGTCGCAGTGGTACAAGTTGGGTCGGGAAAACATTGTCCACCGCAAATCGTGCTATATACTACTACGAGCCATGTAATCCAGATATTACTGGAAAAGGTAACATGGATACATGGTTCCGATATACACGACCTGGTGAGCGAGATGACTTGCTTGAAAATGCTTTTGATAATGTGTTCAAAGGTCTACCTTTTGGAGGAGGTTGGTACCGAGGTTTTTGGGCTAGAGCACTGCCTAATTATCAAATCATCGTGAAAGATGTAGCATCTCTGATGTCCATCGAGTGGGTTTTCAAGCGCTACAATCCAAAACTATTGGTAATTGTTCGACATCCTTGCCCCACCGTATTATCAGAAATTAACAAAGAAACTCCTGCTGAGCTTTCCCGAGATACTCTATTAGATCAATCTAGCTTATTTGAAGATCATCTCGAACCCTACCGCTCAGTGATAGAGCAAGCAAAAACGCCCATAGAAATCTTTGCAGCTATCTGGGCAGCAAGACATCGTGTTGTAGCCGATGCATTGTCTCGAAATCCTCAATGGTTATTGGTCTTTTATGAGGACTTATGCTTAGACCCTATTGGTAAGTTCAAAGAGCTATTTGAGCAGTTTGAATTGCCATGGAATAGGCGGGTAGAAAAGCATGTACTCCAGAGTTCAACTAACAATATACCTGGTCGTTATTCCAAGGTACGTATAAGCACCCAACAAATAAATAAATGGAAACAAACGATGACCCAATCTGAAGTCGATGTTGTGCGTAATTATGTTAAAATATTCGATATACCATTTTATCAGTCTGATCAATTCTGGTCACTATAAACCTGAGATCGTTTAGGTTTTTTTAAAGCTATGAAGTAGTTGGCGGTAGACACCTTGACTGGTACTGGATTTCAAGGTTTACGTAGTAGGTTGCAAGTAACGGCAGCTCTAAAGTTAACCAAAGCTCAATGGAGTAGGTGCAATATGAAAATTCTTGCCCAACCAGCCTTTAAAGATCGTGACAAAAACCCTTATACGTGGCTAGTTTACACCCACCTGGCTACTTTGGGGGTTGATGTCCATGAGTTTTCTCCTAAAAAATTGCTGATAAATGATTATTCTATCTGGCATCGGCACTGGCCAGAACGAAACTTAAATGAACCTAACTTCTTCAGAGCGATCGCAAAAACGTTAGCTCTATTCTTCTTGATGATTTTGGCTCGCTGGCGGGGTACAAAAATTGTCTGGACAGTACACAACTTAGCCTCTCATGAACAGCTTTACCCGCAACTAGAGGCTTGGTTTTGGAAAGCCTTTACAAGGCAGTTGGATGGTTACATTAACCTTAGCAAAACTGGGATGAAATCTGCCCAAGAGCGCTTCCCTCAGTTAAAGAATATTCCTGGTTTTGTAGTACCCCATGGTCACTACCGAGGGCAGTATTCTAATCAAGTCAGTTCTCAAGAAGCTCGCCATTACCTAGGAATTCCAACTTCGGCGAAAGTATTGCTTTTGTTTGGTAAAATTAGACCTTACAAAAATGCTCCTAAATTGATGCGAGTTTTCCGACAGTTTTTTGACCCAGAAGCCATACTCTACATTGTGGGTAGTCCAGAATTTCCTGAATTAGCAGCAGAAATTGAAAGGGAATCCGCCTTAGATAAACGAGTCCGAATTAACCTAAATTTCATACCCCAAGACCATATGCAATGGTACTTTAGTGCTGCTGACTTAGTTATTTTGCCGTACCGCGAGATTTTAAACTCTGGTAGTGCTTTCTTAGCCCTCTCTTTTAACCTACCCATATTAGTTCCTAAAATTGGCGCTCTCCCTGAAGTTCAAGACCAAGTTGGTGAAGAATGGGTCTATACCTATACAGGAGAAATTACTGATTATGACATTGAAAACGCTTTAGATTGGGCGTTAAACACTCCCCGTCCAGAACAAGCTCCCCTAGACGCTTTTGATTGGCAAGAACTAGCCAATCAAACGATTAATGCCTACAATGAAATTGCCAAATACTCCATAAAAAGAATGAATAAATCGTAATAGCTGAACTATAATTATCAATTTCATTGATGCCTGAAAAATTCCTGTGCTATCTCACTAGATCAATTAGTTTTTTGGGGTTAAAAAAATCGGTTTAAAACCGTAAGCATGAGCTTAAAGCACCTCAAGTAGCGTGTGCGTAGCGCATATGCTTACGGTAAGCTTATCATGTTTATTGGTCTTATTGAGATAACTAAACCGATATTTTTTTACCATAAATTCCGGCATTTTTTACAAAATAAGCTTTTTCTGCTATTTTGTCACCCCCTCAGCGATAAATCACTGAAATAATGAAAGCTAGGCATATTAGGTGATGATTCCTAGGAGTAAAAACAAGTTAATGATTGGACGACGTGAATTATTACTGGGTTTAGGTAGCTTAGCCAGTGTCGGCCCTCTGACAAGGTGTAAATCTATCAGACAAAGTAACTCAATTCAAGCTATTGATGACCCGAAGCGAGACTTTGCAGTAGCTCAAGGAGCTTCTTTAAAAGAGCGTGCAGCAGCAAAAGGATTAATTTATGGAGCCGAGAGTCGATTCCCAGACCTATCCTCAAACCCAGCCTTAGGTACCCGTTTTGCTCAAGAGTGTGCCATGCTGGTTCCCGGATGGGGACTCAAGTGGTTTGTTTCTACTCCTTCTTCCCCTCCCCTGTGCCCTCACCCCCATCAGTTTGACTTTACGGCTGGGGATTGGATGGCAGACTTTGCCAAGACTCATGGATTGCTGTTTCGGGGACATACCCTAATTTGGCACATCTCGTTACCCCCTTGGTTTGAGGAGACAGTAAACCGCCAAAATGCTGAACAGTTCTTGGTTAGACATATAAAGACAGTGGCTGGGCGTTATGTTGGACAAATGCACTCCTGGGATGTGGTGAATGAAGCGATCGCTACCTTCCAAGGACGGGCAGATGGTTTACGCAAAACGCCATGGTTAAAATTTTTAGGTCCGAAATACATTGACCTAGCCTTTCGCATTGCAGCTGTTGCTGACCCCAAGGCAATGTTACTCTACAACGAGTATGGACTGAGTTATGATTCGAGTGATGAGCAAGCCAAGCGTAGGGCTGTATTGAAGCTACTAGAGGGGTTGAAGTCTCAGGGAACCCCCTGTCATGCCCTGGGAATCCAGGCTCACTTGCGAGGGAATAAACGGATTAACCCCCACAGCCTGCGGAAGTTTCTCCGAGATGTGGCGAGTATGGGTTTTAAAATCTTGATTACTGAACTAGATGTCAGAGATGACAAGTTACCAAAGGATGTGACTGTACGCGATCGCATGGTGGCTCAAGCTTATGAAGATTATCTGTCTGTTGTGCTTGATGAGCCAGCCGTGATTGCAGTAGTGACCTGGGGATTTAGCGATCGCTACACATACTTAAGTAGCTTCCATCCCCGGTCAGATGGTGCCCCAGTGCGACCTCTACCTCTCGATGCAGATTTCCAGCCCAAGTTAGCCTGGAATGCGATCGCTCGTGCTTTTGATAATGCTCCTAAGCGTTGAATCATTAGACCTTTGGGGAAATTAACTTTCAGCTGAGATATCAATTGGGTTAATGGTTCATTTTCACGCCTATGTAGCCTCACGTTCAGACCCCTTAAAAATGGGATAATATAGGATATATCGGTATCAATTAGACATCCTATGGATCTCACTCCCATAGAAGCCCAAGATAGATATGGCTATAACTCAAAGACTTTATCTAGATGGGCAGACGCAGGCAAGATTGAATGTATTAGGTCTCCCGGCGGGCACCGACGCTATTTGGCCAGTTCCATTGAGCGCTTAGTAGACGGAGAGGATTCACGTTCCGTTATTCTCTATGCCCGAGTGTCTACCAGGTCTCAGTCGGATGATCTTGCGTCTCAGGTTGAGTACTTGGGGCAGTGTTATCCAGAGTGTCGGTGCTACTCAGAGTACGGTTCTGGATTAAATTTCAAGAGACGTAAGTTCATCCAGTTAATGGAAAAGGTTGCTGGTTCACAGATAAAGACCATAGTCGTTGCTCACAAAGATCGACTATGCCGATTTGGTTTTGATTTCGTGGAGTGGTTTTGTTCCCTGCACAAATGCCAAATCATAGTATTGAATCACACCTATAAGTCTCCTCAACAGGAACTGATGGATGATTTTATGTCCATAATGCATTGCTTCAGCTCTAAGCTCTACTTCCTTCGTCGGTACGAAAAAGAAATAAAAAATACCGTCAAAGAAGTAGACAGATTAGACAAATTAGGATAAAATAGACGTAAGACGACAAAGACCTAACGATGCCAAAGCAGTCAACAACAAACAAGAAAATATCGACTCAAATTGTCCCCGTAGTGGGGATGACCAAGTCGGTTGAAAATGAGTTGCTAGCGACTATGAAAAACCTTGGGATTGTTAGGTCTGAATCTTATCACAAATTAGGGAGTATCAATCACTGGGGAATCGACTGGAAAAAGTCCTACCCCGAGGTCAGAACCTTCAGGACTCCTGATTCACTAGGTCTGCCTTCTAAATTGATGGAATGGACGGTCAGTGATGTGGCAAAAGCTATCACTGCTCAACAAGCGGCCTCAATTGATGCTGTTGTCAAAAAGGTTTATAAAAGGTTTCCTGGAAAAGCCAATCTAAAGGTCAGGAAAGACCAATGCCTACAACTGAAGACCTTGGCTTTCATGGACAGTCCACTGCTCCATAGGTTGGTCAGAAAGGAGTACCAAAGAGGGCATTCTTGGATCCGAAATCAAATAGTCTACCAACAAGGCGGCTACAAGTGTAAGAGAGTATCTCGAAACACCTACCAACTGGAATTAGCTGGTCTCAAGAGAGGAAAAAGGAACAAGGTACTAGTCAGATCTAACCGCAAGATCAAAGGGCAGATCCGACTAATTCACAACCAGTTGCTTCAGCGTTTTGAAGTTCATTTTCTGGTAGATCATGGAAGAGTTGACGTTCCTTTGGAGCGTCCATCTATCGGAATTGATAAGGGGTACACAGAGGCTTTCTTTGATTCGGAAGGGAAAGCTCATGGCAAAGGTCTGGGCAGGTTGGCGTCAAAGAAATCAGATCGAATATGCGCAAAAAACCGGAACCGAGGAAAACTTTGGGCACTGCACAGAAAGCTGGAAGAAATTGATCCGGCTAAGTCTGCTCGAATCCTGGAGAACAATCTTGGCAGAAAGACTGAGAACCGCCGTTACAGGAAAGACCTTGGTGAAATACTCGCCGTTATTGGCCAAGCCTCCAAGTCACTACTTGGAGGAAAAGCATTAAAAGTTTTTGCAGAAGATTTAACACAACCAATTACGAATAAGCGCCAGTCCAAGGCCATGTCTCGCAAGCTTAATAGCTGGATGATTGGACTGATGCGAGATTCCTTACAAAAATGGGCTAATTGGACTGGATCGGTTGTCACGGAAGTTCAGCCTAGCTACACGTCGCAAATTGACTCTAGGAATGGAACCCTATTAGGGAAAAGGACTGGGGACAATTTTACCGGATTTGATGGGGTCGTGTTGCAGGCTGACCACAATGCTGCCAAAAACATCCTTGCTCGGGGTACGGACTTCGAAATTTCTCGGTTCTCTTCGAGGGCTGAGGTTCAGGCAGTGTTGTTGCGTCGTACTGCGCGTTACTTGAAAGGGTTGGGACTGAGTTTAGCTAATGCAGTCGAGCTTGGGTGGCTTGACTCTAAACATACTAAAACTCAGACTTTCAAGCAGCTCCTGGCCGGGATGTCAGGAACGTCTAAATAGTGAGTGGCAGGTTTAACTCCAATTACTGTATGACCACTCCTCACTTAGACAACAATAAAATGCACCTTGACCGGATTGTACGGGCTTGTCCCAATTTCTCCCGGTTTAAGAGTCTCCCTATGTATATATATAGGTTTATATATAATAGCAGTTCTCAATTGGGTGAGGTAGAAAGTCCTGGGTTAATGAGAGTCGGGAGATCGGAGTCGGGAGATCGGAGTCGGGAGATCGGATGCAGTGCGGTCTTGGGAGTCCCCCTCAAGACCGCACTGGCTCCCTTTGAACACACTGGCTCCCTTTGACCGCGCACCCGTCGCTTTACTAACGACGTTGTTTTGCTTGGTCAAAGGCTTCACAAAGTTCCTCGAAAGAACAACCCAGTATTTCAATCAGGAGCCTGACGTGCTTTAAACGTGGTTCGGCTTTGCCATTTTCCCAGTCACTAATCGTCGTAATGCTGACACCAACAGCAATGGCTAATTTCATTTGAGTCAGATTGACATGTTCCCTGAGTTTTACCAGGGTTAGAGGTTGATCTTCTTGGCTTTTCATAATAAATTGTTATTGTTCAAGAAAACTTGAACGGTTTGCTTAAATAGGGCTTGCGGATGAACTCTACATGTAGTGTTATTGTTACCCTCTAAAACCTACATGTCCTGTGTCGATGGCTAAATTGCGTAAGCCCTAATTAAAATAGGGCAGTTAACTTTGTTTTCTGCCCTTTTCTTGTTTGCCAGACAGCAGCAAGCAGTTTGGCGACCTCACATAGGGTTATTAGCTAGTTCAGTAAAATACCTTACCACTAACCATACCGTAGATAAATTTTCTGTAAAATGTTTGCACCAAACAGCTAATATTCCCCAAGCTATGCCAAGCTAGAGGCAAATCATCGCGCAATCGAAAGTAAGCCGCTTCAACACCTGCAGACTTGCCTCATCAGGGCAATCTAACCCGCAACTAATTACGGTGACATTTACCAAACCTCTCTATCGATAGGTGTAGGCTTCTCGCCAACCCCAGCCATCGCTATTTCCTTACAGAAACGCTTCCGTGTTCGGGTATAAGGCAAGCTTTACTTCTGACGGGATGCCCCACCGTCAAATTTCTGATTTTGATTGCTTTATCCACAGGAGGTTTGATTTCCACTGTCCTTAACCAGTGCATTTTCGGCTTTGGTCATCAACTTTAATAGACTTTAATTCACCATTACTTGCTCGTCTATTATAACTGATTAGACAAAAAGTGAGAAGAATTAGACAAAAAATCAGCAGAACTGTCAGGCTGCGTTCAATTTCACCCCCAAATTAGTACATATGTACTAATAACCCGGTCATCAATCCTGCCCGCTCATGATGAGGGGCTGTTTCCCTAAGTAAGCGTCCGCACATGGGTTACCCCATGGTACGAGCTTCCCAACGTCTAAGATGGGTCGCTGATGGTAGTGGAAGCTAATTTGGCTCCAAATTCAAGTGTCTCAAGGAAAACCTATAAGGAAAACCTATGTTGAATTATAGAGAAAAGCTCAATCCCTGGATCATTGTCCTTTTGCAACCCAAGCTCAGCAATATCACCGTTGGCCGATTCAGACGGCGCGGCAATGCTGAAGAACATCTACGAGTTTTAAAGCAGATGATGCCTGAGGCAAAATTTTCCATTATGTTTGATGTGGAGACTATTAGGGAGGATGTTGTTAACTAGTGGCTAAGGTAAGTCATTAGTCATTACTCATCTGTCGTAAGCATTCAGCCGTCAGCTATCAGCCGTCAGCTTATTTTATTCAAAAGCTGTTCGGTGTAGCGTGCGCTATGGGCATAAACTGTTCCGGTAGCGTGGCGAAAGGCCTTTCGCTGTTCGCGTAGCGTGCGCGTAGCGCATTAGCTGATACGCGACACGCGCTATAGCTTACCATCTGTCATCAGTAACTACAGTTACTAATGTATGTTGTTCACATTGGACTAATAGAACTCTGGTGAAAATCATGCCTCTACTCCTTGTCATGTCTGAGCTAAACGTTAATTTTCCCAGAGTTCTAATCACTAATGACTAATGACTTTTTGAGTAGGATTAGTTAACCGTTTAAGTCAAACCCCTAAAAGAAATTCGGCTGATGACGAATTAGGTTTAGAAATTCCTCACGAGTTTTTTGATCCTCTTGAAAAATCCCGACCATCGCACTGGTGGCGGTCCAAGACCCTGGTTTTTGCACACCGCGCATCACCATGCACATATGGGTAGCTTCCATAACCACAGCCACACCCTTGGGATCTAGGACAGCTTGAATGGCTTCGGCAATCTGGCGAGTCAGCCGTTCCTGGACTTGCAGTCGCCGTGCATACATCTCGACCACACGGGCTATTTTACTCAGTCCTACCACTTTTTGGTTAGGGATATAGGCGACGTGAGCCTTACCCATAAATGGCAACATGTGGTGTTCACAGAGGCTAAAGAAATTGATATCCCGGACGAGTACCATTTCATTGTGACCTTCGTCAAAAATTGCCCCGTTGACTATTGCCTCTAAAGACTGGTTGTAACCACCAGTCAAGAATCGCATTGCCTCGACTACCCGCTTAGGGGTTTTGAGCAGTCCCTCTCGTTGCGGGTCTTCACCAACACCCAATAATATAGTGCTTACAGCGTTGATCATCTCCTGGTTCAGTTCTTCCAAAGGAGGTTGTAAATTGGGCTGGTGACCATTCTGGGTATTGCGGTCAGGACGGGTCTCTAGCTGATTGTTCTCATTACCATTGATACTTTTAGCAGTTGAAACAGATTCAACACGCTTGAAACCATTGGAAGAAGCAATAGTCATGATTAATCTGATTAGATTGTAAACAAAAATGAACTTGATATTGCCAGACCATAGGGACAGGTTAAATTGACACAGCAATAACCTTTCAGTTAACCAAAAGTGTGCTATTATTACCTATACCCTAAAGAATCCCGGCACTGGGCATCAGAGTCAACGACTCGATCACAGCCTGTTGTGGTAGCTGGACGGTGTGCAAAATTGACTGGGCAACAATTTCTGGGGTCAACATCCCTGACCGATTTAATTGCACCTGAACTGTATCTGCATCCCATAAAGGGGTATTGACTGCACCTGGACAAATGCTTACTACCCGGATACCATGGCGGCTTTCCTCCGCTGCTAGAGTCTTGGACAGGGCAATCATACCTGCCTTACTAACGCTGTAAGCCCCCCATTCCGGCAAGGGTTGCTTAGCAGCAATTGATGCCACGTTAATGATCGTGCCTTGGTGCTGGGCACGCATAGCAGGCAGAACCCCCTGGATGCACTGAAACACACTGGTCAGATTAAGGTCAATTAAGCGCTGCCAATCTGATAGCGGTGTCTCACTGAGATATCTAGTGTAAGCCATTCCCGCATTATTGACGAGAATAGTGATCGGAGCAAAATCTGTTGTGATTTCTTCTATCCAAGATCTAACCTGCTCCAGCTCAGCTAAATCAAATGGATAAACCTTAGCTTCCACCCCAGCCGCCCTAGCAGCAGCAGCAACCATCTCTAAGTTCTTCCGGGAACGGCTGACTAAGGCTACATCGATTCCTGCCTTAGCAAAGGCTAAAGCTGTTTCCTTGCCAATACCACTACTCGCCCCAGTAATTATGGCGCGTCGCTCCACAGTCGTCGATGTCATCAAATTTTACAAGATTTTGTTACAAATGCTTCTCTACGGTCTGGATAAAACTCAGGATTGCTCCGAAGCAAATGCCCACATAAGGCAGGTATTTGGTTTAAATCTGCTAGCTTTAAATTCGCTAGGTCAGCTACCAGGTCACCAGAGGTTGACCCAGTCGAATTAAGCTTAGGTTTAGTGAGTTGGTTAGGCACCGAGATTATAGACACGCCCTTAGGGCAGTTAATCTCCAAAGGCACAGCTAGGTTTTCGGTGTGTCCGAAATTGTTTAGCAAACTGACTAACTACCTTAGAATATTGTGAACATTTGTTAATTGTATCATCATCGGCAAACTATTGAGCTACCAAGTGGGCTGTCAATAATAAACTTTGACGATAGAAAAATCGGGATAGGGTAATTGGTAATTGGGCTACCAAGGTAAACATCGGAGAAAATGGCAAGCATGATTAGCTCAATGCCCCAGAGGATGAGCCCCTTGCTATATATAGCTATATCACTTGTCACGCCTTAAGTTGGTAGCTGTAATTGCTAACGAACCTAACTATACTTGAGATCATCAACAGTTGAGCAGCAACGCCTTGGCCACTTGGCAGATATACATCTGGCCCCTTTACCTGTTCACTCCTTCAAGACTAACTTTCTACAAAAATACCCATATTTCGGAACTTCTGATAGCGCAAATCCCGGCGCTGTTGAGCCGTTAATTGAGTTAGTTCTGCCAGGTTTTCCAAGAGGGCATCTTTGAGGATAGAGGCTGCTGCCAAGGGATCCCCATGAGCTCCCCCTATGGGTTCCGATAAAACTTTGTCAATAATCCCTAATTCTTTGAGGTCCCAAGCGGTAATCTTTAACGCTGCTGCTGCCTGCTGTCCTTGGCTAGCATCTTTCCAAAGGATGGCGGCACAAGCTTCTGGGCTAGCTACAGTGTAGACAGCGTTTTCAAACATCAAAACCCGATCACCAACACCAATTCCCAAAGCACCGCCGGAACCTCCTTCACCAATAACTGTACACATAATGGGGACATCCAGACGAAACATTTCTCGGAGGTTATAAGCGATCGCTTCTCCTTGTCCGAGTTCTTCCGCCTTCACACCAGCCCAAGCACCAGGGGTATCAATAAAGGTCAAAACCGGCATACCAAAGCGATTAGCGTGTTCCATCAGCCGCATCGCTTTACGGTAGCCCCCAGGGGAAGCCATCCCGAAGTTGCGAGCTACATTATCTTTAGTATCGCGACCTTTTTGATGTCCTAATATTACCACAGCACGACCCGCCAAAGAGCCAATCCCTCCTACTAGGGCTGGATCATCATAACCACCGCGATCGCCATGCAGCTCAAACCACTGATCAGTAATTGCCTGAATATAATCGAGGCTACTTGGACGCCTAGGGTGACGGGCTAGCTGTAGCCGTTGGCCTGGTGATAAACTATTGAAAATTTCCTGACGCAGTTGGATTGCTCTTGTCTCCAGTTGGCGGATTTGGTCAGAAACATCGACATTGTTTTCCTCTGCGAGTTCCCGAATTTGCTTAATTCGTTTTTCCAGTTCAACCAGTGGCTTTTCAAAGTCGAGACTAAAGGTTCTGTTTTTTGCTGGTGACATAGTTACTGCTCATTAGTCAATGGTCAGTGGGTTTCTGGGTCAGATTACAGGCCATAACTCAAGATTAGCTTACCATCAAAATGAGATGCGAATCCCACGCTTCTCTTATATCAAATCTCGTAGCATTAGAATTTTTGACAACTTGGATTTGCCTCAATTGACGCTCTCCCCATCCCACCATCTCTCCATCTCCCCATCACTGTTTACAATTGACGATGTAAACGGCAACGATATTATTAGTAGGCGTAGGGCTAATCTCGTGCAGCCTTGGCTTAATCCCCAAATCTAGACATACTGTCATTGCTATTGACCGGAAACTTTCCCAGATTGGTGAATTACTGGGGAAAATAGAGATCTGAACAAGAGGATGGGGAAGATTGGGATGTAATACCATTGAATATCCACATCATAAGAAGCTGACGGGGAATAAATACCCCGGCTCGTTTTTCCGCCCCGGTCTCTCATTTCTCTTCCCCGGTCGCCCATAGGCGGGGTTTCCACACTCCCTGGGATTTTTGATCAGGAAAATTCGTGACACTGCTATACCTTCCTTTTTTCAAGCACTTTCCAAGGAACGTCAGTCGGATTTCTTTACCTTACTAGAACGGTCTAGCCAACAAACGACTCCTTTATCTACTCGGGAACAACGTCAAATTAGAAAAGTCTTGACTGGCCAGATGACATCCCACTCGATTGATAAAGCAGCAAAACTCGCCAATATTTTAGTGGGAATTGGGGTTTGCGATGACCTAGACCCTTTGTTACCTCTACTGAAAGACCCAGAGGGAGAAAAAATTTTACAAACTGCCTATCAATTTGCGAATCTCCAAACCAGTACCCGTAACATTGTTACCGCTGCTGAACGAGCTGCTAAAGTGGTGTTTGCCCTGAAAACTTATGCCCATGATGATTCTAGTGGTAACAAGATAGAGGCAAATATTATTGAAGGGATTGATACTATTTTAACTCTCTATTATAACCAACTAAAATACGGTGTGGATGTAATCAGAAATTATGACGATTCCTTGCCTGCTATTCTTTGCTATCCCGACCAACTTAATCAAGTTTGGACGAACTTGATTCACAATGGCATTCAAGCTATGGATAGTAAGGGAACCTTAACCATTGATGTCAGACAGCAGGATGATCAGATAAAAGTCAGTTTCACTGATAGTGGTAAAGGAATTCCCCCGGAGGTTATACCAAAAATATTTCAGCCTTTTTTTACGACTAAACCCCCTGGAGAAGGGAGTGGTTTGGGGCTAGATATTGTCAAAAAGATTGTGGATAAACATCAGGGTCAGATTGAGGTGGAGTCGGTGCCTGGAAAGACGAAATTTACAGTAGTGTTGCCAATCGAGATAGTTTCAGAGTAATATCCTAAATCCTATAGCGCTCCGCTTTAAATATTAACATATAATCGTAACATATCATCCTGATTTGTCAAGTACTTTACCGAAAATTACTGAATCTTTTAATTACTAGAGAGACTAATTGGTTGGAGCCCAAGATAATGACAAGTTTAAGTAAAACTTAAATAATTATTAATGTAAAGTCCCCTTTACTAAGTTTCGCAAAAATTGTCAAGTCCTTGTCTTGATGCGTCGCTTATTTAAAAATCCTGAATCCTTTCCTCCGTCTAGGATTTAGAACTATGACTAGAAAAAAATGTTAATATTTGTTACTTATTTGGTTAAGGTTATGTCTTCTTTCTATAAGTCTGTGTATAATGATTTTTGGTTGGCTGAAGTTAATAAAACTGAAGCTAACGGACATTTAAATTTTCTGATTTTTAGATGAGCTTTAGAGAGAGGTCTAGTTCTAACACGGCTTAGCCTCTGAAGATTGCTCTAGGAAATCTAAACTCAAATTTAGATGTCCTAGGAGTAGACTACACCAAAAAAGGTTAGATAAGGATAACCTAAAAATGAAAATGATGCAAAAATTATTGCAAAAGCTCAAGACAGCAACAGTCATCGCACTGATCAGTGTTTTTGTTCTGTTAAGTTCTGGATGGACAAGCACAGCACTTGCTCAAAACCCTATGGATGAGCTGGTAACGGGCTATGTATCTAAAGTAAATGTCGCCGATCTGGATCGAGCCATCTTCTTTTACCATGACCTTTTGGGCATGGAATGGGATACTTCCCGCGATACATCCCGTTGGACGCAGTTCTTTTACCCCAACCTGCCTGGGACCAAAATTGGCGTCTACGAAGGCCAACCTACAGGAACGGGAGAAGCAGCACTAACACTAGTTGTAAAAGATATAAAGGAAGCTAGCTATTTCCTGATGTCTGAAGGGATTGAGGTGTCACCGATTCAAGATGTTGGTGGAGGAGTTCTATTAGCATTCTTTACGGATTTTGATGGCAACACGTTAGGTCTTCGCCAGAACGGGTGGTAATTGGTCTTGACTGGTAGTTGGTATTAACTTTTCAGTGACTGTTTATCAAGTAAATCTAATTACCGCTTAAGTCACAGAATATTGGTGGGTTACGGCAGATAGCTTTGTTCAAAAACGCCGATTAGCGAGCCTTTTGGTGGTGCGTTACGGTGCGGACTATCCCAACGCTGGCTACCGTAAAAATAAGGACAAGTCCGCCCCTAACGCACCCTACGCAACTTCAAACAACGGCGATCTTCACCCAACTATTTTCAAATAAAGCGTTTCGCTCAAATTTCGGATGAATCCGAACAATATAAATAGATTTCTGATCACTAGCAGATGTTCTATGTTCCGCTTCAGTAATTTTGTACCAATCTAGAGGAAAGCATTCACGGCTGTACAAGCTGTAGTAAAGATCATGGCTTGTTAACAGGGATGGTGCTAGTTTAAATTGAATCGATTCTCCTTTTTTCAAGGCACCATAGTAAAATTTTGTTTCTGGATTCGGTACAGGTAAGAATACTTTTTTAACAAATGACTGGGGTAACCATTGCTTAAAGCGCAACAAGTTGAAAACATAATAATTTAACCAGACATGAAGCCAATTTTTTCGTTTAATTAGGTCACGGTAAAAGCTGTTAATATCAGTAGGGGCGTTAATTTGTTTGGCATCTACGACTTTAACACCATCTGCTTTAACAGTAGGTTGCTCTACTGTGTCTGACCAGTGATAATACCGCAAACCTAATAAGTATTTACCTGGTTTTAAGCTCACGGATTCCCATTGGTTTTCTCCGGATACGGTCAGGGAGCTGATATTAGTGATGGTTTCAAAATCTGGTAGACTGTAAACTACTAATGTCCAGGATTGAGCTGATTGTTTAGCTGCACTGGCATCAAAGCTAATTAGCTCTTTGACCTGAATCGGTCCAACTAGAGAAATAATAGCGTGAAGATTCCAACGAGCTCGACTCATTGCCCAAATTAATTTGATGGGCTTTTTTAAAAACTCGGCTGATACGAGTTGCCACTGGAGATTTTTAGTGTTTTTTTTGGAGGTAAAGTATCCCCCTATGGTTTGCATCACAAATCTTAGGATGCGGGAAAATATGAAAGAGAGTATGGATAAGGGTATTTCCCAGAAAAGCTCTAAATTAGTCATTTGTTAGTATAGCGGAGGGAGCAGGGAGCAGGGAAGAGGCAATAGGCAAGAGGCAATAGGCAATAGGCAAGAGGCAAGAGGCAATAGGGAAAAAATAATGTGTACCTCATAGCTATGAAAAATGCTATAGTTGGTAATGGATATTGTTAAATTTAGCTGTTACCTTTTACCTGTTACTTGTTACCTTTTCAATTTTTAATTTTTCAGGTTTAATCGCTTTTCGGCGATAATTGCAACTATAGCATCTGGTGCATCGACATGGAGGTTATGTCCTCCTGATAGTTTGACTGTTTTAGCGTGAGGTATTGCAGCTTGTTGTAAGGCTAGGTCTTCGGGTCGGTTAAAGTTGCTATTATTGCCATAAACTAAGGTAGTGGGAGCTTTAATTTGACTCAGTAGCTGTGTGTATTTATCCCGATTAAAACCTGTTCCACTTAAACCAATTCCCGTACGAATTTGCAGTCTTGGATCCCAGCGCCAACGTACACCACCATCAAAAGGTTCGGTAAGTCGCTGAGCATGTTTTAAAGCTAATTCTTCAGAGAGGTTGGGGGTTAAGCGGCGCAGACGATTAGCAGCAGCTTCGATATCCGCAAAGACCTGGTGTTGGGGTGGGGATGCCAGATAATCTAAGTGGGTTGCTATATTTTGAGCGGTTTGATCGTCCTTCTGTTCTCCTGGTAGCACCGGCTCCAGCAATAGTAAAGACTTGACCTTTTCGGGTCTAACACTGGCAAAGGTGGCAGCAACTACAGCCCCCATGGAATGACCGACTAGAATAAATGGCTGGTCTGTCAGTGGATTTGGGTTCGGCTCTGCCGTGCCAAACGCGATCGCATCTAAATCCCCTAAGTAGTCAATTAATTGATAAGACCCTCCCATACCTACATGCTGGGAACGTCCATGGCCTCGCTGGTCAGGTGCAACGACTCGATATCCCATACTTGCTAAGGGACGGGCAATTTCTTCCCAAGCCGCTCCATGTTCTAAAACACCATGGACACATAGGATTAAATCTCCATCCACTGGTCCCCAACTACACAGACACAGCTGTAAACCCCGCACGTCTAGATAAGACTCTTGCATCGGTTCAAGTTCTTCGCGTAGCGTGGCCTTTTGGCCAAGGTTAGAAGGTTGAAGGTTAGAAGGTTGTTCGCGTAGCGTGGCCTTTTGGCCAAGGTTAGAAGGTTGAAGGTTAGAAGGTTGTTCGCGTAGCGTGGCCTTTTGGCCAAGGTTAGAAGGTTGTTCGCCCTTCGGGTTCGAGTCGGGTAGGTTGGCTGGTTGGGCTGAAGGTTCAACCAGTAACGGCAATTGATAATCTAACCGTGTCGCCACCTCTTCCGCAAATTTCCCCAAAGGCCGGGGCAACTGGATTTGCCGCCAAACTTCTCCCAAAGTCGAATCAATTTGGTTATGGTTGCGGAAATTGGGGTCATCTACCGGTAGGGATTGGGGATGAACGCCATCGGTCATCCGCTGACCTTGATAGGGTTCTAAAACCGCCTCATCAAAAGGAATACCCAGAAACTCACACAACTTTGCCATCACCAAAGCAGGTTGCTTGACTAGTTCCTCGTAATACACTAAATGATGATTAGATGGTGCAATTTCCTCGAAGAAGTCTAGGATATTACGGTTACAGGTTGTCCAAACTTGCTCTGCTAGCCAATAAGGGTCCACCTCATCAAAACCAAGGATTTTATCCATCCGATTTTTCACGAACGAATCAATTACAGCATAGGGATGACGTACCAGATGAATATACTTCGCTTCTTCAAATAAATCTTCCGCGTGCCTTAGGGTTTCCAGACTGCCAGCATAGGTAGGAGACTTATCCACAAGAGTACGTTTACCCGTTAGTTCCTGTAACCTGCCATAAACCTTCTGAATTGACCAATCTTGCTCCGTTATCTCCTCTACCAGTGTTGTACTTGCTTCGGCATCTAGGTTCATGATTTCCATGAAAGCTCGCGCTAACCCTTCTCCTAAGTGAGTTGAACCTAGGGATTGATTGCGCTCAGCCATAGTGTCAAAGGGCAATAGGTGTAATTCTGGTGGACAGAATAAATCCCGATGACCAGCTAGCATCACCCGCAGTAACGTAGAGCCTGACCGAGGGCTACAGAGCAAAAACACCATGCTCCGATTGCGCTGGCTGGGTTTGGTAAAATTGCGTTCGCTATTGTTATTCCATGCCCAAGGATTAGCCCAATTCTTAATATCTGAGAGACTAGTAGTGGTCAATGAGGTTTGGGTTGGCTGGGGCTGATGAAGCCGTTCCATCTCCAAAGCCAAGTACTCAGCTAGAGCCGTAATCGTTGGTCGCTCATAAAACTCCCTAGGATAAAGAGTTATCTTCAGGTCTTTCTTACAAGAATTGAGTACCTCTACAATCATTAAGGAATCAGCACCCAAATCCATCAGGTTGCTCTCTACTGGGATTTCCCGACTTATCCCTAAAGCCTTAGCAATCTGTTGCTTAAGGTAATCTTTTAATAACTCTTCCCGTTGGGCCGTTGTACTGGCGAGCAGTTGATCAAAAATCCCAGAATTGTCGTTTTCCCCATCCCCCTGAGGCGGTAGTGTTTCTGTTGTGATTACCTCTGATAGGAATAACGGTAACTCTACCGGTAGTCGTTCTTTTAAAGTTGACCACTGCACCGGTAATACCCCCACCTGAGCCACATCTTGTGCCAGAAGTTGTTCGAGTATCTGTAATCCCTGTGGTGCTTGAATCGGTTCTATGCCCAGCATTGTCATCCGTTTACCGACGCCAGCCGCTAAACCCATCTCAGCCCAAGGTCCCCAATTAATACTTAAAGCTGGGCTACCTTGGCCTTGTCGATAATGGCTTAGGCTATCTAAAAATCCGTTAGCTGCGGAATAGTTTCCTTGACCAGGGGTACCTAGGATAGAAGTAGCCGAAGAAAATAGTACAAATAAGTCTAGGGCCATCTCCTGAGTCAACCTGTGTAAATTCCAGGCTCCCTCAACTTTCGGTTTCATCACCTTGGCAAATTTTGCCCAATCTTGGTGCAGCAGCACCCCATCCTCTAGGACCCCTGCACCATGGATAATTCCTTTGAGGGGGGGTAGGGAAACCTGAATTCTGTTGAGACAGTCCCTAACTTGTGCTTCCTGGGATACATCCACCTGCTCCAGGACTACCATCACACCTTGTTCTTCTAATTTCTTTATTATTTCTGACGCCCTAGGATTTGGTTGGCTTCGTCCTACCAGTACTAAATACCTTGCGCCCTTGCCTACCATCCATTCAGCTACCTTTAACCCCAGTGACCCCAAACCACCAGTAATTAAATAGGTGCTATCTGGTTTTAGCTGCAATGGTGAGCTAGCAAGTTGGGACTGTTGCTGTTGATGAATCAGTCGAGGCACATAGGTTTGTCCATCCCTCAAAACCAATTGGTTTTCTCCCTCTGGCCGTAATATCTGCTTGAGCACCATTAATGATTGCTCTTGGTAGTGCTGCTCAGTGCTCAGTGCTGAGTCTTGGCTTGGTTCTAGGTCTATTATCCCTCCCCAGAGTTCCGGATGTTCTTGGGCAATAACTGCACCTAAACCCCATAGGGGAGACTGGGCAATCCGTAAGGATTTTTCTTTACCTACCGGTTGAGTTCCTTGGGTAAGTAACCACAGACGGGGGGATTGAGCTAATTCTGCTTTCACCAAAGCTTGCAGCAGATGCAAGACACTACCACAACCGTTTTCTAAGGTTACATCTAGGGGAAATGTTTGGAATCCGTCCACTGCGGGAGTATCTAAACTCCACATATGAACCACAATCACAGATGTTGCTGTTAGGGATTCGACTTGTTGAGCTAACAGACGCTGAAACTGTTGCGGTTGCGCTGGGTTAATTTGGTAATGGTTTGCTTGTAATTGTTCATAGCTTGAACCACGGGAAATTAGCAAAACGCGATGTTCCTTTGGAACGGCTTTGCCAACGCATTTTTCTTCCAGCTGTTGAACTAATGTTTCTCCAAAGCCGCCTTGATCAGCAAAAATCAACCAAGTTGTACTAGATGTAGATATATCAGTAGATACATCAGATGCATCTATATCCTTGGGTCGCCATGCTATCTCATACAACCAATCCCCATAGGATGGAGTAGATAGTTGACCATAGGAAATCGGGGATAATTGTTTTACTGAAGTGGTATCTAGCCAATACCGTTGCCGTTCAAACGGATAAGTGGGTAGGGAAACTAGACGACCGGGGTTATGCTGATGGAATCTTCCCCAGTCTACTGATGCGCCATGTTTATATAGGCTTGCCAAACTTTCCAGCATTTGCTGACTATCTGGTTTTCCTGGGCGCAAACTTGGTATAGCTGTGAGCTTTCCTTTCGGTAAGCAGGCTTTGCCCATTCCCAATAGGCTAGGCTTCGGTCCTACTTCCACACACAGATGATAACCCTGTTGATACAGGGTTTCCATGCTCTGGTAAAATTTAACGGACCCACGGACATGGTCACACCAATACTCGGTCGTAGCGATCGCGGCAGTAGCTAATTTTCCAGTTAGATTCGAGATTATCTCTATTTGCGGGGGATGTAAGGATATTTCCGATAATACCTGGGCAAAATCTGCCACCATTGGTTGCATGAGGGCAGAATGGAAGGCATGAGAGACTGGCAACTTTAGTGATTTGACCTTTTGAGAGCGTAGTCGGGCTATCACGGTTTGAACCGCCTCACTTTCCCCAGAAATCACAATATTTTCCGGACCGTTAATGGCAGCGATTGAGACTTTGTCGGATAGGGCTTGAATTGCCTCAGTTACCTGCTGCTCATTGGTCAACACCACCGCCATCTCACCACCTTCTGGCAACTGTTGCATCAAACGCGCTCTTTGGGCAATCAGCTTTAGCCCATCTTCTAAGCTAAAGACTCCTGCTACAGTTGCTGCCACATATTCCCCAACACTATGACCCATAACCACGGTTGGTTCGATGCCCCAAGACCGCCATAACTGAGCCAGGGAGTATTCTAGAGCAAATAATGCTGGTTGGGTGTAGGCCGTTTGATTTAATGTTGAGTTGTCACTGTTGTCGCTGAAGATTTCCGCATACAGCACATCCAGTAACGGCTGTTCTAAATAGGTTTGCAGAATTTCGGCGCATTGGTCGAGATAGCCGGCAAATATTGGTTGGGTTTCGTAGAGTTGCCGTCCCATACCACTATACTGAGAGCCTTGACCGGTAAAGAGGAAAACGATTTCGGGGGGAGTAGGGCTATTTTGTGCTATTTTATCCGAAATCGTTTCGCTTTGTGTCAACTTGGTCAGTTGTTGCTGCAACTGGTCAGTGGATTGGACTAGGAGGGCTAGACGATAGTTAAAATGCGATCGCCCTTTATTGCTGGTCAAACAAATATCTGCTAGTGTCTTTGATGGCTCAGATGCTATGAAGTCTATGTATCCCTTTCCTAGGGTTTGCAGGGCGGTTGCTGTTTTGGCAGACAAGGTAAATAGATGATAGTTTTGCTCTTGATCGTTTTGATCTTGAGATTTTTTTTCTTTATCATTACTTGTCGCTTTTGTCAAGTCTGGCGCTCCTTGTAGCACCACATGAGCATTGGTTCCTCCAAAACCGAAAGAACTTACACCAGCAAATGGCGGAATAACATCCCATGGCCAAGGCTCCCGTTGCTGCTGTACTCGCAGGGGCAGTTCATCAAAGGGAATGTGGGGATTTGGCTCCTGGAAATGGAGGCTGGGTAAAAGTTCTTGGTGCTTGAGGGATAGGGCGACTTTGATTAAACTAGCAATACCAGCTGCTGCCTCTAGATGACCGATATTAGATTTTACCGAGCCAATCGCAACAGGCTTCGTAGGGTGCGTTAATAACGCACCGGATAACGCACCGGATAACGCACCGTAGTTATCAGAGTTGTTATCAGAGTTGTTATCAGAGTTATGATCACAGCGATGTTCCAAAAGAACCGCTTCGCGATCGCGTTTTAGGACATTTCCCAAGGCCATCGCTTCAATCGGGTCTCCCAGTAGGGTTCCGGTTCCATGGGTTTCTACATACTGCACATCTGACGGTGAAATGCCCGCTTGCTGGTAGGCCGAGACTAGAACAGCTTCCTGAGCATCTCTACTAGGAGCCGTTAGCCCATTAGTGCGCCCATCTTGGTTAACCGCACTGCCTCGAATCACAGCATAAATTGGATCTTTATCGATCAGGGCTTTGGATAGGGGCTTTACTACTATCACCCCAGCCCCCTCGCCCCTGACAAAGCCATTGGCACGGGAATCAAATGCCTTACAGCGACCATCAGGAGATAAAGCCGTTAACTTACTCAACCCAACCGTCACCACTGGGGTTAGCATCAAATTCACTCCCCCTGCTAGGGCTAGGGTTGACTCACCATTCCATATACTCTGACAAGCCAAATGAATTGCCACTAGGGATGAGGAGCAAGCGGTATCAACCGTTAGACTTGGCCCTTTTAAATTCAGTAGGTAGGAAATGCGATTAGCTGCCATAGTGGAAGCTACACCAGTATTGGTATAGGTATCCACCACCTCTGGACTTTGGAGGAGCAGCTGACCATAATCATTAGTGGAAATGCCAACAAAGACCCCCGTTTGGCTTCCACTGATTTGGCTAGGCACTTGGCCTGCATCCTCTAGTGCTTCCCAAATTACTTCCAACAGTAGTCGCTGCTGGGGGTCAATATAGGTAGCTTCCCGAGGAGCAATGCCAAAGAATTCTGGATCAAATTGATCAACATGCGCCAGGAAACCACCATAACGGCAATACATTTTGCCTGGTGCTGTGGGATCAGCATCGTAAAATTTCTGGATATCCCAACGGTCGGCTGGCACTTCAGTAATAGCATCCACACCATTTTTGAGGAGTTGCCAGAAGGATTTTGGGGAAGAGGCACCTGGAAAGCGGCAGCCAATCCCGATAATAGCAATAGGTTCTTTTAACCCTTTCCTCTTTTGCAGCTGCAACTCAAGAAGGGCGAGTTTTTCGGGGGAGAGATTGGCAATCCGCTTAGCAATATCATCCACTGGCAACATAGATCGAAACATAGATCTAGGAACTATTTGATGGGTTTTCCCAGAATTTCTTGGATTTGTGCTTCTGAAAGCATTTCCAACTCAGCTAAGAGTTGGTCTACCTCTTGATCACCACTGGAGGAAATCGATTGAACCGTCACCGGTGAACGATAAAAGGGTGTCGAGGTGAACCGATCCAGATTCTGGAACTGTGCCTCCCATAATTGTTGCATCTCACTACCTGCACTCGACACTCTCGGTTCGATTTTTCTTGGGCTGTCCCCCTGGTTTGAGTTGCTTTGTTGACTTACTGTGGCCAGATATTGGCCAAGGGACTCGATATTGGGATAATCATAAGCCAGTGTAGGAGACAGAGGCACCCCTAACCATTCTTCGAGATCATTAGCTAGTTCGACTGCTGTTACTGAATCTAGACCATAATCAGCAAAAGACTTGCTGATGTTAATAGACCTGGCAGGAAGTTTTGTTTCTCGCGCTAGCCAATCTACTATCCACTTTTGAAGTGTATGGCGGGTTTGCTGAAGGCCGATAGTATTAGTAGTGGGTTCTTTTTCTGGTTTGGTTGGGGCAATGGTTGGCTGCTGCGCCAAGCTCGATTGCCCTACAACTGTCAAGCTATTGTTTAGAAATCCAGCTCGACAAGCATGGCGCTGTACTTTGCCACTGGATGTCTTGGGAATACTATTGGTCTTGAGCAATAACACAGCATAGACTTGAAGCTGGTATTCTTGGGAGATGGCACTGCGGATGGCTTCAACCACTTGATCTACATCTAGTTTCCGCAGGTAATTCCTGGAGACTTCTTGGACAATCACCAATTGCTCAGCCTCTTCCACTTCCACAGAAAAAGCTGCACCATAGGCAGGCCGAAGGGCCCGATGACTAGTTTCTACGGTCAATTCTATGTCTTGGGGATAATGGTTGCGACCCCGGATAATAATTAAATCCTTGAGACGACCTGTTACAAACAACTCACCATCCTGGATAAATCCTAAGTCACCAGTGCGCAGCCATGGTCCTGAACCGGTATCAGCTAGATAGGCATTAAAGGTTTTTTCCGTCACCTCTGGTTGATTCCAATAGCCTTGAGCAACGCTTGGCCCTTTTACCCAAATCTCTCCGACAGCACCGGCTTCGACTTGGGTGAGGGATTGGGGGTGTGCGATCGCAATTTTTTCATTTAACCAAGTCCGCCCACACCCGACCAGGATTCGAGTCGGCACATTACCATTAGACTGACCATTAGACTGATTGAGATGATTTTCTGGCACGGGAACCACTCGATTTTGTTCAAGAGCTTCCCCTTCAAATTCCCTTACCACTGGAGGTTGGTCTTTCAAGCCCCCAGTGACTAATAATGTGGTTTCTGCCATGCCATAACAGGGGTAAAATGCTTCCCGACGGAAGCCACAAGGGGCAAATTTTTGAGCAAATCGCTCTAATGTCGAGGCTCGAACCGGCTCTGCACCAGTAAAGGCCGTTTGCCAACTGCTCAGGTCTAGGGTTTCTAATTGCTTAGCTGTAATTTTCTGCACACACAGCTCATAGGCAAAATTCGGAGCACCACTGGTAGTCACCTGATATTTTGAAATTGCTTTTAGCCAGCGGTAAGGCTTGCGGAGGAAATCTACTGGAGCCATCAGGATGATGGGAAGACCAACATAAAGGGGTTGTAGGATGCCACCAATCAGTCCCATATCATGGTAAGCGGGTAACCAAGATAATCCTCTGCTTTCGGGTGTATCTTGGAAACACTGATTAATCAAAGCTGAGTTATATAGCAAATTCCCGTGGCTAACCATCACTCCTTTGGGTTTACCCGTTGAACCAGAGGTGTACTGTAGAAAAGCCAGGGTGTTGCTTGTTTGGCGCGCGGGCGGTTGTGTCTTGGCGCGCGGGTCACGCGCGACGCGACCCTTAGAGTCCGGGTGCTGCCAATCGGATTCCTGGTGCGTAGGCAGATTGTCAGTAGCCAGCCAGTTCAGTTGGTTGTTGGCTGGATTTTCAGCTAGCTGAGTCTCTATTTTATCTAATAGAGGGGTAGTAGTGAGGGCAAATTTGGCCTGAGCATCTGCCACAATTGCCTCTAGCCTGGACAAATTTTGATTGGAGCGGGGGGGATAAGCGGGAACGGCTAACACTCCCGCATACAAGCAGCCGAAGAAGGCTGTGATAAACTCTAAACCGGGTGGATAGAGTAGCAACGCTCGCTCCCCTTTAGCGTTCTGGTGTAGAAGCTCGGATGCGATCGCTTGGGCGTGGTTGTCTAACTGTTTATGGGTAAGGTAGCGGTCTGGGGTTTCCCCGTTCAGTAGAAATGTATAGATTATCTGATCCGGCTGGTGTATTGCTCGGTAACGTAGCAGGTCCACTAAGGTAGAAAATTTTTGTATATTCTCGCTCATCTGATCTAAACTGTCTTTCATCCCTGCACGCCTTATTTTCACAGCCAAATCGTCGCCCATCCCCTGATCGATAGATTTCTTCAGCCTTTTTCTAGACTACAACAATCGTTTATTATCTATTAAGATGGGCATTATTGGCCAATAGCTTAATGAAATACCAATTCCCCTTAGTCATTGGAGGTAAGCATTCCGCTATCAGCATTCCGCTATCAGCATTCCGCTATCAGCATTCCGCTATCAGCATTCCGCTATCAGCATTCCGCTATCAGCATTCTGTTATCAGCATTCCGCTATCAGCATTCCGCTATCAGCATTCCGCCAAGGACTTGTGTCCACGCTACTTGATGTGATTTTGAATAAAAGAGGTAAGCTAAGGCCAAAGGCAGCGCTACGCGAACGTAAGGTCTGAGTTACGGCTGACGGCTGACAGCTGATTGCTGATAGCTTACGTTTCAGTCATGACTTTCAGCCGAATCAGCTGCTCTCCACTCTCATCCAAAGGAACTTCAATCACGTCACCCGCTAGACGATCCATACAGGTCAGCAGCAATCGCAAGTGGGGAGTACTTGACCCGGTATCGACATACAATCGGTCTGACAGACTACCTAAACGCTTCCAGGTGGTATAGAGTTTGCCAACAGTCTTTTCTAGTGCCAAGGCTTGTTTCACTAAATCAGCAGCAGTGTTTAAACACTCAAGCCGTAGCGCTTCATCTAAAGCCAGTTCCATATCCAAGGATGTGTGATTGATAGCTTGGACTTGGGCAGATGCATCTAGATACTTGGCTAAGCAACGGGCATCTGAGGTCACATGTTTAACAGTGTCCACATCTGGGTTAGTAGCAATTGCCTCTTGTAATGGAATCAGGTGGATTTCTGGCAGCTTTTCCATCTCTTTAACCAATGGGGCAAGGTAACTGGATGGGAGACCCCCTTCAGCGGATTTTTCTTTAACTTCCTCTGGTAGTAATTCTGAGGACATGGCAGTCCATTGATCAGATGCCTGTTTGACCTCCCGGCGGGTAATGCGATCGCCTTTTTGAGCTCGTTCTGTCACCAGCTGCTGGACTTCGGGAGCCGACTTAGCTGTTTCCACAAATGCCCGTTTACTGAAGTTATTAATGGCATCATGACTAAGCTGACCCTCGGTTAACAGAGTATCGGCACTGTTAGCCAGTTCAATCAGGGAGTAAGCCTGACTCTTGCCGATTTCCCGACTTTTGAGCCAATTTAAAAATCCAGCTCCCCTTCCTTCACCCCCTTTTTTCTCCCTGTCTCTTACTACTCGTAGAATCCGTCCCCGCCAGATATCGGTCTGTAGGTCAACGCGATCGCATACTCGCCAAGCGTAATCCACTAGCTGGTCAAAGTCGGTTTCCTGAATTTCTTCATCCTCTGGATCCGGGAGTTGGAAATCCAGATCCATGGGTTCGTTGAGCAGGGCAGCGAGTTCGGCGGTAGAGTCAGGCACTTGCACCATAGGAAAGGATTATCGAGTGACGGTAAACACGATTATTGCACGGTTTCCAAATTATAAGACTGTACGCTACCCCTAGATTAGTGTGAATTGATTATCTGGCATAATGCACCAAATGTATATGTTATTAGTCGTTAGTCATTAGTTTCGTTACTTTTGAGAGCCAGGTGTGACCGTAAACCTATTAATGGCATTTAATGCTATCGCACAACTATTCCGTAATCTTATAGCCTACTTAATCACGAATATTTTTACGCCATAACTGGATTTCTCAAGCCTTGGAAAAATTTTATTATAATCATTACTAATTATTTCTTTTTTACGGCAATTTATCCTATCATTCACTAGTGTTTTTTTTCTTAAATTTACATTTTTTTTAATCTATTTACGAATATTTATAATAATTATTATAACCTCAATTACATAAATTAATTTTAAGGGCTTACAGTGTGCGCCCTTACTCGTCTAATCAGCATCAACTTATAACCGCTATAATCCAAAATAGATAAAATCGAAAAAAGACTACAAAAGACTACTATAGCGTTTCCTAGTAAGCCTGAGGTACATCTAAATTAAATTATTGTTACCTATTTCCTACTCCCTAAAAACCAGTACAAAATTTACTCACCCACATGTACTTTTATTAAGCCTGAGATAATCGCGAACAAAGGTGGTAAGTTATAGCCAACATAGCAAGAGTATGAGAGGTGCATCAAGATGAATCAAAAGAAAACTACCGACAATAAAATAATCCCAGGGAGCTTAGCGTTAGCATTTGCTTTACTCATCGGTGCAGCCTGGTGGGTAAGTAGCTCTAACTCTCGCTCCTTGCAATTAAACCGTATTAGTACTCCACCTATAGAAAATGCCAACTCTTCTACTACATCTTCTACGACAACAGAGAATGCAACCGAGAATGCTGATGCTCAAACAAACCTTAACCTTAAGGGATTAGGGGATACCGACCGTGGTTATTCAATCCTCGGTAGTGCTAACTTCCGAGACGCTCTAGTTAAGCGGGGGATTGGTTTCAATTATGCTCAAGAGTCAGACCAGGAAGCTCGTGCAGCAGCTCTTGGTCAAGAACAAGCTGATCTAATTGGCACTACCTTAGAGCAATTCCTGACTCACAAGCCTAACGGCAAAATCGTTGCTCTGTTGAACCGAACAGAGCAAACAGATGGTAATCAACCCAACTTAGATGTAGTAGTTGCCTCTGAGCGTATCCTGAAATCCAATCCCAAAGAAATCCAAGATTTTGTAGAAACATACTACGACCAGGTAGAGAAAGGTAATCTCAGGGATGGGGAAACTGCCGGTAAGGGGATGCAGTTTTTTACGGCGGCTGAGGCGAAAGATTGGATGAAATCAGGAACTTTGGCAAAAAGAATTGGGAAAACTGCGGGAGTTTTGGCAGCTTCGGGTAAGGCAAAAGATGTTCCTGTTAATACCACAGAACTGTTTACCGCTAACTATATTCCCCCAACAGCTGAGCAAAGTATAGCTACAACCCCTCCGACAGATTCTGATCAGTCGGAAGTTGTGGCTCAAGCTCAGGTAGCTGATTCTACTGAAGCCGATCAAGCTCAGGGATCACAACCGGAAAAAACCGTTCTTGATGCAATAGCGAGTGGGGGAAACCCACGGCAGTCGCTCATGGGGGGAACCCCCAAGACCGCGCTGCCTCCCCAAGACCGCGCTGCATCGCTTGCTGAACCAGAACAAAAACCTGACTCTACCGCCACTCAAGTAGCTGAGGCAGATAATAACACTCAGGCATCAGAACCAGCTAAAGCTGAGGAAAAGCCGGAAGTTGCAGCTCAACCTGAGGATGCCTCTAACACTCAAGCCGATCAAGCTAAGGAATCAGAACCGGAAAAAACCGTGACTGAACCAGAACAAAAACCTGACTCTACCGCCACTCAAGTGGCTGAGGCAGATGATAAAGCCAAGGAATCGCAACCAGAACAAAAATCTGAACCTAATCGGACTCAAGTGCCAGAGGCAGAGGGACAAAACCCCCAGCCCCTAACTAACTTAGAAGTTTTAGGTGAAGTCAAGTTTGCCAAGGCTTCGTTTCAATTAAGTCCGATACTTTTTAGCTACCAAAATCTACTTTGCAGATTTTAGCCCACTAATGCAAGCTGCTCTCGCAGCCAGGGGGTATCTCCCAAGGCCAAGATAGGTTTTGTTCCGCTCAAGGCGCATAAATCTGTGTTTAATAGAAAACGCAACCACTATCATTAAAGCTTTGGTTTTCGGCTTCAATTCAAGGAACCAGAATGTTTTCAATGACACTAGATTCTTAATCAAAGTCTAACATATTTTTGAAGATACTGCAAGATATTTGTAGAAAATCGTCAACAGTGGCTAGCCCTCCCATCAATTCGTTGTGGAAGGATTAGGTTTCTCTGAACCCCAACCTGGTACTGACCCGACTTCTCCTGTTAACCAACGTACTGTGATTAGTTTGGCACCGATTCAATCGGGCAATTAGTGACAGATCAAGGCTTGCCAAATTGTTGAAGACTTAAGGGTAATTGGTAATTGGTAATTGGTAATTGGTAATTGGTAATTGGTAATTGGTAATCGGTAATCGGTAATTGGTAATTAGTAACTTGCTCAACTATAGTTGATATGATTCTGATATTGAGCAACGCCCAAGCGACCCGGTCAATTACCCTACATTGCCCTTTAACTATTGGTGAATCAACTTTCTCAACCACAACCGACAGATAGTGATCAATCTCGATGGCATGGCAGCCTTGAATTACGCTTTGCCTTAGCCCATGGAAAAACTCAACCTATTCACACCTACGCCAAAGCTCCCTTGAAGGTACAGCGACCGTTTTATCCAGAAGGGCTAGAGGTTTGTCACAGTGTGGTACTTCATACCGCTGGAGGAATGGTAGCAGGGGACAAGCTATCTCAAGATATCCACCTTGAATCGGGGACTCATGCTTTAATCACCACTGCTGCTGCTAGTAAAGCTTATGGTAAGGGAAGTTCTAGCGCTAGTCTAAGAAACTATAGCATTAAGAATGAAAACAATAGCGCTAGTCTAAACCAAACAGAAGCTAGACAAAATATTTCTAGCGCTAATCCAGAAAACAATAGCGCTAGTCTAAACCAAACAGAAGCTAGACAAAATATTTCTAGCGCTAATCCAGAAAACAATAGCGCTAGTTTAAAAAAGCCAGAAACTAGACAAATCATCCGGATCCAAGTAGAGACTGGTGCTTGTTTAGAATGGTTGCCCCAGGAAACGATTGTATTCAATGGTGCAGTTTACCGGCAGGATTTGCGGGTAGAATTAGCGCCGGGAGCCCGTTGGTTAGGCTGGGAAATTACCCGATTTGGACGGAGTGCTAGAGGAGAAAGGTTTGTGGAGGGAAATTGGCGATCGCATACGGAAGTTTGGCAGCAAGGACATCCCCAGTGGATTGACCGACAATGGTTACCAGCTAGCGAAGCCACCTTCTCTAGTCCTTATGGTTTAGCGGGACAACCAGTGGTAGGAACATTAGTTTTGGTAGGGGAAGCGCTATCATCAGAGATTCTCGAACAAGCCAGGGAACTTTGGAATGCTAGGGAGTATGTAGGGGAAGCTGGGGTAACTCAGCTGATGTCAGGATTATTATGCCGCTATCGTGGTGGTTCAACTGAGGAGGTGAGACACTGGTTTACGGAGGTTTGGCAACTGTTGCGCGTTAATCTATTCGGGCGTCCTATTATTAAGCCACGGGTTTGGCCGTTGTAATATCAAAATTGCTACTAACCACAGGATCAAACAATGCAACTGACACCCCAAGAAAAGGATAAACTACTAATTTTTACTGCCGCCTTATTGGCAGAACGACGCAAGGAAAAGGGGTTGAAGCTAAATTACCCAGAAGCCGTTGCCTACATTTCTGCGGAAATTTTGGAAGGTGCAAGGGAAGGACGTCCAGTAGCTGATTTAATGAGTTACGGCACTACCCTGCTGACGCGGGATGATGTGATGGAAGGAGTCCCCGAAATGGTGAATGAAGTCCAGGTAGAAGCAACCTTTCCCGATGGGACTAAACTGGTTACTGTACATGACCCAATTCGTTAATCCCACAAAAAGCTTGATAAGTAACTGTTTAACTCATCTTAAATCATCAGAGGATTCACCGGAGTTGACGGAGTTCTTCTGTGAGATGGATAAGTTGGTTTCTGAGGTCATTGATTTGCTCACTGCTTAGTTGTGCAGTTCCTTGATGATCTACGATGTTATTCAGGCTATTCATACAGTCATTAATCGTATAAAGACAGTTATCAACAATCTGGATTCGTTTCGTCAAGATTTCTTTGAACTTAGGCTCATTTGATTCAAGAATCCTATTGTTGTTGGGGTGAACTTTATTCAGTTGGAATTTTAAGATTTTCCATGATTTAACTAGTGAAGGGAGTCCCATAAGCACGAAACAATGGTTAAAAAACCTTTAAAAAAATTAAATCAAACACCAGACAGGAAAACAAAAAAGTAGGGAGAGTAGTCATGACTAATTTAATATGGCGAATAGTTGCCAAAATAAATTTCTGAATAACCGGCTGCTGATCAAGCAAGATTTTTCCATAAGTAGGATATTTTTGGCGATTAGTATAGCTTTAAAAGCAATGTAAGATGTCAGAGTTGACCAAAAAGGAATCATTAACTGTAGAAATATAACCATCAAATATTTAATAAATAAAAATTCAATAACACCTATATCGATTATTCAGAACAGACTAGAGAAGTCAGGATTAATTGATTAAAGACTGTGTAAAGAAAAGATAAGCTAGATAAAAAAATATGGTAAGGGTAATAGGTAATAAGCAATAAGTAATAGGTGATAAGCAATAAGTAGTAGGTAATAAGTAATAAGTAATAGGTAATAAGTAATAGGTACAAAAAAAAGCAGTTGACAGCCTCCGTGCTAAGATCGCGCAGCTTCATACCCCAGAATCCTAGAGCCATTCAATGTAGACCCCTTATGCCTAGAGCCTAGAACCTTAAAAAAAAACTAAACTCCACTTCCTATATACTTCAGTGTGTAAGTTAAGGCTACAAAAAAATCTAATTCACGAGATAATCAACTAATTCACCAGATAATGAAAAGCTAGTCAGGGTTTAAGGAGTTAGTTAGTGATTCCAGGCGAAATCATTCCCCAAACAGGGGAAATAGAACTCAATGCTGGTCGTGCCACCATCAGAGTACGGGTAGCTAATACAGGCGATCGCCCTATTCAAGTAGGGTCTCATTTTCACTTCTTTGAAGTCAACGAAGCTCTCAAATTTGACCGGGAAGCTACTAAAGGCATGCGCTTAAATATTCCAGCTGGCACCGCTATCCGCTTTGAACCGGGAGACGAACGAGAGGTGGAATTAGTCACTCTTGTTGGTAGTCGTCAGGTGTACGGCTTCAATGGCAAAATTAATGGTCAACTTGATCGGTCAACTTGATATTGTCAACTTGATATACAGTTACTATTTTTTTTCTAAAGCAAGCGCTACCCAGAGGTAATCCCAGAGTTTGGCCGAGGGGATAAAATTCCCCATTACCCATTACCCATTACCCATTACCCATTACCCATTACCTATTACCCATTACCCATTACCTATTACCCTTAATCAAGGAGTTGTTGATGAGTTATCGTATGGATCGTCGTGCCTACGCCGAAACTTATGGTCCTACCGTAGGCGATCGCATCCGCTTGGCTGATACAGAACTAGTGATCGAAGTGGAACAGGACTACACCACCTATGGTGATGAAGTTAAATTCGGTGGTGGTAAAGTGATTAGAGATGGGATGGGACAATCCCCCATCTCCCGCGCCGAGGGTGCTGTGGATTTGGTGATCACTAACGCCCTAATCCTGGATTGGTGGGGTATTGTTAAAGCCGATATTGGTATTAAAGATGGCAAAATAGTTAACATTGGCAAAGCTGGAAATCCCTACATCCAGGACAATGTCACTATTATTATTGGTCCTAGCACCGAAGCAGTTGCTGGGGAAGGCATGATTGTCACAGCAGGGGGGATTGATGCTCACATTCACTTTATTTGTCCCCAACAGATTGAAACTGCGATCGCATCTGGTATCACTACTATGATCGGCGGTGGTACAGGTCCAGCCACTGGCACTAACGCCACAACCTGTACTCCTGGTGCTTGGAATATTCACCGGATGCTGCAAGCTGCGGATGCATTTCCTGTGAATCTAGGGTTTTTAGGGAAAGGCAATAGTGCCAAACCCGAAGGATTACAGGAACAAGTGATAGCGGGTGCGATGGGATTGAAGCTGCACGAAGACTGGGGCACTACTCCAGCCGCTATTGATACCTGTTTAAGTGTGGCGGATCAGTTTGATGTCCAGGTGGCAATTCATACCGATACCCTAAATGAAGCTGGGTTTGTGGAAAATACCATTGCTGCCTTCAAAAACCGAGTCATTCACACCTACCACACCGAAGGAGCAGGGGGAGGTCATGCTCCAGATATTATTAAAGTCTGTAGTGAAGCTAATGTATTGCCCTCTTCTACCAATCCTACCCGTCCCTATACCGTTAATACCCTAGAAGAACATCTCGATATGCTCATGGTGTGCCATCACCTAGACCGGGGCATTCCTGAAGATGTGGCCTTCGCTGAGTCCCGGATTCGTCGGGAAACTATTGCTGCCGAGGATATCCTTCATGATTTAGGGGCTTTTAGTATGATTGCCTCTGATTCTCAAGCCATGGGACGGGTGGGTGAAGTGATTATCCGTACCTGGCAGACAGCCCACAAAATGAAAGTGCAACGGGGAGTGTTATCCACCACTACTGGGGAAACTGGGGAAAACGACAATTTCCGAGCCAAGCGTTACGTTGCCAAGTATACGATTAATCCTGCGATCGCTCACGGAATTGCTAATTATGTCGGTTCCATCGCAGAAGGGAAGCTAGCGGATTTGTGTCTGTGGCGTCCAGCCATGTTTGGAGTCAAGCCAGAGATAGTGATTAAAGGTGGTGCGATCGCATGGTCCCAAATGGGTGATGCCAATGCTAGTATTCCCACACCCCAGCCGATTCATATGCGTCCGATGTTTGGTAGTTTTGGTGGTGCGATCGCAGCCACATCCGTTACCTTTGTGTCCCAAGCTGCCTTAGACCAAGACATCCCAGCTCAAATTGGCTTACAAAAATCCGCTGTTGCCGTTTCCAACACCCGCAACTTGAGCAAGACCGACATGAAACTCAACGACGCCTTGCCACAGATTGAGGTCAATCCAGAAACTTATGAAGTCAGAGCTGATGGGGAATTATTAACATGCGAGCCCGCAACGGTTTTACCCATGGCACAGCGTTACTTCTTATTTTGATTAGTTGCTAGTCAATCACTAGAGCATTTCTCATATTAATGAGGTACACAATATTTTTTTATGTTGCCTTTTGCCTCTTGCCTCTTGCCTCTTGCCTCTTGCCTAAAATTAAAAATGTACCTCACCAAGTTCATGTAGGGTGGGCAGTGGATCAGACAGATTGACCAAGCTTGCCAATCCCGTTGCTAGGCACTGCCCACCCTACGATTAATGACTGCATCCAATCTCCCTACTCCTGACATCTGGCACCAGTCTCAATCAGCTTGGTTCATGTAGGGTGGGCAGTGGATCAGACAGATTGACCAAGCTTGCCAATCCCGTTGCTAGGCACTGCCCACCCTACGATTAATGACTGCATCCAATCTCCCTACTCCCTACTCCCTACTCCCTACTCCCTAATGTTAAGTTTTCTGCTGACTTGACCAAAGAAGTATCGAGCTAGAGGTATAACTGAGTTCAGTTTGACAAAAAATTTAATGATGAATCTAAGTATTGCAGCAGTACTCTTATACGGCATCTTAGCCCTGATTGGGGGAATCATGGGCTATGCTAAAGCCAAAAGCAAAATATCTCTCATTTCTGGTGTAATTAGCGGTTTATTGCTAATATTTGCTGGAATAATGCAGCTTCAAGAACAACCCTGGGCACAAACCTTAGGGATAGCCGTAGCAGCTGCACTGGTGATTGTCTTTGCGATCCGGCTCGCTAAAACTCGCAAGTTTATGCCAGCTGGACTCATGATCATTGCTGGTGTGGTGTCTCTAGGGGTGATGCTTTATCCAGCTATGGCTTAAAACCATGCTTGGATAGTCCCCCCTGAATGCATTTGATCAACCAGAAAAGCACACCATGGGTTTTTACATACAGATACCGGATAAACTAACCGATAGACGTTCTCTGAGTCTATCCGGTATCTGTGTATATCGGTGTATATCGGTCTCGTGCTGAGAAGGGCAAAATGCCAACAGTCTTAGCCCCTGAACTTCCTTTGAGCTTAGTTTTATTCCTGTCTTAGTTGTTCAGTATAAATCGTATCTATTAATCTTATCTATTAATGGTATGATTGGACTAGAAACCCCTATAGCCTAGGCGGTGCTTTACCTGTAACCTTAGTTATAGTACTACTTATTAGTCAAGTGTCTCTCACCACAGATATCTATTATAACTCAACCAGTCCAGCCATCGCCAGGACTGCTAACGGCACCCGTAACTTGGTTTTTGAAGAATTAGCCGAAGTGAGTCCGATGGCTCAAACTGTTTCTCTAGTGTTCATCAATCCCCAAGAGCCTAGTTATGAGCCTAGTTATTCTTATTTCCAAGAAGTCCAGTTTAACAATCCCATAAATCTGGAAAATGTGGTCAGACCGACAGTCAATTTTCTTGAAAACCCTCAATCTACCCTACCTGTCGAGAATCTCGTTATTGGTGTTGTCCTAATTTCCATCTTCTCTTTCATATTTATGAAGAGTTCTTGAAAGCTGAAAACCCCCGTGCTTGGCGCGGGGAAAAAAGCGACAACTCGATAGTTGACTTGGTCATAGTTGATCTTGATTTAATCTACACCATTGACGCAACGGTTTTTTGATTGACCCTCAACCGTCCACAAACCAGTGCGATCGCATTTCCCTATTCCCTCTTCTGACTTCCCTACTCCCTTCTCCCTAATAATCCTGAAGCAACGGTTTTCCCTTGTGCTGCTGCTATGGAGTTCCCCTCCATCATCGCTACAACAATTGAGCCTTGCACAAGCAGTAAAAACTGTCGAGCCAATAATTCAGGATCAGTAATGCCTGTAGCCTGAGCCAGATCCAGAATATAGGAATAAACCGCTTGTTGGTGCTCCAAAGCCGCCTGATAACCTGGGTGGTTGGGCTTTGCCAACTCTACAGTAGCGTTAATGAAAGCACAGCCCCGAAAATCTGGAGCCTCAAACCATAATTGAAGCACATCAAAGATTGCTAATAGACGCTCTTTGGGATCTGAACTATGTTGGGCAACAGTTTCTATAAACCAGGCACGCCAGGACTCGCCCCGCTGTCGTAGGAATGCTTCAATCAGAGCATCCTTCGATTTGAAGTGGTTGTAAAGTGACATCTTGGCCACACCAGACTCGGAAATGATGCGATCAATCCCCACATTCTGAATACCCTCTTTGTAAAAGAGCTCAGAGGCTTTCTCTAAAATGCGATCGCGAACTGGTTTACGAGATGAAGTCAATTTGGTCATGGTTACTGAATCCGATTTGTATAGACAAGTCGGTATATTTTAGCCTAACACTTTCCCCTCCTCAGTGTCCTGTGACTATCGGGCACTGCTTAACAAAACTTTACAAAAAAATCAGCGGAAAATCCTTGACTTTATACAGACCTGTCTATTTATCTTAAAATATACAGACCGGTCTACATAAATACAGCTTACATAAATAACGGTCTAGATAAATAAGGGGATTTCTGATGGCACGACAATTTACCAATATTGCTTTTACCCCTGGAGTCAAAAACGCTCAAACCCGCTACGGCTCTCGGGAAATTTATGACCAATTCGCCAAACGAGGCATCAGCACAGATACTCTGACTGCTAAAGAAACAGAATTTATCGCTGCACGGGATAGTTTCTATATGGGTACGGTCAACAGTAACGGTTGGCCTTACATCCAGTTTCGTGGAGGGCCCAAAGGATTCCTCAAAGTTCTGGATGATAAAACCTTGGGTTTTGTAGATTTTCAAGGAAATCTGCAATACATCAGTGTCGGTAACTTGTCTGAAAGCGATCGCGTTTTTCTATTTTTGATGGATTACGCTCACCGTCGCCGATTAAAGATTTGGGGAAGGGCTCAAGTTATTGATAACGACCCACAACTGCTCAATCAATTAGCCGATCCTAATTATCAGGCGGAATTGGGACGAGTATTCATAATTAAAGTTGAGGCATTTGACTGGAATTGTCCCCAACATATCCCGATTCGTTATTCAGAAGAAGAATTTGCCCAAATGAAAGCTTCCCTAGAAGCTCGCATTCAAGAGTTAGAGAAACAACTAGCTCAACTTTCTCCCTAAAATTGAAGCTCTCCTCATCTAGTTTGAACTGTAAAAACTAAATCAATTATCACCAAGGAACGTAATCATCATGACTAACCTAAACACCACAATGCACAAAACTATTAAGATTGTTCGCGTAGCGTGGCCTTTTGGCCATGGACTTGATATTTTCTATCGGGAAGCTGGCTCCAAAAACGCCCCTACCATCCTCTTGTTACATGGATTTCCTACTTCCTCCCACATGTTCCGAAATCTAATTCCCGCCCTTGCAGACGAATTCCACCTGATTGCCCCAGATTATCCTGGTTTTGGTGCTAGTTCCATGCCGAAGGTTGATGAATTTGAATATAGCTTTGATAAGTTGGCAGATATCGTCGAAAAGTTGACTATTAAATTAGATTTACAACAATACTTTCTCTATGTGATGGACTATGGCGCACCAGTAGGCTACCGTCTAGCTAGCAAATATCCCAACAAAGTGCTAGGGCGTGTCTTCAAACTCGGAGATCCCCCTAAATCCCCCTTAAAAAAGGGGGACTTTGAGTATGGCTCCCCCCTTTTTTAAGCTATGCTTTATAAACATCTTTCTTAACATAAAACTTGACAAAAAGAGTCAAGTGTGTGTTCTTGCTAGAATCGCCTCTGGCATCTATTATCACAAATATGGAACAATGGATATTGAAAGAGCTAGGATGGTATAATTCTGGTATCATTCTAACTTGATAGGTCGTCTTGACAATTTCTGACCTATCTTTTTTTACCATAATTCGCTCAATTTAATATATATCAAGGTTTACGGGGCGCTTGTCGCCCCCCCAGCTCACTTGCTAAAGAACGCCTGGTAAGAGAATCTAAAACATCTCTATTTCAAATCAGTATTATTACTAAACTAGAATTAATTGTTGGTTGCCGAAATAAACAAGAATTAGACTCTTTGGATAAATTCCTCAGACAGTTTTCTATCATTCAACTCAATGCTCAGATATCCCTCAAAGCAGAACAGTTGATGGGTAGCTACTATCTCAGTCATGGACTCCTAATCCCAGACGCTCTAATTGCTGCTACCGCTATTGAAAATCAAATTCCTCTACTCAGTAAAAATCAACGAGATTATCGCTTTATATCAGAACTCAATCTATTGAAATATCCATAACGTTGATGGAAAACTATTGCCTCTTGCCTCTTGCCTCTTGCCTCTTATCTGCTCCCTGCTCCCTGCTCCCTGCTCCCTCTTATTTACTTCCACCATCGACTAACATCATCAACCGCTGCCACCGTTTCTCTTAGGGCTTCAATACCCCCAAACTTGATAATTAAAGGAGCTAATTCAGGAAGAGCTCTAAGAAAATTGGGACGGGTTAGACTAGCTAAAGCATCAAGAATTTTTTGCCAAAAAGGAAAATCAACTGACGAAGGAGTTAATCTCTTAATTAAGCCCTGTAAGGCACTGGCTCGGTAGTATTCATGGGAAAGCCCTCTGGCGCAATCTAAGGCTTCTGGCAACAGATCCGGGAAGTGGGGGGCTAAGGCCACTAAGGCATCGGCTCGGTGGAATTGATCGGAAATCCCTATGGCGCAATCTAAGGCTTGGGGTAACAACACATCGGGTAAGTGGGGGGCTAAGGCTCCTAAGGCTAATGCTCGGTGGAATTGATCGGAAAGCCCTCTGGCGCAATCTAAGGCTTGGGGTAACAACACATCGGGTAAGTGGGGGGCTAAGTCTCCTAAGGCTAATGCTCGGTGGAATTCATGGTCAAGCCCTATGGCGCAATCTAAGGCTTGAGGTAACACATCGGGTAAGTGAGGGGCTAAGGCCACTAAGGCATGGGCTCGGGAGTATTCATGGTCAAGCCCTATGGCGCAATCTAAGGCTTGGGGTAACACCTCGGGTAAGTGAGGGGCTAAGGCCACTAAGGCTCTGACTCGGTTGTATTCATCGGAAATCCCTGTGGCGCAATCTAAGGCTTGAGGTAACAAATCAGGGAAGTGGGGGGCTAAGTCTCCTAAGGCTAATGCTCGGTGGAATTCATGGTCAAGCCCTATGGCGCAATCTAAGGCTTGAGGTAACAGATCGGGTAAGTAGGGAGCTAAGGCGACTAAGGCTTTTGCTCGGGAGTATTCATGGGAAATCCCTGTGGCGCAATCTAAGGCTTGAGGTAACAAATCAGGGAAGTGGGGGGCTAAGGCCACTAAGGCTAATGCTCGGGAGTATTCATGGTCAAGCCCTCTAGCGCAATCTAAGACTTGAGGTAACAAATCAGGGAAGTGGGGGGCTAAGGCCACTAAGGCATCGGCTCGGTGTTCTTCATCCCAAATCCCTGTGGCGCAATCTAAGGCTTGAGGTAACACATCAGGGAAGTGGGGGACTAAGGCCACTAAGGCTAATGCTCGGTATCTTTCATGGGAAATCCCTCTGGCGCAATCTAAAGCTTGAGGTAACAACTCTTCCGGTAAGTGGGGGACTAAGGCCACTAAGGCTAATGCTCGGTATCTTTCATGGGAAATCCCTCTGGCGCAATCTAAGGCTTGGTGTAACAACTCTTCCGGTAAGTGGGGGGCTAAGGCTTCTAAGACATCGGCTCGGTGTTCTTCATCCCAAATCCCTCTGGCGCAATCTAAGGCTTGGGGTAACACTTCCGGGAAGTGGGGGGCTAAGGCCACTAAGGCTAATGCTCGGGAGTATTCATGGTCAATCCCTCTGGCGCAATCTAAGGCTTTGGGTAACACATCAGGTAAGTGAGGGGCTAAGGCCACTAAGGCTTTGGCTCGTTCGTATTCATGGTCAATTCCTCTGGCGCAATCTAAGGCTTGGGGTAACAACGTTTCGGGTAAGTGGGGGGCTAAGGCAATTAAGGCATCGGCTCGGGAGTGTTCAGACTCAATTCCTTTGGCGCAATCTAAGGCTTTGGGTAACAACAGATCGCTTAAGTGGGGGGCTAAGGCACCTAAGGCATGGGCTTGGAAGTATTCATTCGAAATCCCTCTGGCCCAATCTAAAGCTTCCGGTAACAGTTCCGGTAAGTGGGCGGCTAAGGCACCTAAGGCATCGGCTCGGGAGTATTCAGACTCAATCCCTTTGGCGCAATCTAAGGCTTCTGGTAACACATCGGGTAAGTGGGGGGCTAAGGCGACTAAGGCAATAGCTCGGTATTTTTCATCGGAAATCCCTCTGGCGCAATCTAAGGCTTTGGGTAACAATACATCCGGTAAGTGGGCTAAGGCGACTAAGGCATTGGCTCGGTATTTTTCATCGGAAATCCCTCTGACCCAATCTAAGGCTTCCGGTAATAAAGAAGCGGGAAGATACTCACTAATTGCTCCCAAACGGTTTACTTGACGTTCATAATCTTTAATCTGTCGCACATAAGCCAGTGCTTGAGCTGCCGTCCAGATTTCTTTCTCAACTAATGCTGCCATTAACTCTGGAGGAATATTTCCAGCCAAGCTGTTGAGGGATGTGGTAATCAGAGCATAGCGACATTGTAGACTAATCGATTCTGTGGGATTTTCTGTAAAATTGGCTACTGCTATTGCCCAAGCTCTCGATACATCCTTTACAAAATTGGCAGTTTTTCCCTCTCTCTCACACTGCCAATACCAACCGTTATCTCCTGCTGGCGTTTCTTCTTTCAGGAGTTGATGAATTTGATCTATCTTTTCAGCTTTCTCTAGGTGCCAGGTTAAGTGGCTATAGATGTAACCATCATCGGGTAAGGTATGCCATAATCCCTTTTCGGTCTTAGTTTGATAACGTTCTAATAATTGCTGATGGGCTTCGGGGATTGATAATGTTAGCTCTGGTTGCAGCAGATTACGGGCTAAATCATGTAACAGGTCATGGAGGCGATAGTTAGTTTTTTGGGTACTAGAGACCCCTGGTAGTAATAACGCTTTTTGTCGTAAGTATCGTAAAGTCTTTTTAGCTTTAAATGAATTACAGTTCCATAACGTAGTCGCCATGGTTTCAGTAATGGTGACATCCTCCGGCAGTACCCCTAACCAAGCAAATTGTTTCAATCTCTCGGGGGATAATCGCTTTAAACTGAGATTAAAGGAAGCCACTAGACTGTAGTTTTTGCGCTTAGCGTCACTTGGCTCTTCCTCTGCTTCTAATCGATCCAAGGCTTCTAAATCAGCAATTTCTGCTTGTAACTCATCCAGTAACTCTTCCCAACAGAATCCATCCCTAACTTGGGCAGCAGCTAATTCTAAGGCTAGGGGTAAGTAGCCGACGGTTTTGGCTAAGGTTTTAGCATAGTCGAGTTCTTGATTAGTTAACTCATTGTTGAAACAAGACGTTAATAACTCCAAGGATTGATTTAGAGTCATCACATCTAAATCATAGCGAATCGCACCTTTAACCGGAGCTTCTCTGGTAGTGACTAAAACCCGACAGCCATCCCCAGCCACTCGAAAGGGTTCAACATGGTCAGGATGCCAAACATCATCCACGACTAACAAGGCTTTTTTATCGGATAATAATGTTCTTAATTGTAACGAAGCGCTATCAATATTAATCGGTTTGAAGTCATAATCTTTTAATGCCTGTATCCACGTACTTAGAAACGATAAAATATCAGGTTGCTGACCTAAGGTTGCCCAAAAAATTCCATCTGGAAAATGGGATTGAACCTCTGGATCATGGGCTAAAGCTGCAGCTAAGGTGGATTTCCCAATTCCTCCCAAGCCATAGATCGCACTAACCACTAAGGTGCCAGCTTTAGCAGTTTCTTGGGATAAAAGCTTTTGTTTTAGTTCTTGGCTTACTTCCCGGCGTTCGACATAATACAGAGGTCGTGGTGGTGCTTGATTTGGTCGAGTTTGGTTAACCTGCCTCCCAGGCGACTCCACTCAAGTATTATTATAATTAATAGTTTGGTCGCCTTTAATAATATTTTGGCTTCCTCCAATATTAGTATTATCTTGATTAATACTCTTCCCTTGGACGAAGTTACCCTGGTTATCTACTTTCTCAATGTTGTAATTGTCACGCTTAGCCTGTTGGGATTCCAAGGCTTTGGTAATCTTTTCAAGAATTTCCTCTAAGTTAGGCAAAGTTTCAGCATCAACAGTAGTCACCAAACGCTCCATACTTTGGGCAACTTCGGGATTTTGCTTCGCTGCTGCCTCTAGCTCCAATACCACTTCAGCATAATCAAGTGGTTGCTCTGGGGCTTGCTCGATAGCCATTACCGTATCTGGAGACTGGTTTCTGAGGGATTCCACAAACTGGTTAGTCTGGTCCCAGACAACTTGCCCGACATTTTCCCCAGTTTTTTCTAGGGCTTTAGTGGCTAGCACAGTAGAAATAGCGACAACGGCAGCAGCTAATGGTTCCATTTTTGAAGGAGATTATTCAGAGTCTTGGTTTATTATAGTATTTTTAAATTGGGTGAGTTAGTTAGTAGTTAGTAGGGTGGGCAGTGCCTACTAATGCTATCGCCAGCTGCTGTTATCTATCTTTGGCACTGCCCACCCTACATCAATATTCTATTGTGATTAATTCTTTGGTGGGCAGTGCCTACTAATGCTATCGCCAGCTGCTGTTATCTATCTTTGGCACTGCCCACCCTACATCAATATTCTATTGTGATTAATTCTTTGGTGGGCAGTGCCTACTCATGCTATCTCTAGCTGCTGTTATCTATCTTTGGCACTGCCCACCCTACATCTTAATGGGGTGAGGTGGATTTTTTTAGTGAGTTAGTTAGTAGTTAGTTAGTAGGGTGGGCAGTGCCTACTCATGCTATCTCTAGCTGCTGTTATCTATCTTTGGCACTGCCCACCCTACATCAATATTCTATTGTGATTAATTCTTTGGTGGGCAGTGCCTACTCATGCTATCCCCAGCTGCTGTTATCTATCTTTGGCACTGCCCACCCTACATCTACATCAATATTTCTGTTCTCTATATTCAGTTGTTAATTGCCTTTTGGTTTTTAAATTGCTCGATTAATTGGGTTAAATTGTTAGGTTCCATGACTTGAGTGTACTGGTGCGCCATTTCCGGTGTTAGGAGTTCTAGCAATAGGGTGTTTTCAATCCACAATTCCATGACATCAAAGTATCCCTTTCGGCTACAGCGAACAACTCGCCATTGTTCTCGTTCACCAATTTTTTCGATTTCTTGTTGATTCAAGGGAACGGCAATGGCGGCATGAGTAGCGGTAAATTTGGAACTAGCTTCATTATTTAAGAACTGTAATTCTTGTTGGTTAGTTCCAGGCTTTAATTCCGTGCCCCTAGGATAAACTTCAATAGCTGTTCCATATTGATCAAAGGCTAAGGTCATATAACTTCCTGGGTGAGGCGCAAATTCAATGCAATTTCCCTTAAAGATTTCTGCTAGTACCGTGGCTACGTGGTAAGGATTATCTGCGGCAATAGATATGTGAAATATCATAAATTTATATCTCTAGAATTAGAGTAGTTTTCAATTGGTTTAGGGACAAAGTTCTGGGTTTTAGGGAACAGCGATCCCCCCTAACCCCCCTTAATAAGGGGGGAAAAGAACAGGGAAGAGATAATAGGGAAGATAGAAGAGGTAAAAAATTATGTGTACTTCATAGCTATGAAAAACGCTGTATTAGTTTTATCTTAGTAGGAGCGCCTAAAAGCTGCATCAAAAGGTGCGCTTGCGTCAAGCGCACCTAAAAGTTGAAAGTGCTTTTAAAAAGGTTAGCAGGGCAAAGGCATCTTGTCAATAAACCGGAGATAGTTATCAATAAACCCTGCTGTAAGCATATGCGCTACGCGCAGGCTAGGCCAACAGCTAATGCGCTACCCGCACCCTAAGCAAATGGCTGAATACTTACCTTGGTATTTTATTGACAATTATTTTCATAAGTAGTCCTACAAAATTTAAATGATATGTAGCTATCCTTGAATATATAAAGGCTAAGCTAACAACCAAAATAAAAATTAATTACACATAATTTATTATAAAAATAGCGAAAATTTTTAATTGTAAATAAATGTATTTTTTTTGATTTACCCCTTGCATTTTTTCCAGGAGTTATCTATACTATAAAAAGTAACGACTGAAACTAATAACCGCGCTGGTCATAGCCTTAATGAAAATCAGCGCGGTTTTCCTCCCACCTAAATAGGAGTTACTTCTATCATGGCAAAAATATCACGATCATCAATCCTAGCTTTCCACCAAGCCACCCTGCCCTTGGTGAAGGAGGTAGGTTGATATCTAAGCATATGCGCTACGCGCACGCTACGCGAACAGCGGTCAGCGGTCAGCCCTCAGTCCTTAGCCTTTAGCTGATAGCTAATAGCTAATAGCTGATAGCTGATAGCTGATAGCTGATAGCTGATAGCTGATAGCTGATAGCTGATAGCTGATAGCTGATAGCTGATAGCTGATAGCTGATAGCTGATAGCTGATAGCTGATAGCTCCCTAAATTAATAATCACCCCCAGACCCATAGCGCCATGCGTCTAGCCAACGGTGGAAATAATATCTTGGTTTCGGTGGCAAAGTAGTCAACATGCCACTGAGTAATTTACCTACTGGATACAAACTACTGTAAACGGCTAAATTACTATAATGAACCATCCAATCCAATAGCATCGTTAATCCTACTTGAGGAATCACTGGCACGACTAATCCTGGTTTAGTTAATGATGTCACAAATAGGGTTTTAGATAATCCTGAAAACTTCACTACATCTTGGAGGAAGGGCTTAAGCACATCATCTCCCAGGTTTGCCATGGCTTGGAATACGCCAGTGAGTAATTGATTAATTTGATTCGGTGCTAGTTGTTGCTTGATGCCAACACTCATCGTTCGTTGAAACATCCAGGTTACGCCAATATTCGGCTGATAGGGTTGTAGTTGGGCTAAAGCATTGCGGTCTAGCAAATCATAGTCCAAGGCTTCATGAATACCGTTACTTAGACGCTTTAAATGTCTGACCATGGAACCAAATCCACCAAAACTGACTGGTGATTGCCCACCACTGCTATCCCCTACAGGTAAAATCCGATTCCAAGGCATTCTTAGGGGACTTTTTTGATAGGAAGGAAAAAAGCCAAATAGTACTCGTTTAAAATCAAGTTGGGATAAGTCTACTCCCTGGTATTCTGGTAACAGACGGAAGTATTCGTCACATAAAAATTCTAAACTAGGACGTTCGGGATTAGCATCTAAGTAGGTAAATAAATAGGTTGTTCTACCATCCCGAGCTGGAAATGCTTCCCAGAAATATTGACATTGATTTTGGATAGGAGTGAACGATACAATCAAATCCCCCATCTCATTTTTAGGATAGCCTTGAGCACAGCTACCAACCACTAAACAAACTCCTTCTGGTTTCTGACCTTGCCTGACTTGCTTAACAATTGGGGAAAAATGTCCCATGGCATCGATCAGTAAGCGAGCTTTAACTTGGGTATCCTCCAACTGGTCAACCTTCAAGCCGATTGAGACGCCATCGGGATGAATGGTTGCTTGTGTAAAGGATGTCTTTTCAAACAGCTTACCGCCAGCAGCTAAAAATTTGGCTTTGAGGGTATCGAGCAGAAAGACTGGGTCAACACCAATGTTGAGTACGTCGTTTACCAAGAAATCAGGACCCTCGAAAAAACTGATCCGAGCTGGGTTATACTCGGATGCGATCGCATTTTCTAATTCCGCCGTTGAGAGTAACTCAAGTTCCAGGAATACCTCTAGTTCTTGGCGAGAGATATTCCACTCTTGGTCTCTACCGCGCAAAACCCCCCGTTCAACTACCGCAACTCGCCAGCCTCGCTGTTGTAGAGCAGCACCAATCAGAATTCCCAAGGTACCGCCACAGATTACTACATCCAAGTCTAGGGTGCCTAATCCCTCTTCGGTTTCTGTAATCACCTCTGGGATCTCAGTTGTGCCATCTCGTAAGGCTTTCCAGACTTTGTCAGCATTGCGCAGGCGTCCGAGAACATCACCAGGTAACTGGGATAGGATTTGTTCGGTTTGACTCATGGATGTTGATTGATAGTTAGATGCTAAGACTTCCTTTGTTTTATTGTAAATTTCTGGATCACAAGGCTCAGAGGCTGATGCGATCGCAAAGCAAATCGGCCATCTGATTAGTGCTTAGTTGTCGGGAATCGGGAATCGGTAATTGGGAATCGGGAATCGGGAATCGGGAATCGGGAATCGGGAATCGGGAATCGGGAATCGGGAATCGGGAATCGGGAATCGGGAATCGGGAATCGGGAATCGGGAATCGGGAATCGGGAAAGAGAGGGGAGTGTGGGAGGTGTGGGAAGTGGGGGAAGTAGGGGAAGTGATAAAGCAGTACCCACTAAGGTTAGGACAACTCATTACCTCTAAAACCTTGTTAGAGTCAACTTCTGCCTTCTGCCTTCAGCATAGCTGCCTTGCGCGTAGCGCTATAAAAGTCAGATCATCTGAAAATGCCAGGACTTACCCACTCAGATATGTAAAATATCTGTAATCCTCTTTTACCGACTGCAAATTGGTTCACTCTTCTAAAAAGAGCAAAATTAAAAACAGTACAATCTCTTTAACTGGATTTAACCATGAAAATTGATCATGTTCACTTCTATGTTGAAGATGCTACAGTTTTTTCTGATTGGTTAGTCAAAATTCTTGGCTTTCAACGGGTCGTCAGTGGCAGTAGTGACCATACCTACACAGAAGTTGTCAAAAGTGGCTCAATCACCTTTTTGATCTCTTCACCTCTGACATCAGCAAGTCCTATTGCTGAGTTTTTGCGTCTACATCCTCCTGGGGTGGCTGACATCGCTTTTCTTGTAGAGGACCTGGAAGCGGTGATTGAGAATGCGTCCGCTCAGGGAAACCAAGTGGTACAACCACCCCAGGAACAATTTCAAAGACAGGGACGGCTAAAGTGGAGTCAAATCCCCTCCTGGGGTTCTCTGGTTCATACCCTCGTGGAGCGGGATGGCATCTGTGACCAATCCTTTTTCCCTGCTCAGTTTAACTGGATCACAAAAACTGCTCATGGTAAGCCACCCTCCCTCAGTGGAGAGGGAAACCAAGGCAATAACAATCTTCAGACCATGTTCACCACCATTGATCATGTAGTGCTTAATGTAGCTGCTGGTGAGTTAGAACGGGCAGTAAATTGGTATCAACAAGTGCTGGGATTTTGCCCACAACAAATATTTTCTATTCAGACACAACAGTCTGGTTTATACTCTCAGGTTATGGTTGATCCCACTGGTGAGGTGCAGTTGCCCATCAATGAACCAACTTCTGCTAATTCCCAGATTCAGGAATTTCTAGATGTTAATGGTGGACCAGGCATCCAGCATATTGCTCTTAGAACTAGCAATATAGTAGAAGCGATCGCGCAACTCCGTGGTCGAGGTTTGCCGTTTATTGAAGTTCCTTCCAGCTACTACAGCCAGTTGCGGCAAAGACCAGGGGGCTCTAATTTACCTTTACTAACGGCAGAATGGGAAGAAATTGCTACCAGACAAATTTTAGTAGATTGGCAGCAAGAGTTTCCCCAAGCTTTGTTACTTCAAACCTTCACCCAGCCCATTTTTGGCAAGCCTACTTTCTTTTTTGAAATCATTGAGCGCCGCTTTCAGGCAAAGGGCTTTGGAGAAGGGAATTTTCGTGCTTTGTTTGAAGCAGTAGAACGGGAACAGAACAAGCGAGGACGTTTAGGAACCTAAGCTATCAGCTAATGCGCTACGCGCACGCTACGCGAACAGCTCTCAACATATGCTTAAGTTAATAATGATCAAGGTGAATTTCTATACTTGGAGGTATTGACAAAATGCCTTAGCTTTTAATTTGTCACCAATGTCAAGTATCCGGTAGAATTCTCTGTGTAGTGACAAACCTTACTTTTCTAAACCATAAAATTATGGGAAGTAAGAGTAGCAAGGTGTTGTCTAAGTCAAAACTCCGGGCGCGCTCAGTCCTTCAATTTATAGGTTAAAATACAGTAAAATAAGTCGTTTTTAAGGATTTTTTTGAGACTCATGAGTACCTCATATTAAACTCAAAAACCATAAAATTTAATCAAAGTTCATTTGAAAATGTTAACCGAATTACAACAAAAAAAATTAACAACATTATTCAATAATATCGATGCCGATTCAGGTGGAACTCTCAACCAAGATGATTTTCATCTGATTTTGAATAAACTGGCTAGTTCACGAGGGCTAAAACCTAATTCTTGGCAATATGCTTATCTGCGTTCAATCTTGGTTTCCATGTGGAATAACTTGAGTTTGGCTGATCAAAACAGCGATGCAGAAATCACCCTTGAGGAATGGTTTAAGTATTACGACAATCTGATTCACTCAGATGCCTATGAACCCCTTATTCAATTGCAATGTGATGTCTTTTTTGCTTTACTTGATCAGGATGACAATGGAGAAATTAGTCAGCAAGAGTATGTAGATTTGGTCAGTGCCTATGGTGTTGATCCTAGTTGGGCAAGGGAAAATTTTGGCCATCTCGATTTGAATAGTGATGGACATATCTCTCAGGAAGAGCTTTTTACCTTGATGGATGAATTTTTCCGCAGTGATAACCCAAAATCTCCGGGAAATTACTTTTGGGGTTCCTATTAACTTTTTACGGTATTAATCTCAGCTATTTTCCATGGCTCGAATTCGACGTTCAGACATTACCGAATTTTATTTGGCAATATTTTATTGTCCAATAGATGTAGAAATCAATAAGACTGGGTAGACCTCTTGCTATTTAGTTAGTCCTAAACTTCTTACACAACAAGGGATACCCAGATTATTTACTATATAGCACTACGCATTAAGGTGTTTGACATTCCTAAACTCCGAAACTTAGTCATAGCTTACTTCTGACTTCTGACTTCTGACTTCTGACTTACCCGTAGCGCTATACCACTTGATAAAACCCATCAACTATTTCTTCCAAGGAAACTTAGTACCCATTTCAGTTAGGGCAGAAAATACCAGATACAGGATCAGTAAACCAACAGTAGCTAGAAACAAAACGATATCATTATCCATAAAATTAAGGGAATCGGGAATCGGGAATCGGGAATCGGGAATCGGGAATCGGGAATCGGGGATAATAATTGACGCCAATATAACATAAAAATTAGTTGATATAATTATAGTAAATAAAGACTCCCTTGAGCAGGACTTTTCCACAGTTTAACGCTTTTATTCCGGGAGGTTTTTGTTTGCGTTCGCGAAGCGGTTCCAAAGGAAAATAGCATCCTTAGATAGGATATTTAAATTCAGCGTTGCTGAATTACGGGATGAATGAGGGATAGACAGGTATCTGCTTTGGTGGCACCGGCACTCAAGAGCAAACATTTAAACTATATCCCCTTGTGCGACATGAGATACCAACCAAAACCAAAAAATCGAAACGCCCAGCATCCAGGTAAATGTCCTTTCGGTGCTTGAGTAATGTCAAAGATCAGATCTTTGTAACTATCCATCTGCCAACCAACACGCTTGACAAACTCAACCGACTCATTAGATATGATTCCAGAGTCTTGTATTGATAATTTTTCTACAGATTGTTTATTATCAATATAAATTTTCTTTTGGATACTAAATCCAAATTTATCGGAACTATATTTCCGCCATAATTTATCAATAGCTAAGAGGTCACTAGTGGGAAAGTTTTTGATCTCTTCTGGTCTGATCCAATCTCCCTCTTTACGGCCAAATACTGCTAGCATTACCAGGTATGTCTGATAGTCTGCTTCTCTCCACTTACCTTCCGAAAGAAGCTGCTGTAGCTTTGAATAATCAACGCTATGTCTTGGATAATAATTATCGTTACTCATCGTAATACCTGCCGAAGTTTTACGTTAATAGCCTTAGGAAAAGGTAGAGGATTGACCAGCTCTATTGTTACTTTATGGCACCAGCCCGATCCAGAGGCCAAAATCGTTTAGTAGCTTTCCCAATAATATTTTCCCTAGGGACAAATCCCCAATGGTGACTGTCATAACTATTATTACGGTTATCTCCTAGGACAGTGTAAGAATCAGGCGGCACTGTTACAGGACCCCAGCTGTACTGAGGGGGTTCTTCAATATAGTTTTCTTCCAACGGTTGATTATTAACATAAACCTTGCCACCATTGACTTCTATCTTATCTCCTGGGAGACCAATGATCCGACTAATAAATGCATCTTTAAAATTTTGCTCTTTTAGTTTCTCCGTTGGCAAAAAAACTACAATATCTTTTCGTTGTATCTCTTGGAAAGAGTAACTCCACTTGTTGATAATTAAACGATCATTAATTTGCAGTGTCGGCAGCATTGATCCTGATGGGATATAGCGAGCTTCTACCAGATTTCTCGATAAGGGCGCAATCAAAGCAGTCAAAATTATGAAAATAGCAACGATGATTATAGTGTTTTTTGTTCTTTCTCTACGAACTGGTGATGCCACATAAGCGTAATATGCAACAATACCTTGAAAAATAATTGGAGCTAATGGGAAAATGGTTGAGGCTATAAATAAAACCAATAATAAAATACCAATTAAATATTTTTTTAGATAGAAATGACCCAGTCCTGGAATTATTCTTGATAAAAAAACAGCTAGCCACGGATCTTTATTGTCTTTCCTTAGGCGTTCAAAGCTTAAATTATTGAATTTTCTAGTACAACTATAGGCATCAAAAAGATTCCATAAACTAATTATTATAGCAGCTATCAAAAAAATGAAACCGAGACCTGTATTTGTCGTCGTGTCAAAAACTATTAACCATACACCCAAACTCAATAAGAGAATTTCAGTAACTATCAAAATCCATCCTCGAATGGATTTGCCTCCATAGAGTTGACCTAATCCCGGCCAAAAAGATGATAAATTGACCGCCAGCCAAGGTTCTTTTCCCGAATTAGATTGAGATAAAATTTGTCCTGATTGAGACATGAATTGCTTTTACAACAACCTGATGATACTCGAATTTTGCACCTTTTTAGCTCACATTACCATACACTCTCACATCTATTCCATAATGATTTATCTCGAATTGTTAAATCATTTAACTAAATTTAACTAAAAATTACGGCGTTGCTGAATCAGGGTATGATTTTCAACATGTGCGTTCGCAAAGCGGTTCTTTTGGAACATCGCTCTCCCCTTTTAAACTTCCGAATCTATCTCCCTATAACCGGTATTCAACCGGGTGGACTCACTTTTGCAAAAATACGACCATTGAAGGCTAATATCATCTCAGGATAATTACCCTGAATAAAAATCTCCCCTATCCCCCCATCTGCCCACCCTCCCCACCCTCCCCTGATTTATAGATTTACAACAAAAAGATGCACCCTATTCAACCTTCCTCCTGTTCCTGCTCAAAAGATAGCAATTGGTCAAGCCAACCCTGAAACTCTTCAACAGAAGCAATAGTAATTCCTTGTCGATGCAAGGTTTTCAACACAGAGACCGACTCAATCTGGTTAATTGTCTCAACCAACTCCCTTGGCACATCCTCAAATCGTACCTGAAGCACTTCCAAAAGAGTCTCTCGACTAGTTTGGAGAATGCCTTCTTCTATCCCCTCTTTACGAGCAAGGCGCTCTATACTGGTAACATAAGGCATTGTGCTTTCCTCCTCAAAACGTCTGACTTGCTGTTTAAACCCAATCTGAAAGCTATCCGGTAATGTCATCATCCAGTCGATGAGCCGGAATAATTCTAGGATATCTTGTCTACTATACCCTCGTTGATAAAGACTCTTGGCAATGGTTAATTTGCCCTGATACCGTCCCTCGGGATTTTGAACAGTTTGCTGAGTGGTGCGATGTGCAGCCACAATCACAGCAAAAGGATTAGTGCTTTGTTCTAGTTTAGACAGCTGATAATCTAACAGCTTAGCTACTGGAAACTGCAATAAAACTCGACAACCCCAAATCTCGTAATTGTATTCACTTGGTCGCCAAGACTCTTCATCATCAGCGAGAACAGCTAAACTGACTACCTTCCGTCGATACATATCAAAGATGCGATAGTTGTAGACGTACATCCTTTCCGCAAAGACTGACTGAGCCTGACTCTGTACTTCCACATGAATCAGTACCCACGTTTCTTCACCGTCTTGTCGCCAAACTTTGACCAGTTTATCGGCTTCCCTGCTGCCAATTTCTGCATCTCGAGCCACCTGTTGGAATTCTGTATCAAGAAATTCATAGCCTCTTTCCCAGTCAATGTTACGATCAATCTCGGGAAAAAAGAATGCCATGAAGGATTCAAAATAGATGGAAAGCGCTTCTTTCCAGGGATTATCGTAATCGGCTCTTGGATTGGTCATTGAGTATGAGAAAACTGAATTATGCTATCTTAGCAAAGCCCTTGTCAGCCAATCCCTATCCAGCCAATTCCTGTTGAACGTGTTTAAAAAACGTTGCAGACGCGATCGCATAAGCGCGGAAGCTGAGGCCTTTGGCCACGCTTTGCGTTCGCGTAGCGTCGGCTTTGCCGAAACGCTTCATCGCAAAGCGGTTGCAAAGAAACATCGCTAAACCGGTTCTCATAATAATAAGGTACACAAGATTGTTTCCCGATTCCCGATTCCCGATTCCCGATTCCCGATTCCCTCCTAAACCCTCAAACGCCTTTCAATCCCATTCTCCCAACAATCACACATCTCCTGAACTGTCACCTCAATCACACACTGACCATTGCCCACCAGTACTCGTAAACCAGCATTTTCCCCTTGAACAACACCCAGTTGTTGCCAATATCCCTCATCCCCTAACTTTTGCTGTAGATAAGATTCCCAACTTGTTTGGTGTTGAGGACTTACAGAAACCAGAATCCGACTCCCCCCCTCACCAAAGAGCACTTCATCCCAGCGCAGGTCTAACGACTCGGACCTATAGCCTAGAGTAATGTCTGCCCCCAACTTACCTGGGATACAGGATTCAGCCAAAGCCACCACTAATCCCCCTTCAGCACAGTCATGAGCAGAATTTATCCAACCTTGACCGATACCCTCTCGCGTTACCGTTTGGATACGACGCTCTAAATCAAAATCCACTACTGGTGGCTTGCCCGCAACCATGCCATGAATCGTTGCCAGATACTCGGACGCACCTAATGTAATTTGGGATTTAATTTGGGATTGACTATTTTCCCAGTATTTAGTCCCCAATCCTAATAAATAGATTAAATCCCCTTCAGCTTGCCAACCTTGACCACAGGTTTTAGTAATATCAGCAATTAATCCCACCATCCCCACCACTGGCGTAGGGTAAATCGACTGAGGATTGCCGTCACTATCAATGGTTTCGTTATACAAGGAAACATTACCCCCAGTCACAGGAGTGCCCATTTCCCGGCAAGCCTCTGCTATTCCTGCACAAGCAGAAGCCAGTTGCCAGTAACCCACAGGCTTTTCTGGAGAACCAAAATTCAGATTATCCGTTACTGCCAAAGGTTCTGCACCCACACAACTCAGATTCCGTGCTGCTTCTGCTACCACAGCCTTTGCCCCTTCATAGGGGTCAAGATAAACATAACGGGAATTACAATCTACAGTTGCCGCCACACCAGCATTAGAGGTTACAGATCGAAGGTTAGCAGGTTGAAGGTTAGCAGGTTGTTCGCCTTTGGCGTTCCCGTAGGGTAGGTTGGTTGAAGGTTGAAGGTTAGCAGGTTGTTCGCCTTTGGCGTTCCCGTAGGGTAGGTTGGTTGAAGGTTGAAGGTTAGCAGGTTGCAGGTTAGCAGGTTGTTCGCCTTTGGCGTTCCCGTAGGGTAGGTTAGCAGGTTGCAGGTTAGTTTCGGTTGAACCTTGGCCTTTCGGCCACGCTTCGCGAACAACATTCAACCTTTCAACATTCAACCTTTCAACATTCAACCGTTCAACGTTCAACCGTTCAACGTTCAATCCTTGTAAAGGGCGTAACCGAATCACCGCAGCATCAGCATTTCCTGGCAGAATTAAGGTATTGTTTTGGACTTGGTGGTCATACTGGCGATAAACCCAACGTTTCGACGCAATAGTTGGAGTATCTAGGAGTTGAAGTAAGATTTGATTCCAAGTGTGATGCTTACCGTTAATCTCAATACCTGTAACATTACAGGGAGGGAGGGATTTCCCATGCCATTCCCAAGCCTTCAATGCATAGTCTGGTGGTTCTGTCAATAGCTCCCGGTGATAAATTGGAGTATTATCTGCTAGAGCAGTAGCTGGGATTTCTGCTGCTACCTCTCCTTTGAACAAAATCCTGACCAAAGGTTCTTCGATTACCTTACCTGCTACCACAGCATGGAGTCCCCAACGGTGGAAAATATCTATCAGTTCTTGTTCTCGACCCTTGTGGGCAACAAACAGCATTCGTTCTTGGGATTCCGACAGCAGGTATTCATAAGGCACCATACCCGTTTCTCGCGCTGGAACCAGGTCTAAATCGAACTCAATACCCAAGCCCCCTTTAGCTGCCATTTCTGAAGTAGAACAGGTTATGCCAGCGGCTCCCATATCTTGAGCAGCTACTACGGCACCGGTTTGAAATGCCTCAAGACAGGCTTCAATTAGAGACTTTTCTAGGAACGGGTCCCCCACTTGCACCGCTGGGCGGTCATCTAGGGATTGATCCGTCAGTTCCGCACTAGCAAAACTTGCCCCTCCCATGCCATCTCTACCGGTAGTGGACCCGACATAGAGCACAGGATTCCCCACCCCAGAGGCTCCAGAGGTAACAATTTCTGGAGTTTCCATCAGTCCCAGAGCCATCACATTCACCAAGGGATTACCAGTGTATGCCCGGTCAAAGTAAACTTCACCCCCTACTGTAGGGACACCCACGCAATTGCCATAGTGACTGATTCCTGCTACTACCCCATTAAACAATCGTCTAGTGTTGGCATTATCCAAACTCCCAAAGCGCAGAGAGTTTAAGACCGCAATCGGGCGAGCTCCCATGGTAAAAATATCCCGTAGAATCCCCCCTACTCCGGTAGCAGCTCCTTGAAACGGTTCTACCGCTGAGGGGTGATTGTGGGATTCGATTTTAAAGGCCAGTTGTAGCCCATCACCTAAGTCTACAACACCAGCATTTTCCCCAGGACCGACTAGAATACGTTTGCCTTCTGTGGGAAATTGCTTGAGTAGAGGACGGGAGTTCTTGTAGCAGCAATGTTCCGACCACATCACACCGAACATTCCCAGTTCAGCTTTATTGGGATGACGCCCTAGGCGCTGGACAATTTCTTCATATTCAGAAGGGGTTAACCCTTCAGCAGCAATCTCTTCTGGGGAAAAGGAGGTAGAGGAATTAGTGGGCATATGACTCTGGCACAAAGGGCACAGAGATAATTTTATAGAGTTATTGCTATCAATAGCTAGACTTCTTCGACTCCTTTGGATGTTTGCGTTCGCGAAGCGGTTCCAAAGGAACATCGCAAACATCCAAAGGAACATCGCGTAGGGTGACCACAGGTCAATCCCCTATTTTAAGCTGACTTCTGACTTCTGACTTCTGACTTCTGACTGCTGACTTCTGAGTTCTGACTTCTGAGTTCTGACTTCTGAGTTCTGACTTCTGAGTTCTGACTTCTGAGTTCTGACTTCTGAGTTCTGACTTCTGACTTCTGCTATACCTTGCCAATTCCTTAGCCACAATAAAATCACCCACGTGGGTAATGTCCCGGATATATTCCCCGTATTACTCTTGAAGCATAGCTGTCACTTACAACATTGATTACCCCTAAAACTGCAGCTGTATCAATCTATCCATTAATGTATCCATTGGAGGCAAATCCATTATGTCTAGGAATTTCGATCATATAGCCTACTCTGTATCCACCCTAGTTTATCAATACAATTGCTATAGCCCAGACACAATCGAATACGTTTTATTTAATCAAGGACTCCTAGCCGGTCTCGAAAGACAAACCGAAGCTAGCGACAGTCCAGTTTACCTAGAAGGGTATCAGATCGGACAGAGCTATTAAATTAGGATCCACTTTTGACACTCCCCGGCGTAAACGCGCGGGGATTCAAAGCGAGGAGTTACCCAAAAGGGCATTGCTCGTAACAACCACATCGACTTCCCGTACCGTAGTACCAAGAAATCGGCAGTCCACTTGGCGGTGCCAATTGCCTCTACTCTCTCCGACAAGATATTGTCATTGAGTCTACTTTTAAAGTGTTTGATTCCCGTGACTTTAAAGACTATTTGCTTATAGAGGGCTGGGATTGGAGTCTTTAACCGGGTCTCCATTTCGGTGAACCACCTTTTAACCAAAGGGTCCCACTACCAGGAATCTCACCTTTTCTTTTTAGGTCATTGCGTCGTTTCTATCTTAGCACAAAGCCGTCCTAGAAGGACGGGGTTTCAGACCCATCTTCTTTGATGACCCTGCGCCCACTGGGGGGAGTGCGCAGAGCAAGTGGCGTGGTTGCTCCCAGTCAATCCTCGATCAGACTGCGAATTTCTCTGACTTGTTCGATATACTCCCCATCATTCCAAACCGGTACAACTCCCTGGTAAGAAATCGGTTCAACTAAATCAATCCATGAGCGACAGCCTCCGTACTCTTGGTGGTAGGGAGTGATCACAGGCTCAGGTAACTGATAAGTACGCAACAGCAATACATATAAAGGTTGACGTGGCTTCCACTTCAAACGCTCACTGGCAAATTGTTCATTCCAAATATGATAGGGTAGCAGAGCAGCAATAGTAGATTGCTCCGTTACCGGCAAAATATCAGTAATAGACGCCCAGCTACCAATCCGAACAGTTTCCGGGTGCCAACCTGAGGGCACAGGTTTCACTTGTTCAGCATAGTCAGGTTTAAGCAAATTAGGCTTTTGATGCTCATAGGTAGGGTAGAGTAAAACCTGGTGGTGAGCCACGCTGAAGCAGTTGCCCTGTTCACGAATACCCCCTTTGCGCAACAGCATAATCGTTTTGCCCGCTTCTAAGGCATCAACCGCAACACCCCATTCTTTCAGGGCATGGGTAGTACTTGAAAGCATAAGTTTAGTAATCGGATTTTTCCAACAACAATAAGAGGTTTGCGTTTTCCTAGGATAGAATGCCAAGATTACTCTCAGTAGGGAATCGGGAATCGGAACCCACCCCTAACCCCTCCTGGGAGGGGTGGGTTCCGATTCCCGATTCCCTTAAATTAGATCCATATACCAACCACCCATGAGTAATTCTGAAGCAAACAACCGTAAAACTATTAACAAAGTCGCCATTGTAGGAGGAACCCACGGTAATGAATTTACCGGTGTATACCTAGTCAAAAAATTTGATAAGTTTCCAGAATTAATCACTAGACCTAGTTTTGAAACCTCGACACTGATCGGTAATCCCCAAGCCTTTCAAGCTGCCAGGAGATATATTGATACAGACTTAAACCGCTGCTTTGCTAAAAGTGACCTGGAAAATTACGAGCTTTCTTTCTATGAACAAACCAGAGCCAAAGAGATAGCTCAAACCCTAGGGCCAAAAGGCAATTCCAAGGTAGATTTTATTCTAGATTTGCACAGTACCAGTGCTAATATGGGGTTTACTATAATTCTCGTCAACAACGACCCCTTTAATTTGCAACTCGCTGCTTATCTGAGTTCCCTTGACCCCTTAGTTAGAGTTTATAGTTCCATTGAACCAGGTAAAGAAAATACCTTTCTAAGATCCCTATCTAACTTCGGGTGTTGTATTGAAGTCGGTCCCATTGCACCAGCTAGTCTCAAGGGCGCTATTTTTCAAAAAACTGAAGCCTTAATTCACGCCACGTTAGATTATATTGAAGACTATAATAACGGTAAACTATTATCAAACACTTATCCTCTAACCATTTATCACTATTTAAAAGTAGTTGACTATCCCAGAAACGAAGCTGGTGAACTAGAAGGTATGATTCATCCTCAGCTCCAGGGCAGAGATTATCAAGAACTTAATCCTGGTGACCCCATGTTTCTTACCTTCGATGGCACCACAATTTACTATGAAGAAGAAGCCACCGTTTGGCCAGTATTTATTAATGAAGTTGCCTACTATGAAAAAGGAGTAGCGATGTGTTTGACTAAAAAAGAGATAGTTAGGGAGTAGGGAACAGGGAATCGGGAATCGGAACCCACCCCTAACCCCTCCCAGGAGGGGAACGGGAATCGGGAATCGGAACCCACCCCTAACCCCTCCCAGGAGGGGAACGGGAATCGGGAATCGGGAATCGGGAAAGATATAGGGTGATGGGGTGATGGGGTGATGGGGTGATGGGGTGATGGGGTGATGGGGTGATATCAGGTTCGGATAATTAGTTATAAAAAACTTTATCCCTTGAAACCTTACTCCTTTACTTCTGCCTTCTGCCTTCTGCCTTCTGACTTCTGCCTTGTTTTTGCCCCTAGTATAAGTATTCAACCGGACATGATATGATGGGAAGATGGGGAGAATACAGAATTTTATTGCTGATAAAACTTTGATTAATTACTAATTACTAATTATAGCGTTTTGCCTGTAGCTTAAGTAGAATCCCGACTCCCGATTCCCTCGGTGCGCGCCTCCTAGGGCGAGTAAATCGCCCTTGGGTCGCGCACCGCTCCCGACTCCCGACTCCCGATTCCCTACTCCTGACTCTGTAATCCCTGCTGCAATATTTCTAAAACTTTGGCTAAATTTCCGGCTAATAACGCCGCTTTATCTAACCATAATCCAGGGAAAATTTCTGAACAAAGTATGCCCTCAGGATTGGTTTCCAGTTGAGTATAGTCCCCTTCCCTTAACCGAAACCAATCAAATTCACCATCATCAACTCGCCATACCAAATATTCTTGTACTCCATTACGACGATAAACGTTTAATTTTTTATGTAAATCAATAGAAACAGTGCTAGCCGCAATTTCTACGATTAACTCCGGCGCACCTTCTACATAATCATCCTCAGTAATGATTGATTGTCCATCTTGTTCTATTCTCAATAACGCATCAGGTTGCACTTCGTTATCAGCATCTAGGCGCACAGTTGTGTTATCGAGTGTTTCTACTCCTGGTCTACTTGCTTCATAGGTTCCTAACCATGTCATAATCCGAGAATGGGGTTTGCCATGTTTTTTTGCTCGTACAGGAGATGCCATGTAAACAATTCCTTCAATTAATTCGGCTTTTTTCAAATCAGCCATAGCGGAATAGCGACGCTCAAATTCAGCAAGGGTTAGTTGATCCCCATTTTCTAAAGGAGGAATAGTCGGGTCCCGAGTAATTGTGGCAGTTGATGTGATCATTTTTGGCTCTACTTTACTTGTTATTTAACAGGGAACAGGGAAAGAGTGGGGCGGGGGCGCGGGGAGATGGGGAGATGGGGAGATGGGGAGATGGAGATGAGGAGATAGGGAGATGGGGAGAATGCAGAATTTTATTGCTGATAAAACTTTGATTAATTGCTAATTACTAATTATAGCGTTTTGCCTGTAGCTTAAGTATAATCCCGATTCCCGATTCCCTCGGTGCGCGCCTCCTAGGGCGAGTAAATCGCCCTTGGGTCGCACCGCTCCCGACTCCCGATTCCCGACTATTCAAAACTGATTTATTCCTTCGGCAACCATTCGATATCCAGTAATTGGTCAAGACAGTAGGGACATTCTGGAGGTAAACTTACGGAATTCTGAGTTTTTATCGTCACAAATCCTAAGGCATCGTTATAAATAGAACTCAGTTCATTATCTAGATAATTACGGAGATTAGTCGTTAGTTTACGTTTGAGCTGAATTCTGAAGTTATAGATTTCCCCTTGCCAGTGAACTGCATTATAATCATATTCACTTGTCCAATATTGCAGGAATAATAAATGACGGATAACTTGTTCTAAAAGGCTAGCTACGGCATTTTTCTTCTCTCTGCCCAAATCCTCTAACTCCTCAATTAAGTTATCCCAATCTAGTTGATTAAATTCTTTATTTTTCAGGAGCTTAATCGTTTCTTCTAGCCATTGGACATCATCAATGTCGTAGAGATTTTTTAAATCTAAACTACTATTTATACTACTCATAGTCAATTGTTCATAAAAATATCACTTACTTTTCTATATCAAACACTCCAGATACTTTTAAAGTAATATCCTTAAATCCAGGAGATAACACTAACTCATCACCAGAAAAGCTACCAACTTCTGTATAACTTGTTCCTGTCAGTTTTAAAACCAATATAGTTTTACTTTCCGGGTCCACAATCCAGTATTCAGGAATAGCACAATCCTGATATTGGATTCTTTTCGCAATATAGTCTCGCTCTCGTTGTAACTCTCCTGGGCTAACCACTTCAACCACTAATAAAGGCGGTGACATAGAGAGGCGAATGGTATTACGCTTTGATAATTGTTGAATATGCTCTTCTCGAATAATGGTCAAATCAGGATAACGGTTTTTCGGTTCACCTCTAACTTCTAATTCTAATCCTTGACCCCGGACTCTACGATGACCTACCAGTAAAGCAAAGCTAATCAATAAAAACGTAGCAATTTCAACATTTACTCCCGACTCTGGAGGCATTTCAATTAACTCTCCATTAAATAACTCATAGAAGTTTTCTGAGTTATCATTGTAGGATAAATACTCATCAAAGCTTTGAAATTTATGGGTCAGTTGTACCATCATTGTTCACCGGCAAAGTCCGGTGCATTACGTAAGCTATCAGCTAATGCGCTACGCGCACGCTACGCGAACAGCTAATCAGCTAATCAGCTAACACACCATTCATAGTTCACGTGGAAAGTCCGGTGCGTTACGCCTAGCGGCTAACACACCCTACTTACTAATATAATTTTAGGATAATTACCATTAATACCAATCTCCCCATCTCCCCACACTCCCCACACTCCCCACACTCCCTACTCCCTACTCCCTACTCCCTACTCCCTACTCCCTAACTTCTTACTACTCCGATACGCTTCAGTCAATGACGTCAAGTAAGGTTTAAGGCGACGATCCACGAATTGAAGCATGGGTTGGTTGCTCTCTCCCACCGCACAGGTATAGTAAGGAATATCGCTCTGGAGTTGAGCCATGATAGACTCTGCAATCAGCATGGCACCACGGCCACGCCGTTGGAACCCCCTGTCGGCGGTTTTCCGGGTGGACGAACAGGGAAAGAATGACAGCAGTAGTGGTGTCGGTTTTGGGGTCTTTGCGCAGTTCTGCCACCAGCAAGCCTACCATTTAATCCTTTTCCACTGCTGCTAAACCCAGCAGTTCTCCTAAAAGGCTGGCACATTGCCAGTGGCTAGCAATGCTGGGGCAGGTGTAGTCATCGTATTCTAAGGAGGTAGTAGCATCAAAGTTTTCGAGCCACTGATAGGTAACTTGGGGGGAGTAGGTGGTGGTCACTGGTTTGGGGAATCGGGAATCGGGAATCGGGAGTCGGAACCCACCCCTAACCCCTCCCAGGAGGGGAACGGGAGTCGGGAATCGGGAGTCGGGAATCGGGAATCGGGAGTCGGGAGTCGGGAGTCGGGAGTCGGGAGATTAATCGTAGGGTGGGCAGTGGCAAGCTACCGAAATCGGCAAGGTTGGTGAAGAGCTGATCAGCCACTGCCCACCAGAGCCCAAACTACTTTTTTTTATCTATTTCTTACTCTATCGGTCATGCATTTATCTGTCATGCAGCCAGCAAATGCCCTCGCGCTTTACTTCAGGATGCATCTAATTATTGCTGTTTGACCCAGTCGGTGGAACGGGTATCAGGCGTAGAACCGGCATCTTGCCGGTTATCAATATTCCCAAGCAGGCAGGATGCCCACCCCACTGATATGCATGCCGAATGGGCATCAGACGTGGAATGGGCATTTTGGTGGAACCTTCTGCGACTAATGCCCGCCAGGCACGGCTCCCGTGGTAACCGAAAACGAGTTAGTAGCACAGGTAGCTCGGAAATTTATCCAGGCAAATCGCGCGCCATCCGAGACCAAAAAGGGATTTTGACATTTTGATCGGATAGTGGTAAATTAAGGGCACTACTCTGCGTCGTCGCCCGCCAAAGGATTTTTATTTACGCCACGCGCCACCACGCCCTGTCTGGGAGAGAGACTCGGAGACTGACTCCTCATTTTGCCCCTCATTTTTCCTTGCCACCACCTTACGAGAAACAGGAGCGTTGCCTTGCCCACTATTGCCTTGCCACCACCTTACGAGAAACAGGAGCGTTGCCTTGCCACCACCTTACGAGAAACAGGAGCGGTCTGTTTGGGGGTTAGTTTTTTCTTGGGCATGGTTTCATCTCCATAGAATTAAACTTTCTGTGGTTTAGCTTATTGAGTTGGCTGTGGCTGTGTCAATAGACATCTCCAGAAACTCGGTTTTGACCCAGGCAGTGCAAGGGTTTGAGGTTAATTTTTGGAGATGTCTAATAGGTTTTTTCTCACGTTTTGTTACGTGGGGAGATGGGGAGATGGGGAGATGGGGAGATGGGGAGATGGGGAGATGGGGTGATCTGGGTACAAGTAGAATCGTAGGGTGGGCAGTGGCAAGAATCGCGAAATTGGCAAGCTTGGGGAATATATCATCAGCCACTGCCCACCAACCCTGCCCACTGCCCACTGCCCACCAAAGGGGTATTTTATTATAATTTCTAGTGTGCGCTATGGGCATAATCTGATAGCTGATAGCTTGCCTATAATCAGGCATACCATTACGTAAACGAACGAGTAAACTTGTGATGGAAAACAAAGTAATCGATGTGAGTGAGCTAAGTCCAAAACAGATTGCTATCATTACAGAAATTGTTGAGACTTTTAAGTTAGTCGCTCAACAAACTAATTTCCCCGAAGATTTAAGCAAAGCTGAAACTTCCAAAAAATCCTTAAATCTTGCCGAGAGAATAAAACAGCGTTTTGCCCATTTATCAGATGTAGAAATTACCCAAATTCCCAGAGATAAAATGCGTACTCCTCCTCTATTTGATCAATGATCATTTTAGATACTAATGTTATTTCTGAGTTGATGAAAGGTAATATAGCGTTGATCACAGTTATGAGGTACAGTATTCTTTGAAGCTGATTCCCTGTTAGGTGCGCTTTCCGCATCTAATTATTAAATTCGCCACGGGTCGCACCTCTTGATGCAGCGCATCCCTATTACCTATTACCTATTACCTATTACCTATTACCTATTACCTATTCCCTATTACCTATTCCCTATTACCTATTACCTATTACCTATTACCTATTACCTATTACCTATTCCCTATTCCCTATTCCCTATTCCCTATTCCCTATTACCTATTCCCTATTACCTATTCCCTATTACCTATTCCCTATTACCTATTCCCTATTACCTATTACCTATTCCCTATTACCTATTCCCTATTACCTATTCCCTATTACCTATTCCCTATTCCCTATTCCCTATTACCTATTCCCTATTACCTATTCCCTATTCCCTATTCCCTATTCCCTATTCCCTATTCCCTATTCCCTATTCCCTATTACCTATTCCCTATTACCTATTCCCTATTACCTATTCCCTATTACCTATTCCCTATTCCCTATTCCCTATTACCTATTCCCTATTCCCTATTACCTATTCCCTATTCCCTATTACCTATTACCTATTACCTATTACCTATTACCTATTACCTATTACCTATTACCTATTACCTAAAATCCCGAAATTGTGTACCTCATAGCTATGAGAATTGCTATAGCTGTTCAGTAAGTGTCTCTAACTGGACATCTCAACAACTCATAACCAACTTATATACTACTACCATCACTCAAGCCGAAATTATGTATGGTATTGCTATTTTACCCAGGGTAAGCGCAAGAATCAATAAGCTGTAGCTTATTGAGAAAAAAAGGGGATAATTCTCAACTATTAAACTCTATTGAGAATCAAGTTCTACGAGATTATAGGGGTTTCGAGCCACGATCAACCGATATCCAGCCAATGCACATTATGGGCAATTTTTTCTTGCGCTTACCCTGGCTATTTTACCCCAAGGTAAAAGACAAGATGAACGGCAAAAAGCGGCTAACTTAATGTTTACAGAAGACTTCTCAGGCCGTATTCTTTACTTTGACCAAAAAGCGGCTGTAAGTTTTGCATCAATTGCATGCGAAAGAAAAAAAATAGGACAACCAATTTCTCAAGCCGATGCTCAAATTGCAGCTATTTGTTATAGCCATCATGCTACCCTTGCTACTCGGAATGTTGATGATTTTAAAAACTGTAATATTGCCATTATCAATCCCTGGGACTATAGAGTAACATAACTAAAGTTTTGTAACGTAGGAAACAGGGAATCGGAAATCGGTAATTGGGGGAAAATTATGTGTAATTTATAGTTATTAAAAACGCTTTAGCAGTGCGCAAAAACCATAAATTATGCTTATTAATTTCCCAGAAACAAAAATATTTTAGAGGCCAATTGCTCTATTTACTGTTCCCTGTTCCCTGTTCCCTGTTCCCTAAACAACCATAACTATGTACTTAAACAACTCGCAAAGCGTTATGGAAACCAATCCTCATCCAAAGCTTGTGTGAAATCAATTTCCGCTTCTGGAGGAAGTGTAAACAGTTTAGAAACGGATTTTACCGCACTAGGATGGGCTTTGTTGTAGAAAATTTCCAGTTGAGTACGAAGGCTAGGGCTATCCTCAATAATAGTTTTAATTTGGGCGCGAAAGTTAACCACTTCAGCCGCCCAATGATTCCTGTTTTGTTCTTGTTCAGACTTCCAATAAGCCAGTTTCAGCAAGTGTTCTAAAAGACGGGTTAAAAGACTCAATAATGCTCGTTTTTCACTTTTACCCATGCTTTCAATTTCTTCAATTAAATTATCCCAGTCCACTTCACTAAAATTACGGTTTCGGAGATTTTCTACCGTTTCGTTTATCCATTGATAGTAGTCAGTGTCATAAGAGGTGTAGGTTTTCATGATTTTAGATACTAATGTTATTTCAGATTTTGACGTTGCGTCAGTCTTAGAATGAATAGGAGTAGAGTGGGCATCCTGCCCGCACGAAAATAGTAGAGTGGGCATCCTGCCCGCACGAAAATATATTGAAACTGGCAAGATGCCAGTTCCACGCAAGATGCCCATTCCACAGAGAATCGCCAGCAGCCGTGAATCTATATCATCAGCCACTGCCCACCCTACTGCTGTCATGGATTGGCAGATGCGATCGCGCTTCTAGGCTAACTGTAGTATTTGTGGAGTTGGTAACTCTTTATTAACTTGGCTATAGGCTTACAAATATAAGCGATGGCGGCGTAAAAAAGGAGTATTCCTCTATGGTAACTCTTTCCCCGACTCCCGACTCCCGACTCCCGACTCCCAACTGCCAACTCCCGACTCCCTGTTCCCTTTTTCCATCAATTCTGTATACTTTAGTAGCAAACAAATTTTCTAATTGTTTAATGAACATAGGGATTTTATACACAGGGGGCACGATTGGTTCTGTGCAGGGACCTGATGGGCTGTATCCACTAGATACTGTTGGTTTCCAAAAGGCGTTTGATGAGAATATTTTGCCGATTATTCAAAGTCAATATCCCGATTGTACCATTGGTTATATTGATATCGGGTTTGGTCCGAATAACAGCACTCTCGACAGTACCAACTTGCAGCCGAAAGACTGGTGTACAATTGCGATGGCAATCCTAGAAGCCTACGGCAGCTATCAGGCTTTTATTGTGCTCCATGGCACGGACACCATGGCTTGGACGGCTTCGATACTGTCGTTTTTGATGACGGGGCTGGATAGCGATGGCAACTATAACGCTTTGTTGAGCAAGCCGGTGGTTGTGACTGGGTCCCAACTGCCACTATTTGTAGAGAAAGCGGACTCTTCCTATACTGTACGTTTCAACACCGATGCACTCCAAAACGTCTGTGGTGCCGTAACCTCCTGTTGTGAAGGTGTACCTGAAGTTTGTCTGTACTTTGATTCCACCTTAATGAGGGGCAATCGCACGGTCAAGACCAACGCCAGTGAGTTCAAAGCCTTCTCCACTCCCAACTATCCCAATATTGGGGAATATGGGTTAGAGTTTGACGTGAACAACAAACTCGTGCGCCCCTTGCCCACAGACCCCTCCCTGGCACTCTCTGTCCAGGGCGAGCCTGCTTATGACGCTTTATTGGCTCAACTAACCTACATTAACGATAATATTAACGACACTACCGTTCTTCCCTTTTCCGCTTTCCCCGCCTATTATGATGTCTCTACTGACCCCAATACCAGCGTACTTGGGGATATGCTGGCGGCCTGTATTAATCAGGGAGTAGATGGTTTAATTCTGGAGTCTTATGGGGCAGGGAATTTCCCTTCTGGCAATCCAGACACTCCTGAGAATGGGGCGATTTATAAAACTCTCCAAGAAGCTAATAACAACGGTACGGTGATCGTTGACTGTACACAGGTTCTCAGCGGGATTGTCAATTCCCAGACTTATGCAGCAGGTTCCTGGCTGAGTCAGGTAGGAGCAGTTGGTGCTTATGATATGACCCCAATTGCGGCTGCCAGCAAGCTGACTTACTTAAAGCTCTTAGCTAAATACTATAACTGGGATCAATACAAGATTAAAGAACTGATGATGACCAATCTCGTCGGCGAGATTATGGATGTCAACGTTCTCGATGCCAGAGGAGAAGGCTTCTTAGCGCCGGGAGAGACGATTATGGCTCTTGATGGCACTGCCATTTTGACCAACGAGCCCGGACAGGGTCCAGTCTTAAGTGGCACTAGCTTAGAACAGCCTTTCGTTTTGCTTGAGGATCCCAGCTCTGCCAAGTTGCCCGGTCAATTGCATATGCAAGAAGACGGTCAATTAATCTTCTATGACCGGGACAACCAAGCTGTTTATCAGGCACCGGCGCAACCAGATCCTGACACCCGCTCATCCAAGCTGATCCTAGAAGGTGAAACTACTGATGGTGGCACCAAACTTTATATCCAGAATTACGGCAAAGAGCCTGTCTATATTTATCCCGAACCGATTTCCCCCGAACAGTCCCAGGGTAAGGGCAAACATAAATCCCAGGGTAAGGGCAAGAAGAAATAATATCAAGTCCGCTTGAATATCCATAATTAACGGTAGGGTGGGGAGATGGGGAGATGGGGAGATGGGGGAGATTTTGATTAAGGGGAATTATCCGGATATGATAATTAGAATCGTAGGGTAGGCAGTGGCTAAGGGGATTAGCAAGCTTGGTAAATCTATCTGATCCACTGCCCACCAGGTAATTATCCGGACATGATAATTAGAATCGTAGGGTGGGCAGTGGCTAAGGGGATTGGCAAGCTTGGTAAATCTATCTGATCCACTGCCCACCAGACAGGAACTACGGGATACTCCATCAGGAGACCCTACGGGATTGACTGATCAGGGAACAGATAAAAAATATTGTCTACCTCATTAGGCTAGAAACTGTTTTAGTTGAATTCAAGAGTACAAAATTTATAATCCTAGGGTGGGCAGTGCCTATTAATGGGGACCCTAGCTATTATTATCAGTTTCAAGCACTGCCCACCCTACCTAACTTTTTCGATTGTGATTAATCCTGAGGTGGGCTCAAAACCTTACTTAGTAAGGGCTATGGCGATTATTTTATACTAATTTATCATAGCCACCCTAGGAGAGCCAAAATTGATAATCCTAGGGTGGGCAGTGCTATTAATGCGATCGCTATCTGTTTTTATTGGTTTCAAGCACTGCCCACCCTACCTAACTTTTTCGATTGTGATTAATCCTGAGGTGGGCAGTGCTATTAATGCGATCGCTATCTGTTTTTATCGGTTTCAAGTACTGCCCACCCTACCTAACTTTTTCTAGGAGAGCCAAAATTGATAATCCTAGGGTGGGCAGTGCTATTAATGCGATCGCTATCTGTTTTTATTGGTTTCAAGCACTGCCCACCCTCCCTAACTTTTTCGATTGTGATTAATCCTGAGGTGGGCAGTGCTATTAATGCGATCGCTATCTGTTTTTATTGGTTTCAAGCACTGCCCACCCTCCCTAACTATATCAGGTAATAGCTAACGGCTAAACTAAGGAAAAACCTAACCATAAATTACACATAATTTATTTAAAAAAATGGGATACACAATAATTGTAAATAAATGTAATAATAATTAATTATCCCTTGCATTTTTTCAAGGAGTTATGTATAGTATAGAAAGTAGACGCTGAAACTAATAACCGCGCTGGATATGCCCGTTAACCATCCCCAGCGCGGCTTTCCTCCCAACGAAGTAGGAGCTACTTCCATGATGGCATCAAAAAATCACGATTATCTATCCTGCCGTGGAATGGGCATCTTGCCCGTTCTTTCGACTTTTGGTAGCGGACCCGGTAAGTACCATGGGCATGTTGTTGTGGCACGGGCATGTTGTTGTGGCACGGGCATGTTGTTGTGGCACGGGCATCTTGCCCGTGACAATTATTTTCGGGCGGGCTGTGCCAAGCAGGCGCAAAGAGGCGGAAAATCAGGGCAAGCCTTGTGGTGGTGCGTTACGGGGCTACTGGCTACGAAGTTGAATATGATGGCAAGGCGCGCCCCTAACACACCCTACTTTTTGACCTTGCGGTATCTAATCCTTAATGGGATGGCCTTTCGGCCACGCTACGCGAACGCAAACTGCTGAAACCTAACCAGATTTGATGTATTATTTCCCCTATTACAAATTGAAGTACCTGTGGGTGGACTAACATAAAACTCACCTTAAACCCACCAGACTCAAACCCCCAGGGTCAACAACCTTCAACCTGTAACCTTCAACCTTCAACCTTCAACCTGTAACCTTCAACCTGTAACCTTGGCCAAAGGCCACGCTACGCGAACAACCCACCTGACAAGGAACCCCAAGAGGGAACAACCTTAAAAAAAAAATGGATAAATTCATCTAAGATTCATAGAAATATAATCTGTTTTTGAATAAAATTCAGGAATATTGAAAGAATAGTCATAGTCTAGATCGGGACTATTATAATGTCTTGATTTTTGGGATGCTTATTTTTAATTAAGCAACGAAAAATTCTTCAGTTTTGTCAAAGGTATTGTAGGATGTAGTTTGGGATAAAACCCTAAACTACCAATGCTTTTTTTGATCTGTTAGTGCTTGTTGAATTGTAGCAACACGACTACCTCACTATGACCCAATTGAATTATTGGTTGAAATCCTTAGGAATGCTAACTGTAGCTGTGCTCACTACGGTAACTCCTATTACGTCTAAAAAAGCTAGCGCTAGAACAGTTGCGGACTTAAGGCAACAGGAAAAATCTCTGGAAATTTCTGTCCTTCCTCCAGACACAGATCCAGATTCCATTAAAATCCCTGTTCCCCCTCCCGAAAGCAACAAGAATGGCATTTGTCCGGAGTTTCTGCCACCAGTGATTGACTCGATTATCGATCATCCTTCTTTTGCCAGAGGTAAATGGGGGATTTTGGTTGAATCGTTATCGGAAGAGAAGATTTTTTACAGCCACAATGCTAATCAATACTTTATCCCTGCTTCTAACATCAAACTATTAACTACAGCGGCAGCATTAAACAAGCTTCATCCCAATACTCCGATTCGCTCTAAGTCAATGGAAGAATGGGTAAAGATAACGAATCTAAAAAGCCACAATAGCTATGCTGATACCTTATTGCGCTATATTGGCGGGTCGGAAGTAGTGCAGGATGCTTTGGCGGAATTGGGAGTTGACCCTAATAGTTATCGACTGGTAGATGGGTCTGGCTTATCCCGGAAAAATTTAGCGACTCCAGAGGTATTTGTAACCACTCTCAAAGGGATGAGTGATGCCAATAATAACGAAGTTTTCCTAGCCTCTTTACCGGTTGCAGGAGTGAGCGGTACCCTCAAAAATCGGTTGCGTCATCCCTCTACACAAACCAAAGTTCAGGCCAAAACCGGCACCCTCAGAGGAGTGAAAGCTCTGTCTGGATATCTAGAACATCCCGATTACGGAACTATTGTATTTAGCATCATGGTTAATCAACCATCCCAGTCAGGCAAAGTCTTAGAAAAAGGAATTGATCAGATTGTTCTGCGATTGACTCAGCTGATGCCTTGTAGTTGATAGAGAGTGTGGGGCGGGGGCGCGGGGAGATGGGGAGATGGGGAGATGGGGAGATGGGGAGATTTTTATTAAGGGTAATTATCCGACTCCCGACTCCCGACTCCCGACTCCCGACTGTCTAATCCTTCAAACTAGTCTTCTCCCTATTCCCTATTCCCTATTCCCTATTCCCTATTCCCTATTCCCTGCAACAATCCGATCAAAATACCAATTCAATACCGGAGCGAGCAAACTATGAAACCGGCCTAGTAATCTCATCTCGAATCCTGGCATGATCCCAAACTGCTTTTTCTCAATACCTCGTACAATCTGATTCGCTACAGCAGTTGCACTCCACATCTGGGCACTGCCAGTAATCATCTTAGTTTCCAGGGGCTTAGTTTTATTTTCTGCTTCCAGTTGTGGGGTATCGGTATCGGGAGGATAGACAATAGAAACATGAATGCCTTGGGGCTTTAACTCACCCCGTAAGGATTCCGTTAAACCCCGCAGGGCAAATTTACTGGGACTGTAAGGGGTATAGCCATAAATACCAATCAGTCCAGCACCGGAAGATAGCAGTACAATATGACCCTTGTGTTGCTTTACCATGCTGGGTAGTACTGCTTTAATTGCATAGAGGGAACCAAAATAGTTAACTGCCATGGTTTGTTCAAATACCTCTATGGGCAGCTCTTGGAAGTAACCGGGATGAGCAATACCAGCGCTAGTGATTAATAGGTCAGCCGGACCGATTTGGTCGATTGCTTGCTCAATGGCTGTTTCTACCTGTATCTGCTGGGAAACATCAGCAGAAATAGTTATAATTTTTGCTTGCGGATCTGTTCCCATCCCTTCAATCTCGACTTTAGCCTGCTCTAGCTTAGCTGTATCCCTAGCAATCAAGGTCAGATTAGCTCCCTTCTGGGCTAATAATTTGGCAGTGGCTTTGCCAATCCCACTGGAACCCCCTGTGATAATAGCGTGCTGTTGATTGAAGGTCATGGTTGAGTCTATTCCGAAGGAGCCTTAATTTTTAAGGGAACAGGGAATAGGGAACAGGGAATAGGGAACAGGGAGTCGGGAATCGGGAGTCGGGTCGCACCTGTAGAATGGGCATCAGGCGTGGAACTGGCATCTTGTGTAGAACTGGCATCTTGCCAGTTTCCTCCTTATTTTGGGGCGGGCAGGATGCCCACTCTACTCCTATTCATTCCAAGACTGACGCAACGTTTTGCGATCGCACTCTTATCTAGCAGTTGTGATCGTCATCAGGTACACCAATTTTTGCCCTGTTCCCAGATCCGCTGTTCCCTAAAGAATGAATTATGCGATCGCGGATTCGCTTACCGCCACTTCCTCATTCTTAGCCGGTAAAGGTGCTGGTTTATTAGTCATAAATTCAGCCAGCTGAGCCTCAATTTGGTCACGGACAATTTGGCGATATTCCAGGAAGTGTTCTGCGTAGGCACAAAGTACAAAGAAAGAGCCGACCACTTTCGGTTTCTGCTGAATCAGCTTAAACAGACTCTTCCAGAACGTCCAGCGGGTCTTACGGACAACCCCTTGTCGCCAGCATATGGTTAGTAGCGCCCGGATAGTTATCCAATCGATCGGACGAGATACACCATGCCTTGGTAGACCCAGCTTCATCAAGTAGTTGTAGATGCGGTTTAAAAATCGCTCTGGGTCATACAGTCTCCAAAACGCCTCCACATATTCACGAGCAATTTCTTCCACAGGCCGAGTTGGCACAAAATTGAGCAAAGTCGTTTGGTTAATATTAGCCCCACCATCGATAAGTCGTCCTTCTTTCTCAAGGCGATGCCACAGAGCAGTATTAGGCAATGCCTGCAACATACTAAAAAAAGCAATAGGAATCGACGTTTTCTCAATAAACTGGACAATGCGATCGCCTGCGCCAGGTTTTTCCCCATCAAAGCCCATGATAAACCCAGCCATCACCCTGATACCTGCCTGGGTAATTGCATCCACCGATTCACTCAGAGAATCCCGAGTATTTTGCAACTTTTTAGTCAGGGTAAGGCTGTCTTCATCAGGAGTTTCAATGCCCAAAAAGACCGCTTTAAAATTACAATCGACCATCAGGTCGATCAGTTCTTGGTCTTGAGCCAAATCCACGGAAGCTTCTGTGATGAAGTTAAAAGGATACTCGTGTTCAGCCATCCAGACTTTCATGGCTTTCAGCAGAATCTTGACATTGCGCTTATTGCCAATAAAGTTGTCATCGACTAGAAAAATCCCCCCTTGGAAATTCAGTTCTAAGAGGCGTTCTAGTTCAGCTAACAACTGCTCGGGAGTTTTGGTGCGGGGTTTGCGACCGTAGAGGACAATAATATCGCAGAATTCGCACTGAAATGGACAGCCCCGAGAGAACTGGATTGCCATAGTGTCATAGGCTTCGAGGTCGAGAAGATCAAAACGGGGGATTGGGCTCTCCGTCACATCCGGCTTCTCACCATTGGCACGAAACACCCCTTGACTCTCGCCCCGTTCAATCGCTGAGACAAACATCGGTAGGGTAATTTCCCCTTCATCCAAAATCAAGTAATCTGCCCCAGCCCCTTCAGGTTCGTGGGGTGAGGTGGTCGGGTAAGGACCACCAACGGCTACCTTTTTCCCACGGCGCTTAGCTTCCTGAATTTGCTCAAGAAAATCCTTTTTCTGGACGATCATACCTGAGATAATCACTATCTCAGCCCAATCCCATTCTGCCTCCGTTACCTCACATACATTGCGGTCAACCAGTTTAAAGGACCATGTCTGAGGTAATATCGCCGCTACTGTCACCAAACCTAGGGGTGGCACCAGTGCCTTGCGATTCACCAACTCAATGGTTTTCTCCATTGACCAGAAACTTTTCGGAAACAGAGGATATAGCAGTAAAACTCGCATAAGTGGCACCTGAAACGATAGTTAGGTTTTCCGGAATTGATTTATCAGAATGTATCAATTGATCACAGCTGGCTTAACTTAACCAGAGTTGGAAAGATGTCGTTGGCGGATTGCCTGTCAGCCACTAACTATTAGGTTAGGTAAATATTAGGTAGGTAACGGGGTGGGAGACTTTTCCCGAGTTAGTTAGTTGCTAAGGCTTGCTAATATATATAGTCTGATCCCCCAGTTAATTCCCACTCAATTCGCCAACGGGATTTTTAATCTGTAAGTTGCCAGTTTTCCCTTAGATTTACCTGTCAGTAGTTATACTTAGCAGCGGCCTAAACTGAGCTTTCGGCCTCTTCTCCCCCCGGTGTTTTGGGGAAGCTCTTCCCCCCCTTGTTAAGGCTCTTCCCCCCCCTTGTTAAGGGGGGATGGGGGGGATCATCAATTAGCTCAAGTTATGACCGTATCCAGTATTGCTACTATTTGATAGTTAATCTAAGGGTGATTTCTGGGTACTATCGTCCTGCTGGAGGTTTGCTACTTCTTGAGCCAGGGTGTTCACCGTAAAGCGAATTTGCTCCTCCGTATGGTTACAGGTGATAAAGAAGCGCAGGCGGGCAGCATTTTGTGGCACCGACGGATAGAACATAAACGGGACATTGATGCCACGCTTAAAGAGATTCTGAGAGAGTTGTACCGACTTCAACGCATCCCCCACAATAATTGGAATCACCGGAGAGTCTTTACTGGTCCCTGTGTTCAGTCCCTGTTTCTGGGCTAATTCTAGGAAAAGTTTAGCTCGCTGGTGCAACAGTGCAACTCGCTCTGGTTCTGCCTTGAGTAGCCTTATGGAAGCCAGCACCGAGGCTGCATTAGGGGGAGCTATGCCAACACTATAGACAAATCCCGGGGAGGTATACTTGAGGTATTCTACCACAGCAGCGCAACCAGCAATATAGCCACCGCAGCTAGCGAAGGACTTGCTGAGGGTACCCATCCACAAATCTACATCAGTGGGATCAACCCCAAAGAACTCACCAACCCCTCGACCCTGTTTGCCCAGTACCCCGATGGAGTGAGCTTCATCTACCATCAGGAAAGCTTTGTGGCGTTTCTTGACTGCAATGAACTGGGGCAAGTCGGGAATGTCGCCATCAGTACTGTAAACCCCTTCGATCACAATCAGTACCCGTTGATAGTGGTGACGACGCTCCTGGAGTATTTTATCCAATGCCTGACAGTCATTATGAGGAAATGCAATAATGCTCGCTCCCGACAGGATGCATCCCTGTAGAATACTGTTATGGCTCAGAGAATCATGTAATATTAGGTCGTTTTTGCCAAATAGGTGACTAATAGTCGTTACGTTAGTAGCATGCCCGCCCACATAGACGATACTATCCTCAGTACCAATAAAGTCAGCAATTTCTTTTTCGAGCTCTCGATGTAAGGGTTTTTCCCCTGACAACAGACGGCTAGCACAGGCGGAGGTACCATAATGATCAATGGCTTCCTTTGCTGCTTGAGAAACAACTGGGTCACCGCACATCCCCAGATAATTATAGGTGGCATAATTAATCAATTCCCGGCCACCAATCTCTGTGGTGTTGTTGACTACCCGTTCTTGGGGGGTAAAGAAAGGGTTGTTGACCCCCAGCGCTTTGATTTCCTCCTGTTGCAATTGCAGTTTGCGGTATTCTGGGTATAGGTGGAAATGGTGGTATTCCGGTGGGATATCTTGATTGTCTAGCTTTTCTACATCTTGATTTGGAATTAGACCGTTTTTGGCCGATATATGACCATTCGTTTCCCGTATTGACCTCCCTGACGAGGTTTCTAGGTGAGCTTGTGAGTTTCCTGTTGGTTGTTTAGCAACGTATTCGGCCAAATACTCAGCCAATGCCTCAATATTGTTGTGATCCCATAAAAGCGTTGGGGAAAGCCGATGTCCGAGGAAATTCTCCAGCTCTCCGGATAAGTTAACAGCTTCAATAGAATTCAAACCATAATCGGTAAAATCCCGATGAATATCGATTTCTTGGGCATCCAGCTCAAGTACTTCTGCTAGCTTGGACACTAACCAAGTCGCAATGGCTGATGCTCCTTGAGATAATTTTGGGGAACTGACGGTAGATTTGTGATCACTCGTAACCACAGTGGCCGGTGAGCTTTCTTTCCCGTTCCAGACCTGGTTCAACAATTCCATGTTGCACTCCTTCACCACACTAAAAGATTAGATCACCCAACTCCAGTTACTGGCACTGGGTGATCGTCTGCCCTTACCCCTCCATGACTTTTAGGTCATTGAGCCTAGTTGTGAACCTTCAACCTCAGCTAATAATGTTCTAAACAGAGATTATGCCTCTATTTCGGTCTAGTTGTCACTCTTGAAGCCAATGAATTGCTATTTTCGGGGTTGACTTGATGGTTATTTTGCCATGAACTCCTAAAACTTGGGAAAAATTCTATGAATCAAGTCAAGTCTACCCTCTTGCGGCGATAGCGTTTGACAGGTAAGCTATTTGGCATCGAAAAATCTGCATCTTACGAAACACATTTTGTTGATTGGGTCTGGTAACCTCTAGGCTTGGTATGAGGGGAAACTACCCAGGGATAATCCGCGATCGCATAATGGCAAACCATAAACCTAAATACTCCAACTTAGTCGATCTCGTGGTCGATAGAGCACTACACCAACCTAACCAAATTGCTTACACTTTCCTAGCAGACGGGGAAACAGAATCTGGTCATCTGACCTACCAACAGTTAGATCAACAGGCCAGAGCCATTGCTGCTCAGCTACAGTCTCTAGTTGCCGCTGGCTCCCGTGCCTTATTAGTCTACCCCTATACCGCTGGTTTAGAGTTCATTGCCGCTTTCTTTGGGTGTCTGTATGCCTCAGTTGTAGCAGTGACCGCTAATCCCCCCCGGTCGAAGCAGGCTATTTCCCAATTACAGCAGCGGGTCATTTCTTCCCAATCCACAGTAGCGCTTACTACCACAGACCTCTGGAAAAGAATCCAGCAGCAGTGTAGCTCGAATCCAGAATTAGCTCCAACCTTAACTGAACTGTCCTGGATAGAAACCAACGAAATTTCCCCGTCTCTAGCATCAGACTGGATTGAAACCGAGCGCCGAGATCAGGATAGCTTAGCCTTTCTACAGTACACCTCAGGCTCCACCGGTAAGCCAAAAGGGGTAATGGTGACCCATGGCAATATCCTGCACAATTCAGCGTCGATCTATCAGTCCTTCGAGCATACCCTCAACAGTCAAGCGATAATCTGGTTACCCTTGTTTCATGATATGGGGTTGATTGGTGGTGTGATCCAGCCGATCTATGGGAGATTTCCGGTTATACTGATGTCACCAGTAGCCTTGATTCAAAAACCAGTTCGCTGGCTCCAAGCCATTTCCCGCTATAAAGCCAGAGCCACTACCAGTGGTGGTCCGAATTTTGCCTATGACCTATTATGTCGTCAGGTAACTCCCGAACAGATTGAAACTCTAGACCTCAGCAGTTGGGAGGTAGCCTTTTCCGGTGCTGAACCGGTTCGAGCCGAAACCCTAGAACGGTTTGCCAATATCTTCGCCCCTTGTGGGTTTAGACCAGAAGCATTTTACCCTTGCTACGGTATGGCTGAAACCACATTATTTATTTCCGGGGGATTGAAAGCTAACTCTGCTGTGATTAAGTATGTCGAGCAAGGTGCCCTAGGAGAGAATCGGGTGATAACTGCTACTAAAGACCAACAGCAAACACAAGGGATTGTCAGCTGTGGTCAGCCTTGGTTGGATGATCAGTTGGTAATTGTTGACCCGGAAACCCTAATAGAGTGTCCAGAGAATAAAGTTGGCGAAATTTGGGTATCTGGTTTAGGTGTGGGCAAGGGCTATTGGAATCAACCAGAGGAAACAGAACGCACATTCGGTGCCTATATAAAAGACACTGGCACTGGACCATTTCTGCGCACCGGAGACTTAGGATTCCTAAAAGATGGGGAACTCTTTATCACCGGTCGCCTCAAAGAATTGATGATCCTCTGGGGCAACAACCGCTATCCCCAGCATATTGAAGCCACTGTTGAGAAGAGTCATCCAGCCCTGCGACCCAACGCTAGTGCAGCGTTTTCCGTAGATTTAGAAGGGGAAGAACGATTAGTTATTGCTCAAGAGATAAAGCGGAGTTACCTGAGACACTTAGTGGTTGATGAAGTAGTGGCAGCCATTCGTCAAGCGGTAGCCCAAGAGCATATTGCTGATGTTTATGGGATTGTGCTGCTGAAGACCGGAAGTATTCCGAAGACCTCTAGTGGTAAGATTAAACGTCGGGAATGTCGGCTGCGATTTCTTGATGGCACTTTAGAAGCAGTAGGTAAATGGCAACAGAGTCAACAACAGCCGCGTAGTATTACCGATCTGTTGAGCCAGTTGAATGTTGCTTCATCAGAATCCTAGAGTTGTTATTGGGTCAGCTATCAGCTATCAGCTATCAGCTTATGCCCGTAGCGCAATCGGTGATTTTGAATAAGCGATGCAGTGGCAGACACGGGGGTTTCCACTGACTGCTGACTACTGACTGCTGAATGCTTAAGTTATTGGAATTATTAAATGTGTTAAATATTACTAATTCCCAGTTACTAATTTCGACCATCACTAGCAATTTATAATTTTTTTTAGCAACAATTAAAAAAACTAATTAGGTATGGTAATATATTTATCTAAGCGCAGCTAAATTAATAATTAATCATGAAACGTTCTTTAGACGCTCTTAGGGAAAAAGCGAGGAATTTCCTGATATATAGTATTGGTACACCACTTATATACAAGTTGGAAACGTTAATTACTAATTCTTCATTAATTGGTAATTCAACATTCTTTGATCCTGATAAATTTAATTGGGTGGAAGAGTTAGAATCCCAATGGATGACGATTCGCCAAGAGCTAGACCAAGTATTGAAATATAGAGATAGTCTACCCAACTTCCAGGATATTTCTCCAGACCAAGGTCAGTACGTCAGCACGGATAATCGGTGGAAAACCTATGGCTTTTATGGCTATGGAATCAAAGTTAAACAAAATTGTGAAAAATGTCCAGAAACTACTCGTATTATCGAAAAAATTCCTGGTATGAAAACGGCATTTTTTTCAATCCTATTACCAGGTAAACATATCCCTGAACACAGGGGACCTTATAAAGGGGTAATCAGATGTCTTCTAGGATTACGTGTTCCTGAACCGAAGGAAAATTGTCGGATTCGTGTTGGTAACGACATTCGCTATTGGGAAGAAGGAAAAACGATGATATTTGATGATAGCTTCCCCCATGAGGTATGGAATGAAACCGATGGGATGCGGGTGGTTTTATTTCTAGATATTGTCAGGCCGCTCCGTTTTCCTGTTTCATGGATTAATCAATTATTTATTAAAGTAATTGCTTGGTCACCCTACGTTCAAGATGCTATGGCTAATCAGAAGAAATGGGAAGAACGTTTAGATAAGGTGTTTGCTCGACAATGAATCAATAGGGAACAGAGCGAGTGTGGGGCGAGGGGGGAGAGGTAACTATTTCAATACATTGTGTGTGTCTCAACAACAAACCCTTGAGGATGCCCAAAGGTGGCTTGAGTATGACCCCGATGTGATTATCCTGAATGCAGGACAAATCGAAACTGAGGTAGGGGATGGAGGAGTGCCACTGGTTGAGATAGTAGAATCGATGAACCGTGTTAACTACAGTTGGCCAGCATTGGTAGCCCTCGAAGCAGCCAAGCTAAAGCGCGAGCGACCCCTCGATGTGGTTGCTATTGGTTCGATTGCAGATGGTAGCCCTTCTTGTTTTGGTCCAGTCTATCATTCTGGTAAAATCGCTTTGCACTATTAATGGTCAGGTGTTGGACCAATAGTTTACCACGCCAGCAATCATCAAATCCTCATGAGGCTTTACCGTCCTGGTGTGATCAGCGGTCCCTTGGCTTGGGCACCAGTGAACCGTCTCAATGAAAAAGGTTATAAAATCCGAGCTAACCGAGTCAATTATGCTCCTCCTGCTGAAAAAGTAGCTAATACAATCGCCAGCTGGATTGAGAAAAACCAAGAATGGGTAGGAACTTATGATGAGCCTTTTAGCTTTAAAATATTCAAATTTTAAAACTACAGTTGTTTGGATGGCCTCGGGGCAGCAAATTCGTATAACTAGGAAATAGGGAATTGCGGGAATAGTTTGGGGAGGGTGGGGGTAACCATTAAGCTATCAGCTATCAGCTATCAGCTATCAGCTATCAGCGGTCAGTGTAAAGTGCGTAGTGTGAATAATTGGTGGATTATTTCATAATATAGTACTATTTTTTAGGTTCAATTTATGTTCAAAATTCCCGGAAAATGAATTATTATTAATCGAAGCTACTGAATTATGAATCCTCAATATCAGGATATTTGGTGATGTCGGAATCAAGCTAAAGTAATGTTTGGCAATGTGTAAGCTATCAGCTAATGCGCTACAGATGGTGCTACTTGAGGTGCTATCAGCTAATGCGCTACAGATGGTGCTACTTGAGGTGCTATCAGCAAAAGACGAAGGCCAAAAGCTCACGGCTGACGGCTGACAGCTGACGGCTGAATGCTTACAAAGTAATAAGTTTTTTTGTGTAAGTTTTTAAGTGCAGGGGTAAAAGGTGTCACAAACTATTCTCCAAGCAGCCACGTTAGTGGATATCCTGCGCTACAGAGCAGTTAACCAGCCAGATGCGATCGCATATACCTTTTTGGTGGATGGAGAAACTGAACAGGTCAGTCTGACTTACCAACAGTTGGAGCAACAAGCCCAAGCGATCGCGTTCCACCTGCAATCAATATATTCCCCAGGAGAAACTGCGCTACTACTGTATCCTCCTGGTCTAGACTATATTTGTGCATTTTTCGGGTGTTTGTACGCTGGGGTTGTAGCTGTGCCCGCTTATCCTCCTAGACCCAACCGCTCCCTTGTCCGTGTTCAGGGAATTGTCAAAGATTCCCTGGCAAGGGTAGCCCTAACTACCCAAGCAATCCTGTCTAATTTAGAGCGACGGTTTACTGAGGCTCCAGAACTGAAGACACTGCACTGGCTAGCCACAGAAAACATTAACGGCAACTTAGCTCAATCATGGCAGCAACCAGCTATAGATGGTAGCACCCTAGCTTTTCTCCAATACACCTCTGGTTCAACCGCTGCACCGAAGGGAGTGATGATTAGCCACAGCAATCTAGTCCATAATTCAGCTGCTATCTATAAGTATTTTGGGCACACCGACCACAGCAGTGGGGTGATTTGGTTGCCGATGTACCATGACATGGGTCTGATTGGTGGTATACTCCAACCTCTATACGGCGGTTTTCCAGCTACTCTGATGTCCCCCTTGATGTTTTTGCAAAGTCCGATTCGGTGGTTAAAAGTGATTTCCCACTATCGAGCCACCAGCAGTGGAGGACCAAACTTGGCTTACGACTTATGCGTACGCAAAATCAAGCCAGAACAACTAACAAACTTGGATTTGAGTAGTTGGGACCTGGCCTTTAACGGAGCTGAGCCAATTAACTTCGCCATCTTGGAGCGGTTTGCAACTAAATTTGAGTCCTGTGGCTTCCGCCGAGAAGCATTCTACCCTTGCTATGGCATGGCTGAAGCCACCTTAATGGTTTCTGGTGGTGTCAAAAGTGCCCCAATTGTCTTAAGAACAGTTGAGGGGGCAGCACTGGAGCAAAATCACGTTGTGCCAGCTAGTGTTGAGCAAGAAGGTACCCTTACCCTCGTAGGCTGTGGTCAAAGTCTGCCAGACCAGCAGATTGTAATTGTCCATCCTGAAACCTTGACCCGATGTGACCCAGGACAAGTGGGAGAAATCTGGGTATCAGGACCAAGCATTGCCCAAGGTTACTGGAATCAACCGGCAACAACCGAACGAAACTTTCGCGTAACTCTAGCATCGATGGGGGAAAAGCCATTTCTACGCACCGGTGACTTGGGATTCATGCTCGACGGTGAATTATTTATTACTGGTCGTCTCAAGGATCTGATCATTATCAATGGTCGTAACCACTATCCCCAAGATATTGAATGGACCGTAGAAAACACCCACTCCTTGCTCAGACCTACGTGTTCGGCAGCATTTTCCGTGAATATTGCTGGTGAGGAACAGTTAGTGGTGATTGCTGAGGTAGAACGTAGCTATTGGAAATCTACTCGGCTAGCTGCTTCTGACCCTGGCAATGGAGCGAAAGACCATGCCCTTGATAGCAAGGAGTTAATCCGGTTAATCCGACGAGCAGTATTACAACATCACGATTTGCCGGTTCATACTGCTCTGTTGCTCAAACCAGGTACTATTCCCAAGACATCTAGTGGTAAGATTCAGCGTCATGCCTGTCGCCAGAGTTTTATGGCGGGAACTCTGGCTGTTATAAATGATAGGGATTAGGCTATTGGCTTGAGCCATTAACCATTAAGATAACACCATTAAGATAACACCTTGCCCTCACCCTCAAAACTTCCTGAACAGACTCCTTACGTGGAAGTAAAGGTTAACAAATGTTTATGTTACCTGTTTCCTTCAAACCCCAGATGAGAGTTATGTCCTAAACTATACTTTACTTGATAGAATTTAATAGTTTTGTAACAATTTCGGATAGAATAAGGCATTAGTGGCCTTAGTTGGTAGTTGCAGTACATAGCTTATGTCGGAGAATTCCTGGTCAGAAAAAGCGCCAAGCCAAGAGCTGAAGCAACTTGGCTCTATGCTGTCTAACTTGTCAGAGGAAGAGTTTGAAACTAGCTTATTTTTCCAGGGACTAGAAGGACGCCGACGCAAAGCAGCTTTAGTGTTAACCATAGTGTGGTGCATAACCATAGCACTGCATTTGGTGTCTTGGGGGATCTGGGTGAGCTTGAGCTTAACAACAATATTAGGAATTCATGCCCTACGGTGCTTGCTGGCTCGACCGTTAAAAACCCCTCAACCCTGTTTAGATGAGGAAAAAGACGATTTTCCCTTTGTGTCTCTGCTAGTAGCAGCAAAAAATGAAGAAACTGTCATCAGTAATTTAGTTAAGTCTCTGTGTCAATTAGATTACCCCAAAAATCAGTATGAACTGTGGGTAATTGACGATTACAGTACTGACCAAACACCAGAAATCTTAGATAAGTTAGCAGCAACATACGACCAGTTGAAGGTACTGCACCGGAGTGCTAATGCCGGGGGCGGCAAATCAGGGGCACTCAATCAGGTACTGGGTTTAACTAAAGGGGAGATTGTAGCAGTATTTGATGCAGATGCTAAAGTTCCCAAAGATATGCTACGGCGGGTTTTGCCCTTATTTACTAACCCGCGAGTGGGAGCAGTGCAGGTCAGAAAAGCGATCGCAAATGCACCACTGAATTTCTGGACACGAGGGCAAATGGCAGAAATGGCTCTCGACAGCTATTTCCAACAGCAACGTATTGCAGTTGGTGGGATTGGTGAATTGCGGGGCAATGGTCAGTTTGTCCGACGTTCCGCACTACAGCGTTGCGGTGCCTGGAATGAAGAAACCATCACCGACGACTTAGATTTAACCATTCGCCTACACCTCGATCAGTGGGATATTGGCTTTCTCAATTTTCCGCCAGTAGAAGAAGAAGGAGTTACCAGTGCGATCGCACTCTGGCATCAACGGAACCGTTGGGCAGAAGGAGGGTACCAGCGCTATTTAGATTACTGGCGTTTAATTGTAAGTAACCGCCTAGGTTTGCGGAAAACTCTAGATTTATTTACCTACTTGATCATCCAGTACTTTTTGCCCACTGCTGCTGTACCAGACTGTTTGATGGCTATTGCCCGTAACCGTCTACCTATTTTTAGCCCCATTACTGGCCTAACTGTCACCCTATCAGTGATTGGCATGTTTGTCGGGCTGCGCCGCACCAATCAAAATCGAAGATTACGTGTTTCTAACCTATTGGTTAGTTTCTTGCAGACCTTGAGGGGAAATCTTTATCTATTGCACTGGATGCTGGTGATGGCTGCTACTACCGCTCGGATGTCTGTGCGTCCTAAACGCTTGAAATGGGTCAAAACAGTCCATAGAGGTGGGAATGAAGAATGAAGAATGAAGAATGAAGAATTATTAATTTCTAAAATGGTGAATTCCCAATTCCGAATTCCCAATTCCCAATTCTTAATTCTCAATTCTTAATTCTTACTTCCCAATTCCCAATTCCCAATTCCCAATTCCCAATTCCCAATTCCCAATTCCCAATTCCCAATTCTTAATTCTCAATTCTTAATTCTTAATTCCCAATTCTTAATTCTTAATTCTCAATTCTCAATTAATTCCTGATAAAAATTCAACAGCTGTTTAGCTAGCGCCTTATTGGTATACTGCTCCATTGCCCGTACATAACCCAAATATCCTAATTTCTCAGCCAACTCTGGTTGCTTGATTAGCTGCTGTAAACAATGTCGTAACTCCGACTCATTCTTTTCAGGAAACACCAACCCAGCATCCCCAATCACATAGGGAATTTCTCCAGAATCGGAACCAATTACTGGTACTTTAGATGCCATCGCCTCAATTAGCACATGACCAAATTGTTCCTTCCAACCTACACTAGTTAAGGTTTTAAACTTATAATTAGTCTCTGATGGTAGCACCAGAGTATTCATCACATTAATATAACGAGGTACCTCGTCATGGGGAACACTCTCAATCCAAATCAGTTGGTCTTTAATTCCCCACTCTGCCGCCTTTTCCATCAATATCGGCTTGAGGGGACCACGCCCTAGCAGCAGCCACTTCCACTGCATCCCAGATAACCCAGCTAGGGCTTGACCCAAAGTCAGTAATCCCTTCTCCTCTACAAACCGTCCCACAAATCCCACCACAAAATCATTGGGTTGAATTCCCAACTGCTGTTTTAACTCTGGCTGAGGTTGGGGAAGAAACAGGCTTTCATCTACCCCCAATTGGGGCATTACTTTAGCTGCTCCGTTATAACCATGTTGTCGCAGGATTTCTACCCCATCCTGATTCCCACAAATCAGTCCATCGGTATGGCCCAGGTTATACCCTTCCAACACAGACACTGGAAATTTTACCTGGTAGGGCAGGTTCCACCAAGTAAAAAATAGGTTTTTTGCCTTTAGTCCCAATAGCTTATTCAGGGTAATAAATTGAGCATAACCTAATGCTTTAGCTCCCTGTTCCACTTGAATAATATTGGGGCGAAACTGTTTCAATAAAGAGATAATATCTAGCCCAAATGTCAGCAGTCCCTGATTATTTTCACTAAAGTTAGACACTGGTACCACCCGAAATGAACCTTCCTCACGGGGTTGGGTTTCAATGATGCGATTTTGGACACCACCAGGACGCCAGCGCCGGGGAACCACCACAGTTACCTCAATGTTAGGTTCTAAGTGAGCGAGTGTTCGTAACTTCTCGCAGTTAAGGTCAACAATATAGGAGTGGCTAGCAACTAAGATTTTCATGGGTAATTTTTTGACAGTTAACGGTTGCTGGTTGAAGGTTGCTGGTTGAAGGTTGAAGGTTGAAGGTTGAAGGTTGCTGGTTGCTGGTTGCTGGTTGCTGGTTGAAGGTTGCTGGTTGCTGGTTGCTGGTTGCTGGTTGAAGGTTGAAGGTTGCTGGTTGCTGGTTGCTGGTTGAACGCGATCGCGTGGCCGAAAGGCCAAGGTTGGAGGTTGGAGGTTGTTCGCCCTTGGCGTTCCCGTAGTATCAATCAGCTTGGTTCATGTAGGATTAATCACAATGGTGAGAGATCTCAGTTAAACTTAGCTCTTGTACCAGTACCAAACTACCTACTTAAGACTAGTGAAAATATAGCAATTCTACGACTTGTGAGGTACAAATATCTGGGTTTTAGGGAGCAGGGACTGAGGCCGTAGGCCACGCTACGCGAACGGAGCAGGGACTTCGGAGCAGGTAAGAGAGAAGAGGCAAGAGCCAATAGTCAAACAATTATGTGTACCTCATGAGTCCTAGAAACGCTATAAATAGGTATTTTTAGTTCTTGTTACTTAAACTATACTTATAAATTTTGTTTTTAAAACAGGATTAAATTTTAATTATTATGACTTTAAGATCAGCAATTATGACTATAGCGGTTTTAATTTGGTGAGGTACATTTTTTTTGTTTTAGTGAAGATAGAACAGTTAACAAGGAACAGGTAAGAGGGAAGAGGTAAAAAATATTGTGTACCTGATTAGGCTAGAAACCGCTAGACTAAATTTTAAATGGTTTAATTGAAGGGGCAAGATCATAATTAGGTTTATTTATTGGTAGGTTTAAGATTTAAACGCTCGCTTTAACTGGCAACCTTAAACCAACTAACCTTAAACCAACTAACCTTCAACCAACTAACCTTAAACCAACTAACCTTAAACCAACTAACCTTCAACCAACTAACCTTCAACCAAAATAACCTTCAACCAACTAACCTTCAACCAAAATAACCTTCAACCAACTAACCTTCAACCAACTAACCTTCAACCGTCTCGCCGTCTAGCCGAGTATAAATTTGACCATCATCCCAGATAGATTTGATGCGTGTACCGAGTGCTTTTAAAAAGCCCAACATGTAGAAAACAGCGCGGCTAATAATTTTAATCGGGGAACCACTTTTATTACAAGGAGGATTCCCTAAGACGTGGCAATCAAATAGACGACCAAACAGCTGTAGCTGTTCACTAAGGGTAAGGTTTTTCATCCCCATCAGGAAATGGTTGTGATAAAAGGTCAACTGATACTCAAGCGATCGCGTAGTAATATCATGACATCCCCCAGTTTCTTCCCCTAAATGGACTAAATAAGCATCTGGGTCATACCAAATTTGATAACCAGTGCGGCGAAATCGCAAACAAAAATCCGACTCCTCACGAACCGCACTGCCCCGGAACTGTTCATCAAAGTGCAGCCCATACTTCGTAAAAATCTCCCGGCGGAAAGACATATTGCAGCCTCGGGCTGATATCACCCGTTGAGGCTTGACGGTATGGACTAAGTCTATGTAATACCATGCAATCCCAGGGTCCATGGCCTCCTTAGGCAAGTCTTCAATGGTGTAAGAGGGAGTGGGGGAATCTGCTGCTGCTCCTTTCTCCGCTAGCTTCATCCGGTCAAATACTCGTCCTGCCACTGCCCCAATCTCTGGGGATTGTTCATAGTTACGAGCGTGAGCAGTTAAATACCCCGGTGGCATCTTGATATCATCATCAATAAACACAATAATCTCCCCGGATGCCCGCCTTACCCCATAATTTCTTGCCCCAGGTAAACTTGCCCAATCAACCCGGAACCAGCGAATCTTACCAGCATTAGCCAGCTGCTCTAAATAGGATTGAATCTCTGGTTTGTGGGTTCGAGTTTGATCAACAACCAGTACTTCAAAAGCAGGGTAGTCTTGCTTGAGGACATCTTCTAGGGTATCCCGCAAAGGGTCTTCCCGTCCGTAAGTAGGGATAATTACAGAAATCATTGTCGTTGTTTTGAGTACTTTGTCCTTAAGCATTTAACTGCTGATAATGCCGACAATCGATAATAGTTTAACTAACATGCTATCCTTGGACATCCGTGGTTTTATGGAAAGTTAGACAATTCTTAAGCTAAGAGGTAAAACCAATACAGCTTTCCCATGGCTGGTGAGGTACACCTGAGTCTTAGAAGATAGGGGTTTCATTGCTGAATCTGTACCTCACGGGAGCTAGAAACGCTGTCCCAGCATAGTACAGGGAACAGTTATCCGTGGAGACCGGTTCAAAAAACCGTTTGTAGTTTGCCTTTTCCCGTTTGCTAGGGGTTAATCAATTGGTTAATCAACTAATCAGGGTTGTGAAGGTTTAATGCGTTCGCGTAGCGGTTCCGAAGGAACATCGCGTTGCCTGCCTTGACTGCTTCGTCATCTGGTTTTGGGATTTCGGCTTAGTGGTGATTATGCGTTCGCTACAGCCAACTCCTAACCTATTGCTATTTGTAGTGATATCTTGATCATATTTACTTATATTTTATAATCAGTACTTGGGCTTATTTTGTAGTTCATGTAGGGTGGGCAGTGCTTGAGACCGATGCCTTGGCTGTTCATCAGATTGCTTACCCCTACTCCCCACTCCCTACTACCTACTCCTATTAACCCAGGACGAAAGTCCCTTAAATCCATTACTCATCTGTTGCTCTGAATTATTTCTCATCAAAGTATTTTTTATAAAAACTTCATAATTGGAAATATTAACTTTATTTATTTAAAGATTTTATAAATTTGAATTCAAATAGCTAAATTAGTCCCGATTCTATATAATAATATTTTTGGGAAAGGAATCAGCCATCAACATTAACGAGTTAATTGGTTTCATAGCTGTCAACCTCAAGCAGTAAAAGAAAAGAAACCAAGCCTAAGGTCAGCACTTGATATCTAACATTTCAAAATAGCTCATCAAACCAATCTGTCTTGATGCAGTTGCTCATGGGGAGTGGCTGTGTGCGGAACCCCTGTAAGCCCAGTGGAAAGCCAGTTGCTCAGGGGGGAACTCCCAAGAACGCCGACTAAAACTAATTTTTCGTCAGTCAATCAGGAGCTTGACCACGCTATTTCATCCTGTCAATGCCACAAATCAATTCAATAGGAATCAAAAATCATGAAACCTAACCTTTATAAAACATTAGCAGTTACAACTACTACTGGCGCAATTTTAGGTCTTTTTGCTCTTGTCCCTAATCTGGCTCAAGCTGCTGCTATGAAATTTGAGTTTATTAGTACACTTGAGACTCTCAATGATAATCTTGGCTTTGGTATCCTTCGCTATGAGAGTGCCCCTATCACTGGGGTTGGAGTGGAAACTATCCAGATGAATCAGTTAGTTGGTGTCGATTTAGATCTAAAAGCGTCGGCTGAAATTTATCTTGACATACCAGGTTTGGGATTAGTCACTGATAGTGTTTTTATTGATGAAAGTGATGTGGTACCTCCCAGTCCATTTCTAACGTTTACAGATGGTATATTAACCAGCTTCAACGATACAATTAACACTACAAGTAACACTTTTGGAGTTCCTATTGTTGCTCAAGCTTTAGGAACAACTTTTGAAACTTTTGCTGTTGACCCAACCTCGGATACCAAAATATTAGTCGAAAAAGGGAATATTATTTTTAGCACTGTTCCAGAACCAGGAACGATTTTAGGGCTTAGTTTGTTTTCTTTAGGAATCTTGATGAATCGAAAAAAATCAGCAAACTCAAATTAATCGATGAATGTCCAGTTTTGGGCTAGTGGTACTTGGGTTAAAAAAGTGCAATAGTGCTAGGAATCAAGGCTTAATATGGTCATGATCCTGGCTCTATATCACATTTTTACTCAATTTTTAGGGCGCTTACCCTGCCTTTTGCCTTTTGCCGTTTCCCTTTTCCCTTTTTCGATGCCTTGATACCTCGTTTCTTTTTAGGTTGAGGCTCGTTTGCCTGTGCTGCCTCTAGTTTCTCTAGTTCCTCTTGTTCTTGACGATTTATTTCAGGCAACTTGAGGATAACACCAGTAATCAACCAATAATATACTGCCACTGGATCTACATCCAAGGGATAGTAATAGGTTTGGTAGCTAATAAACAAAATAAGTACCCAATAGCTGGCACCGATACTCCGCAAATCCTTGTTTTTCACTGAGCGGTAAGCCTTGAAGGTAAGTACAGTAATCGCAGTTACAAATACTAGAAAAGCCAGCAGCCCCAGCGGACCAACTTCATGCATCACTTTGGGAAACCAAGTTTCTACCAAACTGGTTTTACCAAAAACACGAGCAGAGTTGGTCGCTCGTCCTAATCCCAGACCAATTAATGAGCCTCTTAGTCTACTCCAGGTAAAAGCAAATTGATGAAGGATAAAATCATCCGCTGGTGAAGCTTCCCAACGACCGATCAAACTATCTATCCGTTCCTGAACTACTTCAGGAAAAGCAGTTGCCGCAATTCCTAATAAAAGCCCTAATCCTCCCAAAATAGGTAAAAACCGTTTAAGGTTAGTGACTTGACCCGTTAAAACGAGCAGGATTACGGTTACAGTTGGCACCAAAGCCAGAGCAATCCGCTGACCAGAGACTACTGCGAGAACAAAAACCGATGCCATGGCACCTAAACCAACACTCCGCCAACGAGCTGAGGGGTCGCTGAAAGCAGTAGCAAAGCTAAAAAAGGCATTAGAAATCAGGAACCAGCCCCACTGCCAAGGGGCAACAAAGGTTCCCGGTAAGCGGATTTGTCCCACTTGAGGACTATACAGCAAAGACCCACCCACAAAACATCTAGCATCTAGGGAAGCTTTGAATAAGGCAGCCCCGTGTCTGAATTGGGTTCCAGCGCATCTACCAGTTTTCAGCATCATGTACTGAATAAAGGCAAGGCTACAGCAGATAATAGCCAGAACTGTGAACATCCTTGAGAGGAAGAGTAATTCTTTCTTGCTACGGATCAGGTAGTAGGCACAAAAGATTAAGGGAATGTATCCCAAAAAAACTTTCAAACCCAAAATTCCCATTAGTATCGGCTGTCCATCTTCGCAGGTTATACCTCTACGCATCCCTGGTAGATCTGAACAAGGGGGAAGTAGTTGCTGGGAGCCATTAGCAAACAAGAATGTCAGCAAACTTGATGCGCACAAAATGCCTAAGGGTAGCATTAGGGACTTGGCTATTATGATTGGTTTTCTTTCCTGCTTACACTGTTGTACTAGACCAATCAAAGCAGGGATATAGATACCATCTTTAGCCAGCTGCAGCAGTGGACTATTGCCAATGGAGTAAATGATTGTACCACTAAAAGGCATATAGATCAGGAATGCCCAAAGTGCTGTGCGAGGATATTTATAGGACAGAACCAGACAAGGCAGACCAGCTACTGCAGCTGCACCAGCTTTAGGATCAACCACTAGAGCAAGCAACACCCCGATAATGGCTCCAAAAGCTGCTGTCATAGTAATAATTTGGATGATTTCTCTACGCTCCCGTTGCGCTCGGCGTTTTTGAGCTAACTGTTGCTTGAGATTTAAGGTTGTGGTCTCAGATGGCGTTTTCCCTTTCTTTGATGACTTAGATTTTGACCGACCTTTGACCATGGCAGAACCATCCCATTGTCTATCGATGTTATTATTTCTTAATTTGGCATGATAAATTTGAAATTGGTGTTTGCGCGATGGTCAAGCCAGCTTGTACAAGCCAAATTCATCACAAATTGATTTGCTCAACGCCTTTCGATTGAAGATGTTAAAGGATAATCTTTCTTCATTTGCTGATAGATTCTCACCAGTACCAAGGATATAAACACTACCGGAAAAGGGTAATGGTTTTAGAGGGGTTCCCTTGTTGGCTAGAATACTTTTAACTTTCCCATGATCAATATAAAACTTGTAGTAGCCATAACCGCGATTGTATTCAGGTTTCTCAGGTAACTCTAGTAAATCCCATCTAAGAATGTTCGCTGTACCCGACATTCGATAGAATTGTTTTCGTTTTAAATACAAACAATCTTCTCCATCTCGATACTTATAACCTCTATTAATAAACCAGCCATTTTCCTGAGGATTTTGCCTAACCAATTCCGCTAACTGTTTGCTAACACAATCATCGGCATCGACATTCATAACATGAGTTGGGTCAAATCGACGAGCATAAGTTAATCCTGTCAAAAGCTTACGTCCTTTATCTGTATTTCCTCTAACCCTCTGGCTTGGCTCTTTGGGAGTAGGATAATCAACCTGAAGATAAATGATATGGGGATGACTGAATGTAATCTGTGGCGTTTCATTACAAACAACGATTACTCTAAATTCCGATGATGTTTGATTACATACTGATTTGACACAGCGTTCAAATAATTTAGATACATGTTCCCAAGATTTGGAAAGCTTTCGACTCTTGAGTGGAATTACGAAAACTAGCATGATTAACCTTTATTGATAGAAAAACAAGGTAAAAAACTCCCATTAATTTGCGGTGCGACCCGTGGCGAATTTAATTCGCCAACGGAAAGCGCACCGGGACTAATTGAGCAAAAGTAACGGGAGTTTTAATGTTATGGTGAGGTGGCCATGGCGTTATTGGAACCTTGAAAGTAATCAAGCATTTCGTCAGCTATAACTATCACGAACATGCTGGCAATAGTTTTCTATGCACCCCTATTAAGTATTAAGTTCAGGGTTTTTAACCCTTTTTCCTGATGCTTTCCACCGATCTGGTTTGTGACCGTAGATAGGCACGGAGTTTTCCTCAAGAGAGACTCACATCAGGGTTGATGATTTACCGTCAACCATAAACCGTCAACCATAAACCGTCAACCATAAACCGTCAACCATAAACCGTCAACCATAAACCGTCAACCATAAACCGTCAACCATAAACCGTCAACCATAAACCGTCAACCATAAACCGTCAACCATAAACCGTCAACCATAAACCGTCAACCATAAACCGTCAACCATAAACCGTCAACACAACCCGATCACTGAAACGGTATAAGTTAACAAAGATACAAGTTAACGATGCAAGTTATATGCTGAGCAGTTGCTGGAAACAGTTTGGTCAATCAGTTAGCTAAATATCGCTCAACGACGTTAACTAACTCTGATGTCCAGTGGTGAGCAAGTTGAGAATTGGCGGCTTCGACCATCACCCGGATCAGGGGTTCAGTACCAGAAGCACGAACCAGAATTCGACCTTGGTCTCCCATGGCTGCTTCCCCTTTTGCGATCGCATTCGTGATCGCTTCACACTCTTGCCATCCACGTCGGCGTTCTCGGTCTTCTACCCTGACATTACGCAGCAGTTGGGGGTAAGTCTGGAAACTTTGGTCTACTAACTCCCCTAAGGTCATCCCAGATTCACGGACCAAAGAAGCTAGATGTAAAGCAGTTAACATGCCATCCCCAGTCAAACCATAATGGTGACAGATGATATGTCCCGATTGCTCACCCCCTAGCATAGCTCCAGTTTGGAGCATTTTAGCTTGGACATGCTGATCTCCGACCGCTGTCCGTAGGAATTTACCCCCCAACTGCTTCCAGGCTCGTTCAAATCCTAAATTTGCCATTACCGTTGCTACCATTATGTCTTCTGGTAGCTTTTGGGCAGCACGTAAGGTTTGACCCCAAAAATAGAGGATGTAATCTCCATTGATCTCCCGACCCTGGGCATCTACTGCCATCAATCGGTCTGCATCACCATCAAAGGCAAACCCAAGATCTGCTTGGTATTCTTTTACCGCAGCTTTCAGGGGTTCGAGGTGAGTAGAGCCACAATTGACATTAATGCGATCGCCATCTGCCTGGTCATGCAAGCAGATCACTTGTGCCCCCAACTGCTCAAACACTTGTCCTGAGAGTCGCACTGCTGCCCCCCAAGCCAAATCCAGCACAATCTTCATGCCTTGTAAATTCGTCACTCCTTTCAGAGGACGGTGAAGTGCTGCTGCATAATCGGTGACCAACCCTGGGCGATAGTGATACTTCCCTTGGGTTTTACTCACTACAGCCTGACCAATAAAACCCCTCAATCCAGCTTCTATATGCTTTTGCAGCTCCTGAGATAGCTTAGTGCCTTTCCCGCTAAAAAACTTAATCCCATTGTCTTCTGGAGGATTATGACTAGCAGAAATCATCACACCCCCTATGGCACTTGTGGCACTGCACAGGTAGGCAACACCAGGAGTGGGACATAATCCCAGGTGCCACACCTCTAGACCTGCTGTAGTCAACCCCTTAGCTAAGGCTGTTGCCAACATATCACTAGAATTGCGTGAATCCTGCCCTAAAATCACCGGTCCTGGTACAGCTGAGTATTCCTGTAACACAAGACCAGCCCAGAAACCCACTTGTAAAGCCAAATCTTCACTGAGCAATGTTCCTGCTCGTCCCCGAATGCCATCGGTACCGAATAATGGGGTTGTGGGTAGAGTTAGGGGTTGCCAAGGTAACCTGACATTGGGGCAGTTCATTGGCTGATTCTTGGATGAGAACTCAGCACTATCCAATCCCTGGATACGGACAGGGGATGTAACCATAATTTCAATTTCCTCACATTACACACTCACTGTGGAGAATAACACTTTATTTTGCTTTGGTAGATATCCATCAATACATCCAACCTATGGTTGTGATCCCATACATGCTTGTGATCAGATTATGATCCAAGTACATTCAGATTATGATCCAAGTACATTTAGCCCTGTGAGCGCTTTGGCCAGAGTTTATCCAAGATTTACTCAAACATTGACTAACTAGATCCAAGTACATTTAGCCCTGTTAGGCTTCTGGCAAGACTTTATCAAAATTGACTAACTAGATCCAAATACACTTAGGTCCCAAGGGCCTTCAGGCAAAACTTTACCAAAATTTACGTTCCTCCCTTGGAACTTAGCAGCCACAACCTAGCCAGGATGCTAAATTAAACACCAGCATTCTCCAACAACTTTTCCATAGTTTCCAAAGTCAGTCCTTGCTGAAGATAACGAGGAGACTGTGGATTATAGGGAGCAGCCACTCGATCTATGCTAATGATCTTTGCCTGTGCTGGTAAGACCGCTACATCTGGGTCAAAGGATGTCGGACGCATTAAAGAACTGGAAAAACCTTTAAAAATAGCAATTTGATCCTGTTCACCAGCTATCTGTGCGGTAACTATCAATACCTCTTTTGGGCGTTTGATGGTGTATTGTTCTAGACGCCTACCAATGGAATCCATCATCTGTGAGTTTTCAGTTGTGAGTTTTTAGTTGTGGCGTTGCCTATTGGCAGGATATAATGATATATTTAGCTTTATCGTACTGGTGGTGACCATAAAATCTGATCTAGCGCTTTGCCTGTAGGTTAAGTAGAATTCCGAATCCGTTAATCAACCTTACTTTGCGGTGCGACCAGTGGCGAATTTAATTCTTAATGGGGAAAGCGCACCGGGGTAAGTATTCAGCTATCAGCCTATGGGCTACGCCCATGCTACACCGAACAGCTTATGCGCTATGGGCACCCTACGGGAAAAGCTTTTGAATAAAATAACCTGACGGCTGACCGCTGACCCCTGACTGCTGAATGCTTACCTCCTTTGAACCAAGACTCCCCCGGCATAAGCGCCGTGGGGAGTCTCAAAGAAGATGCTACTGCCCTACAAAATCCAAAGCCATAACCCATTTCATGGTTCAATAGCTGATCGTCCTTGTTTGCCGAGTCGAAACAGAACGAAATAGCTTAAGTAAAGGACATAGAAGAATAATCCCACCATTCCGATAAAGCCCAAAAATCCAGGGGTATAACCACCATGGAAATACTGTTTGAATAACAAAGGCGGCTCCCTCAACACCTGACAAAATCCAGATGTGATTGCTCCTGGGACAAAGGCACAACGTAGAAATGGAATACTAGCGATTGTCCCCAGAGTACAGTAAATAGTCATTGCCCAACGCCAAGATGTCAGTGTTAGCTTCAGGGGACTAGCGGGCCTATCATCAATCTCCTCATTCAAGTCAATCCAAAACCACAGGGAGATGGGGATCAGAATACGGGAGCTCAAAGCACACACATAAGCAATCGGCCAACCGACAATCAACAAGTAAACTGTAATCGCTAGGAGACTGGAAACACGCCAATAGATAATCAACAGGCGTACCATAGCATCTGCTTTCTGGAAAAATGCCCAAATTAGCAGCATCAAGGGGATAAATACTGTGAACAAAACTGCCAAACGGTAGTCCATCCAAACCAGTAATTGAATAATTTCATCTTGCATTGCTTGTTGCCGAAATGACCTTGATCTCTAAGTACAGGACAAAAAATGGAGAGAGTTAAGAAAAGCTGGGAAGTGGTGGTCAAGATTGGTGAAAATTGAGCGCAGATAATCAAATCCCAAACGAAATAGGCTCTTGGCTCGTCGTTGATGGGAT